>DATDJX010000192.1:0-2632 GCA_036520275.1 Asanoa sp.
ATCCCGACCGACCTGATGCCGCGAACGGCATCACACCACCCGCATCCGAGCCGATACCCGCGGCGGCAGCGGCCCGGGCCAGGCACGAGGCCGATGCCACCACGGCATCAGTCCCGCAACCCCAACCGACCTGATGCTGCGAACGGGCATCACACCGCCCCGCATCCGAGCCGACGCCCGTCCCACCATCGGCCCGGGCCGGGCGCGAGGCCGATGCCACCCACGGCATCAGCTCCGGGAATCGCAGCGGACCTGGTGATGCCGCCGGAGGTATCAGAGGCGGCTGCGGAGCTCCCACAGCTCGGGGTAGAAGCGCAGCTCGACGCGGGAGCGCAGGTAGGCACCGCCGGCGGAGCCGCCGGTCCCCGGCTTGGTGCCGATCTGGCGTTCGGCCATCAGCACGTGGCGGGCTCGCCACAGGGCGAAGGCCTGGTCGTGGGCCACCAAGGCCTCGGCGAGGTCCCAGAGCGGCCCGTACCGCTCCCGGTCGTGGGCGATTTTGCCGTACGCGGCGAAGCGCTGCTCGGCCGTCCCGACGGCGAACCCGGCCTTGGCCAGCACCGCGAGGTAGCCGTCCCACAGGCTCGGCTCCGCGAGCCGGCGGTCGAGGCGCTCGCGCTCCGCGGCCGGCAGTCCCCGGAACCGCCGCAGGTAGCCGGGGTCCTTGAGCCCCGACAGGAACTCGATCTCCCGGAACTGCGCCGACTGGAAGCCCGACGCCGGCGCCAGCTTGGTCCGGAAGGCAAGGAAGTCTTGCGGCGTCATCGTGTCGATCACGTCGACCTGGCCCACCAGGACGCGTTCGATGACGTGGCAGCGCTCCAGCCGGACGCGCGGCAGGTACGTCTCACCCGCGAGCATCCGGTCCCGGGCGTCGGTCAGCTCCGCTAGCAGCAGTTTGAACCACAGCTCGTAGACCTGGTGGATGGTGATGAACAGCAGCTCGTCGTGGGCGGGCGGGTCGGATTCGGGCACCTGCTGGTCGAGCAGGTCGGTCAGGCGCAGGTAGTCGCCGTAGGTCAGCAGTCCGCCCTGCTCGCCGAAGCGAGGATTGTCGTGAAGGATCTCTTCAGCCACCCTCGCAAACTACCGTCCCGGGTGTTTGACCAGCACCGGGCGGTGCGCAATGCTGTCGGACCGTGGCGTCCCCGCTGGTCCGCTGGCTCACCGCCCGCACCGCCGACGAGCTCGCCACGATCCTCGCCCACCGACGCGACACGCTCGAGCCGCCGTTCGTCGCCGACCTGGGCGGGCTCGCGGCCCGCCTGCAGCTGAACCACTCGGTCTACGCGGCGCTGACGACGCTGTCGCTGCCGGCGTTCGAGGTGGTGGAGGCGATGGCGGCGCTGGGCGGCCCGGCGGTGCCCCGCGAGCGGCTGGCGGCCGCGATCGGGCGGACGACCGGCGACCCCGACCTCGCCGCGACGCTGCGCAACCTCGCCGACCGGGCCATCGTCTGGACGGACGACGCCGGCGACCTGCGCATGGGGGGTGCACTGTGGACGGCCGGGATGGCGGCCGGCGTCGGGCGGCTCGACCGTGGCGCGCCGTTCCACCCGACGCCGCCCGAGGTCGCGGTCACCGAGGCCGCCGCGGCCGCCGTCACGGATGAGGCCACGACCGCCGCCATCGCGCTGGTCGAGACGGTGGCCGCGGTGGTCGGCGCCGCGCCGGTGGCGCTGCGCAAGACCGGCGACGTCGGCCTGCCGGAGGCGCGCCGGCTGGCGGCCGCGGCCGGCGGCGACGAGCAACGGGTACGCGTGTGCGTCGAGCTCGCCCGCGCCGCCGGTCTGCTCGCCCCGGCCGGCGCCGGATCGCTCGTACCCACCGACGCGTACGACGCGTGGTATGCCGACCAACCCGCCGGCCGGTTCGTGTCCCTGGCCGGGCGTTGGCCCACGCTGTCCACAGTGGCCGGAGTGCCCCCGGAGCGCGCCGGCGACCGGGTCGCGACAGGCGGGCCGGCAGGCTCGACGGCTGCCGCGCTGCGGACCGCGCTCGTCATGCTGCTCGGCGAGCTCCCGGGGGGCCGCGGCTACGCGAACGAGGCCGACCTCGCCGCGGCGCTGCGCTGGCGGCTCCCGACACTGGCGCCGGCAACGGCGTACCCGCGCCTCGTCGCCGGCCTTCTCGCCGAGGGGCGCTTGGTCGGCGCGGTCGCCCTCGGCGCTTTGACGCCGTTCGGCTCGGCGCTGCGGGAGGGCGGGGCGGCGCTGCGCAAGGCCGCCGACGAGCTCTTGCCCGCGCCGGTCGACGAGGCGGTGTTCCGGGCCGACCTGACCGTGGTCGTGACCGGCATCCCGACCGGCGAGCTGGCCGCGCTGCTCGACGCCGCCGCGGTGCGCGAGTCGACCGGCGCCGCCGCCACCTGGCGGTTCACGCCGGCGTCGGTGCGAGCGGCGCTCGACGCCGGCGGCACGCCGGAGGGCCTGCGCAACGCCCTGGCCGCGGTCGCCGCGGGCCGCGCGCTCCCCCAGGTGCTCGAGGTCCTCATCGAGGACGCGGGCCGCCGGCACGGCGCGGTCACGGTGCGGTCGGTGCGCTGCGTCCTGCACACCGCGCAGCCGGCGCTCCTCGCCGAGATCCTGCGCACGCGGTCGCTGGGCGAGCTCGGGCTCACCCGGCTCGCCCC
>DATDJX010000193.1:0-2134 GCA_036520275.1 Asanoa sp.
TCGAGCCGGATTGCCTCTCCGTCCACGCCCGCGGTCACGGCGTCGCTGGCGGTCACGTCGAGGGAGCGCGCGGTCCATACGTGGCCCGGCCGCCGCGGCGGTCCGCCCGGCCGGGAGAGCACCAGGACTCCCAGCCGCCCGCTGTCGAGGACGGGACGCATCCCGGTCCTTGCCGGACGACGCGGCGCGTAGGGGTTGTTGGACACCAGGATCACCGCGGGATCGGTGTGCACGACCCCGAGGTCGTCGACCAGGCGCACCCCGGGCAGCGCCGCGCTCGGACCGAGCGCCTCCGCCGCCGTCTCGAAGAGTGTGCGCGCTTTCGCATCGCGATAGCTGTCCCGCTGCACGGCCGTCCCGTAGACGCCGAGCGAGACGTTGTTGAGGAAGGGTCGGCCGTTCACGTCGCCGAGGTCGATCGACGCTTCGAGCGCGTCGGTGAACGCGTCGAGCGCGCCGACAAGGTCGTCCGGGTCCAGGCCCAGGTCGCGGGCGAAGTGGTTCCGGGTCCCGGCGGGAACGCACACGAACGGGATGCCATGGGCGCTGGCAGCGGACGCCACCACCGCAAGCGATCCGTCTCCCCCGGCCATGCCGAGCACATCGGCGCCGTCGGCGGCAGCGTCCTCGACGAGGGCGCCGAGGTCATCGGCCGGATCGAGAACGACGGGCTCGATGTCCCGCTCACGCGCCACCTCGGCAAGCCGCGCGCTTCCGGCCCTCCCGCCGCCCGACCTCGGGTTGATGAAGAGCACCGGTCGCTCTGGCGCGTTGGCGCGTCTCCAACTGTGGCGGTACTCGGTCGGAAGCGCTCGATTCACCGCGCGCCCCCGGAAGCCGCTATCCACACGTCATGAGCCAGGCGGCGGACCGCCCGGGCGTGCGAAGCCCGCGGACGTGGGGGGATGAGCTGAACAAGCTCGACCTGGCCGTCTACGCGGCGATCGCTGTGACGCCGACCCCCGGGATGGACGCGGCACTTCGCCGGCTCTCCCGCGCGGCGAGCTACTCGCGGCTTTGGCTCGGCTGCTCCGCGGCGCTCGCGGCATGCGGCGGCAAGCGGGGCCGCCGCGCCGCCGAGAACGGGTTGACGTCCATCGCGCTCACGTCTGCCGTCGTCAACCTGGTGCTCAAGC
This sequence comes from Asanoa sp., assembly GCA_036520275.1. Classification (GTDB taxonomy): domain Bacteria; phylum Actinomycetota; class Actinomycetes; order Mycobacteriales; family Micromonosporaceae; genus Asanoa. The sequence continues at coordinate 1,137 of DATDJX010000193.1, forward strand.
CAATTGGCAACCGACGACGGCCGGACAGGCAGATGTACGACATTCCAGTCGCGCGCCATGTCACGATGCCGCGCTCGACGTCTTGGCCCTCGGGCCATGCCGCGTCGGCCTTCGCCTTCGCCAGCGGCGTCGGCGCCGCTTGGCCGCAGTTCGGGGTCCCTCTCGGCGTCGTCGCGTCGCTCGTCGCCTACTCGCGCGTGCACACCGGCGTGCATTACCCGTCGGACACGATCGCGGGGACGGTTTGCGGCGTGGCACTCGCGCCCGTAGCCGTGGCCGCCGTCCAGCGCCGGCGCGAGCAGCAGCGTCGCCAGTCCGAGTCGCGGTTCACGAGGCTGCTCCCTCGTTCGCGGCCGGCAGGTAGTTGACGGCCGTCACGGCCTCGACGGTGATCGCCAGAATCACGCGGTCGATGACCGCCAGCGCTTCGTCGCTCTGCGCCTGCGGCGGCTCCGGCAGGCCGGCGATGCGGTGCACGATCGCGGCCGTCGCGGGGCCGATGCCCTCGGTGAGGATCTCGGCCGGGCCCGAGAAGACGGCGGACGGATACGGCCGCTCATGCCCGAGGACGCAGAGCGAGGCCCACCCCGAGCGCAGGACGTCGCGCGCCTTGAGGCGCTTGGACTCCGTCGAGATTAGGAGCCGCTGCTCCTCTCGCACGTAGTAGACAACCGACTGGCGAGGCATCGCCACCTTGTCGACCGTGGCCAACACGCCGACGCGGTGGGCATCGAGGAAGTCGATCAGCTGGGGGATGAGAGCGCGCACGCCGGCTCGGCCTCCGTCGGCTCGGCTGAACATTTGATACGGACGTTACAGAAGTTATGGAATGTCAACTACAATCCTCTCCGTGAGCTCCACGCTGCGATCGAGCGGCGACGTCACGCCGAACCGTCGCGGGGCCCGGTCGCGTGAAGCGGTGCTCGACGCCGCGGAGCGACTGATCGCGGAGCACGGCTACGAGGCGGCGACCGTGTCGGCGCTGGTGGAGGAGGCGG
>DATDJX010000194.1:0-4625 GCA_036520275.1 Asanoa sp.
GAGACGATGGCGTCCGGTCAGACGATCAAGGGCCCCGTCATCGAGGTCGTCAAGGGCGGCCTGATCCTCGACATCGGTCTCCGCGGCTTCCTGCCCGCTTCCCTCGTCGAGATGCGCCGCGTCCGCGACCTGCAGCCGTACGTCGGTCGGGAGCTCGAGGCGAAGATCATTGAGCTGGACAAGAACCGCAACAACGTGGTCCTGTCCCGCCGGGCCTACCTTGAGCAGACCCAGTCGGAGGTGCGCACCGAGTTCCTTAACAAGCTGCAGAAGGGCCAGGTCCGCAAGGGCGTGGTCTCCTCGATCGTCAACTTCGGGGCGTTCGTCGACCTCGGCGGCGTCGACGGTCTGGTGCACGTCTCCGAGCTGTCCTGGAAGCACATCGACCACCCGTCCGAGGTGGTCGAGGTCGGCCAGGAGGTGGAGGTCGAGGTCCTCGACGTCGACCTCGACCGGGAGCGGGTCTCGCTGTCGCTCAAGGCGACCCAGGAAGACCCGTGGCGCCAGTTCGCCCGCACCCACGCGATCCAGCAGATCGTGCCGGGCAAGGTCACCAAGCTGGTGCCGTTCGGCGCGTTCGTCCGGGTCGACGACGGCATCGAGGGCCTGGTCCACATCTCCGAGCTCGCCGAGCGCCACGTGGAGATCCCGGAGCAGGTCGTCCAGGTCGGCTCCGACGTCATGGTCAAGGTCATCGACATCGATCTGGAGCGCCGGCGCATCTCGCTGTCGCTCAAGCAGGCCAACGAGGGCTTCGTCGAGGGCGAGGAGCACTTCGACCCGACCCTCTACGGCATGGCGGCGACGTACGACAACGAGGGCAACTACATCTACCCCGAAGGCTTCGACCCGGAGACGGGCGAGTGGCTCGAGGGCTATGACAAGCAGCGCGAGGCGTGGGAGCAGCAGTACGCCGAGGCGCGGCAGCGGTGGGAGGCGCACACCAAGCAGGTGCAGACCTCCCGGGCCGCCGACGCGGAGGCGGCCTCGACCCCGGCCGGCGCACCCGCCGCTGCTGGCGGTGCCGCGGCGTCCGAATCGACCGCGGCTCCGACCCGGCCCGCTGAGGAGCCGTCCGGCACGCTGGCCACCGACGAGGCGCTCGCCGCTCTGCGGGAGAAGCTCGCCGGCGGCAAGTAAGCCGCACGCGACACCACGGAAGGCCCCACCCGGGACACCGGGCGGGGCCTTCCGGCGTTCGGCCGTGGTTGACTGGCTGCCGTGCTGATGGTGGGCCTGACCGGCGGCATCGGTGCCGGCAAGAGCGCGGCCGCGGGGCGTCTCGCCGCCGACGGTGCGGTCGTCATCGACTCCGACCTGCTCGCGCGGCAGGTCGTCGAGCCGGGCACCGACGGCCTGGCGCAGGTGGTCGCGGCCTTCGGCGAGCAGGTCCTCGGCCCCGACGGCAGCCTCGACCGGCCGGCACTCGGCAGGGTCGTGTTCGGCGACGCCGAGGCCCGGCGCCGGCTCGAGAAGATCGTCCATCCGCTCGTACGGGCGGCCACCGCGCGCAGGGTCGGGCAGGCGGCCGCCGACGCGGTCGTCGTCAACGACGTACCCCTGCTCGTCGAGGGCGGCATGGCACCGTCGTACCACCTCGTGGTCGTCGTGGACGCCGACCGCGACGTGCGCGTGCAACGGCTGGCGCGGGAACGGGGGATGACCCCCGCCGACGCGCGCGCCCGGATCGACGCTCAGGTCGACGACGCCATCCGCCGAGCGGCCGCCGATGTCGTGCTCGACAACGGCGGGCCGCGCCCGGCGCTCGACGCGGCCGTCGACGCGCTGTGGCGGGACCGGCTCGTGCCGTTCGAGACCAACCTGCGGGCGGGCCGCCCGGCCACCGCGCCCGCGGTGGCGACCGCCGTCCCGTACGACCCCCGGTGGCCGGCCGACTTCGGTCGCCTCGCCGCACGCATCCGGCACCGCGTGGGCGCCGACCGGCGCATCGATCACATCGGCTCGACGTCCGTGCCCGGCATGCCGGCCAAGGACGTGATCGACATGCAGCTCACCGTCGACTCGCTCGATCAGGCGGATGCATACGCCGGCCGGCTCCTCGCCGCGGGCTTTCCGGCGGCGCCCGGCCGATGGCGCGACAAACCCGAACCGCCCGCCACGGGCACGTGGGACAAGCGGCTGCACGCCAACGCCGACCCGGGCCGCCTCGCCAACCTGCACGTACGCGTGGCGGGCTCGCCCGGCTGGCGCACGGCGCTGCTGCTGCGCGACTTCCTGCGTTCCGAGCCCGACGAGCGCGACGCCTACCACGCGGTCAAGCTGCGGCACGCCGGCCTGCCCCGAGCGGACTACGCGGACGCCGAGGAGCCGTGGTTCGACGCGATGTACGAGCGTGCCCGGCGCTGGGCGGCCGACACCGGCTGGACGCCTTAGCCGCGCGGCAGCGCCGGGACCTCGCCCCGGCGCTGCCGTCGAGCTGGGCGAACGAGCCGGCCCCGGGTGGGCAGCTCCGCCACCGGGCAGGCCGGCGGCAGAGCCGAGGTCAAGGCAACGAACGCGACCAACACGGCCATCCCGGCCGCCGTCGGCGGCGCGAGCCGTGAGCGTCACGCAAGGTTGAGCGGCCGGGCGCGTTCGGAGGTGACGCCTCGCCGATCACACAGAAGGGCGCTCGCGGCGGCCGGTCTGCGCATCAGCGCGACCGCGTCGGGTGCGCACGCCGACGAAGTGCCGGGGCTGCAACCACAGCGCCGGGACCAGACCGGCCGGTGTGGAGGCCCGGTCTTCGTTCCCGGTCGGCCGCCGCGAGCGGCCTACCCCCAAACGGTAGCGCGGTGATCTACAGCACACAATGACAATAATCGAAGGGGGTCTGCGGTCCCGGCATCGTGTCACACCCCCGGCGTACGGTTGAGACCATGCCGCTCGACATCCCACGCGTCGACAACCGCTTCGAGGTCGTCAGCGACTACCAGCCGGCCGGCGACCAGCCCACCGCCATCGACGATCTTGAGCGGCGCGTCAAACGTGGCGACCGCCACGCCGTCCTGCTCGGCGCGACCGGCACAGGCAAGAGCGCCACCACCGCCTGGCTCATCGAGCGGACGCAGCGACCCACCCTGGTCCTCGCCCCCAACAAGACCTTGTGCGCGCAGCTGGCCAAGGAGTTCCGCGAACTGCTGCCCAACAACGCGGTCGAATACTTCGTCTCGTACTACGACTACTACCAGCCCGAGGCCTACATCCCGCAGACCGACACCTACATCGAGAAGGACTCCTCGATCAACGAGGAGGTCGAGCGGCTGCGCCACTCGGCGACGATGTCGCTGCTGACCCGCCGCGACGTCGTCGTGGTGGCGACGGTTTCCGCGATCTACGGCCTGGGCACCCCGCAGGAATACCTCGAGCAGGCCGTCGAGGTCACGGTCGGCGACGAGATCGACCGCGACAGGCTGCTGCGGCGCCTGGTCGACATTCAATACACGCGCAACGATATGGCGTTCAACCGCGGCACGTTCCGGGTGCGGGGCGACACGCTCGAGATCATCCCGGCCTACGAGGAGCTCGCCGTCCGCGTCGAGATGTTCGGCGACGAGGTCGAGAAGCTCTACTACCTGCACCCGCTGACCGGCGACGTGGTGCGCGAGGTCGACACCCTCTACATCTTCCCCAACAGCCACTACGCCGCCGGCAACGAGCGGATGGAGCGGGCGATCCGGGGCATCGAGGCCGAGCTGGCCGAGCGGCTTGCCGAGCTCGAAGGGCACAACAAGCTGCTCGAGGCGCAACGGCTTCGCATGCGCACCACCTACGACATCGAGATGATGCGGCAGGTCGGGTTCTGCTCCGGCATCGAAAACTACTCGATGCACATCGACGGGCGGTCCTACGGCGATCCGCCCAACTGCCTGCTCGACTACTTCCCCGACGACTTCCTCACCGTGATCGACGAGTCCCACGTGACGGTGCCGCAGATCGGCGGCATGTACGAGGGCGACGCGTCCCGCAAGCGGCTCCTGATCGAGCACGGGTTCCGGCTGCCCAGCGCCGCCGACAACCGGCCGCTGCGGTTCGACGAGTTCCTGGAGCGGGTGGGGCAGATGGTGTTCCTGTCGGCGACGCCGGGGCCGTGGGAGCTTCGGCAGTCCGCCGGCGAATTCGTCGAGCAGGTCATCCGCCCGACCGGCCTGGTCGACCCCGAGGTGGTGGTCAAGCCGACGAAGGGGCAGATCGACGACCTGATGCACGAGATCCGGGTGCGCACCGAGCGCGACGAGCGGGTGCTGGTCACGACCCTGACCAAGAAGATGGCCGAAGACCTCACCGACTACCTGCTCGAGCACGGCATCCGGGTGCGCTACCTGCACTCCGAGGTCGACACGCTGCGCCGGGTCGAGCTGTTGCGCGAGCTGCGCAAGGGCGACTACGACGTGCTCGTCGGCATCAACCTGCTCCGCGAGGGCCTCGACCTGCCCGAGGTGTCGTTGGTGTCGATCCTCGACGCCGACAAGGAGGGCTTCCTGCGCAGCGGGCGCTCGCTGATCCAGACCATCGGCCGCGCGGCGCGCAACGTGTCCGGCGAGGTCCACATGTACGCCGACAAGATGACCCCGTCGATGGCCGACGCCATCGACGAGACCAACCGGCGGCGCGCCAAGCAGGTC
>DATDJX010000195.1:0-3515 GCA_036520275.1 Asanoa sp.
CTCCAGACGGGCGACAGCGACGCGCGCGCCTACTACGACCGCCTCGAGCGGGAGTCGAGGGTCGTGAAGACCTTCAGCCCATACGACGACGGCGCCGACCCCGTCCCGTTCAGCTTCGACCTCTCCTACAACTACTACCCGCCCGAGTACCACCGCCCGGGCCCGACGGTCCAAATCCATCGCCTGAACGATTGCCGCCAGGCCACCGGCCCGCCGATCATCCGCATCCCGCGCGCCCGCGAGCCGGCGCCCTTCTGAGCGCCCGGCCGCCCTAGCCCTTGCCGTTCCAGCGGCCGCCGAACGCGCCGAGGGCCCGCAGCGAGTAGCGCTTGAAGAGCCCGTGGACGGTGCCCTTCGGCGGCGCCTCCCAGTCGGTCGCGTACTGCGCGTACATCAGGCCGCGCTCCGGCCACCAGGTGCCCACCGGCAGCGGCCCGCCGTTACAGGCTCCGGCCGAATAGCCGGGCCGGTTGATGTACATGTAGGCGTCCACCAGCGGGTGCGACGTGGCCGTGGTAGGCGCCGGTCCCAGGCCGCGGAGGCCGGGGTGGCACCACACGTTGATCCGGCGCCACTTGTGGTGCGCCCTGTCGATCCACTTCTTGAAGTGGAGCGGGCCACGGCCGTTGTAGGACGTGTTGATGATGAAGTGCTTGCCGCCGACGAGCCGCGACAGCTCGACGCCGTGCCGGACGTTGTTGCGCGTCCAGTCGTGATGGGTCACGTTCAGCATGAAGCCGCGCACCTTGTCGATGCCGATGTAGCGGAGCTGCTTAGCGGTGCGCCTGGCGGGCTCCCAGTCGGACGCGCCGGCCTCCAGGTACATCGTGGCGTTCGGGAGCTGTGACAGCCTGTCGACGCCGTAGCGCAGGACGTCGAGGCGATCCTGGCGGCGGTCTCGAGCCAGGCAGTCGATCGTGCCCAGCGAGTCGGGCTCGAAGGCGATCACGACGCGCGCGTCCCCGACGGACTCGGCGAAGTCGTCGTACCACCTCATCGTGCGCCGGTCCTCGGCCTCGCCGCCCGCGCGGTAGGTGCCGCTGCAGCCCTTGCCCTGGTGGCGCATCACGACCATCAGCGGCACCGTGCCCGGCTGGTCGCACTGCACGCGGTCGAGGAAGCCGCGGATCTTCTTCTGCATCCGCGGGCTCGTGAACTTGCCGAACCAGCGGAAGCGCGGCTCGCGCGCGAGCCTCCAGATCGTGTCCGCCTTGGACGTCTCGCCGGCGCGCTTCCACCGTGCCCACTGCATGTACGCGGGTTCCATCCGGTCGAGGAAGAAGCGCTGGCCGAGGAGCGGGTTGGGGAGCGCCGGGTCCACCGCCCTCGGGTCGATGCCCACGGGTGCCGTCGGCCAGACCGGGTTCGTCTGCGCCACGCACCTCGCCCAGTCCTCGGGGTACTCGCCCACCGGCGCGTGCGGGATCGTCGCGGGCGGCGCGATCAGCGCAGGGTCGACGAGGCGGCCGGGCAGGTACACCTGTGCGGCCGCGGTCGCGGGGAACGCGACGAGGGCGGCGAGCGTGAGCAGCGCGAAGCGAAGGCGAGCCATGACTCCCTCTTCATCGGCCGGTTCCGGACCGGGTTTGAGCCCCCGCGCCCGCTTGGCGCCCCGCTACTCTCCCGCCGCGTGGATGCACGCCTGACCCGCCGGCGACTGCTGCAGGCCGGCGCCGCGGGGGCCGCCGGCGCCGCGATCCTGCCGGCGGCGGGATGCAACACGGACGACAACGCCTCCGCCGACGACGGGCAGATGAACGTCCTCGTCCTGATCATCGACAGCCTGCGCCCCGACCACGTGGGCGCGTACGGCTCGCCGCAGATCCAGACCCCCAACATCGACGCGCTAGCGAACCGCGGGCTCCGCTTCAACCGGGCGTTTCCGGAGGCGATGGTCACGGTGCCGGCGCGGCGCTCGATCTTCGGGAGCCGCCGGATCTTCCCGTTCCGCAACTGGAAGCCGAACCCGGTGATCGGCACGAGCCCCGGTTGGCTGCCGATCGACGACCCGCAGAAGACCTTCACGACCGTTCTGAAGGACAACGGCTACTGGACCGCGCAGGTGAGCGACAACCCGTTCCTGGCGTTCATGGGACCGTTCGAGCCGTTTCGCAATACGTTCCACCGCTGGGAGACGATCGTGGGCCAGTCGGGCTTCCGGCAGTCGCCGGACACTGTCTCAATGGACGAGGTGAACCACTGGCTGCCGCCGTTCCTCCGCGACGAGCGCTACATCACGGGTATGCGCAAGTACCTCGCCAACACCGGCGAGGGACGCGAGGAGGAGGAGACCTGCGCCGCGCGCGTCTTCATGGGCGCGCGCGACCTGCTCGACGACGCGCGCCGCCGCCAGCCGTTCGCGCTGACGATCGACTGCTTCGACCCGCACGAGCCCTGGAGCACCCCCAAGAAGTACCTCGACCTGTACGGCGATCCCGGCTACGACGGCCAGGAGGTGGGAGTCACACCGTACGGCTTCGCGCGCAACTTCACGCCGGAGCTGCTGCGCCGTCTCCACGCAGCGTACGCCGGCGAGGTCACGATGATGGACCACTGGCTCGGCCACTTCATGGAGCGCTTCCACGAGCTGGGTCTCCACAGGAACACGGTGATCCTGCTGCTGGCCGACCACGGCTACCTGCTCGGCGAGCGCGGCTACACGGGCAAGGTGCCCTCGCAGCTCCACCCGGAGCTGGCCCAGGTGCCGTTCGTGATCGTCCACCCGGACGACCGCGCGGCCGGGGGCGTGAGCCAGTACTTCGCCTCGACCCACGACGTGGGCCCGACCGCGCTGTCGATGGTCGGCATCGACCCGCCGGCGTGGATGGAGGGCGCGAACCTCTCGGTCGCGATGAACGGCGAGGAGCCCGCGCAGAAGCGCGACTTCCACTACGGCGGCATGTACAACCGCTTCTACATCCGCACGGACGACTGGGTGCTGATCGGCGACAACCAGGGGAACGAGCGCACGCTCTGCGACCTCCGCAACGACCCCCACGAGTTCGAGAACGTCGTGAAGGCGAACCTGAGTGTCAGCAAGGAGCTCTACGACACGATCCTGGAAGCCGCCGGCGGCCCGCTGCCTTATTAAGACTAGGGCGCGAGCGGCCCCGCTCGCGCGCGAGCATCGAGGGCGACCGCCGGCGGTCTAGCCGCTCAGCGCTATCGCGGCCCCTCCCCCGGCGACCGCCACCGCACCCGCCCGCCTCCACCGGTCCACCCTCTCGTGGAGAACGACGGCGGCGAGGATGGCGGCGATCACGACGCTGCTCTCCCTCACCGCGGCCACCGGCGCCGCGGGCGCGAGCCGGAACGCGGCGAGCACCATGAGGAACGCGCCGAACGTCGCCGCCGCCGTGAGCGCCGTCCTCACTCCCACATCCGGGCGCGTCTTCGCGACGAACGGGTAAACGAGCGCGCACGGCGCCACGACGAGCGCGAGGTAGGCGATCGGATCGGCCCGCTCGACACCCTCGGAGTCAACGAGCGTGTACGAGGCAATGACGGCCCCGATC
>DATDJX010000196.1:0-8308 GCA_036520275.1 Asanoa sp.
CCGGGCGACTTCCTCTACGTGCCCGAGGGCGGCATTCACGCCTTCCGCAACGAGTCCGGCGAGCCGGCGTCGATGCTCATCCTGTTCGCGCCGGGCGCGCCGCGCGAGGGCTACTTCGAAGGCATCCGAGAACTCGCGCGGATGAGCGAGGAGGAGAAGCAGGACTTCTACCTCCGCCACGACAACCACTGGCTGTAGAAGGGTGTTCCTCACCTGCCTCGACTGCCCGCGGTGCGGGACGGCGTACGACGCCGGCGTTCCGCAGAACCTGTGCTCCGCCGCTGCCCCGCGCGCCGGCGAGCCATGCGGCTCGCCGTTGCTGGCCAGCTACGACCTCGAGGCGGTCCGGGCCGCCGTCACGCCGCGCGACATCGCGGGGCGGCCGGCCGATCTCTGGCGCTACCGCGAGCTGCTTCCGCTCGCCGACGACGCGCACCGCACGACGTTCGGCGAGGGCTGGACGCCGTTGTGGCCGGCACCGCGCTACGGTGCGGCGATCGGCGTGGCCCGCCTGCTCGTCAAGGACGAGGGGCTGCTGCCGACCGGCTCGTTCAAGGCCCGCGGCGCCGCCGTCGGCGTCTCCCGCGCCCAGGAGCTGGGCGTACGCCACGTCGCCATGGCCACCAACGGCAACGCCGGCGCCGCATGGGCCACCTACGCCGCCCGCGCCGGCCTTCGGTCCACGATCGCCATGCCGCTCGCGGCACCGGAGATCACCCGCCGCGAGTGCCGGGCGGCCGGCGCCGACCTGCGCCTGATCGACGGCCTGATCAACGACGCCGGCCGGCACATCGCCGCGCTCGTGGCTGAGGCCGATGGCGCGATCTTCGACGTGGGCACGCTGCGCGAGCCGTACCGGCTGGAAGGCAAGAAGACCATGGGGTACGAGCTGTGCGAGCAGCTCGGCTGGCGGACGCCGGACGTGATCCTGTACCCGACCGGCGGCGGTGTCGGCCTGATCGGCATCCGCAAGGCGCTCGACGAGCTGCGCGCCCTCGGCTGGATCGACCGCGGCGCACCGCCGCCACGGCTCGTGGCGGTGCAGTCGACCGGCTGCGCGCCCGTCGTGCGGGCGTTCGCGTCCGGCCGCCGGCGGGTCGAACCATGGACGGACGCGCAGACGGTCGCGTTCGGCATCACCGTGCCGGCGCCGCTCGGCGACGAGCTGATCCTCGACGCGCTCGCCGACACCGGCGGCACCGCCGTCGCGGTCGACGACGCCGACCTGCTGGCCGAGCTGCGCGCGTTCGCCACCGCCGAAGGCCGGTGGCTGTGCCCCGAGGGCGCGGCCTGTCTGAGCGCGGCCCGCCTGCTGCGCGAGGACGGCTGGATCGCGAGAGGTGAGCGGGTCCTCGTTCTCAACACCGGCACCGGGCTCAAGTACCCGGAGACGGTGCGAGCATGACCCGCGCCCGCAGGCGGCGCAGCATGCGCGGGTCCGCGAAGCCGACCGCGTGCGCGGCCGCGGCCACGGTGGCGCCGTGCCCGATGAGGTGCTCGGCGCGCTCGACCCGCAGCGTCTGCTGGTAGGCCAGCGGGGTCAACCCGGTGGCCGCGCCGAACCGGCGGGTCAGCGTCCGCTCGCTCACCCCGCACGCCGCGGCGATGTCGGCGAGCGGCAGCGGGTCGGCGTACCGGGCGTCGATCAGGTCCTGGGCCCGGTGGACGGCGTCGCTCAGGTGGCCGCGGTGCCGCAGCATCGCGCTGTCCTGCCATTCGTCGCCGTTGCGGCGGGCGTAGACGACCATCTCCCGCGCGGCCCGGGCCGCGACCGCCGGTCCGTGCCGGGCGGCGACGAGGTGCAACGCGAGGTCGATGCCGCTTGCGATGCCCGCCGAGGTGACCACCCGGCCGTCGAGGACGTACAGCACGTCCCGCACGACGGTGGCCTTCGGGTAGCGGCGGGCCAGCTCGTCCTGCAGGTCGTGGTGGGTGGTGCAGCGCCGGCCGTCGAGCAGGCCGGCGCGGCCCAGCGCGTCGGCGCCGGCGCAGACGCTCGCGACAGTGCCGCCGGCCCGGTGGTGATCGAGAAGCCGGCGCAGGGTGGCCGGCTCCAGCCGGCCCGTGTCGCGCAGCGTCGGCGACCGCCATCCGGGCACGACGATGAGGTCGTCGACGGTCAGCTCGGGCCAGGTGGTGGCGGCCCGCAACGCCACGCCCTGGGCGCTGGGGACCTCGGCGCGCTCGCCGACATAGCTCAGCGCGTAGTCGTGGCCGAGGTCGCGGGCGGTGGAGAAGACCTGCGCCGGCCCGGCCAGGTCGAGCAGGTGCAGGCCGGGCACGAGGAGGAAGGCGACCCTGGTCACGATCCGGTCATCATCGCATGACCCGCGAGGTCGTCCACCGTACGGATGCTCGCGAACCGGCCGGCGAGGACCCGCTCGGTCCGCTCGCGGACGTCGGCGGCCGACAGCGTGCGGGGGTCGGCGACGAGCTCCTCGACCGTCTGGTCCGCGGGAGCGTCGGGGTGGGCGATCGGGTTGGTCGCAGTAGCGTCGGTCACGAACACCACCTCGAACCCGAGGTCCGAGCCCACCCGCGCGGTCGTCTCCACGCACTGCTCGGTCCGGATTCCGCACACGACGATCCGCCGTACGCCCTTCTCGGTGAGCCACTGCTGGAGGTTTGTGGTGGTGAACGCGTTGTGCGAGGTCTTGAGCAGGATCGGCTCGCCGGGCGCGGGCGGACGGACTCCGTCGAGGAGCCGGACGTGGCCGCTCGCCGGGTCGAACGGGTTGCCCGTGCCGGGCTCGCTGTGCAGCACCCAGACGACCGCGTCACCGGCGCCGCGCGAGGCGTCGACGAGGCGGTTGACGTGCTGAACGAGGTCGGGATTGTCGATGGCCCGCCACAGCGGGCGGACGCGGAAGGACTCCTGGACGTCGATCACGATCAGCGCGGTGGTCATGCGTCCATCGTCGCGGCGGGAAGGGGTGCGGGGTAGGCTAGATCTCGACCGGTGGCGGACCGATCCGGTCAATGTTCGCGGCCAGCGTAGCCCGCCCGCCTCGCACCGCCTGAACGCTGGCCGGGCAGCGAAATAGACTAGGCGGATGGCGAACCCCGCGATCCTCACGGTCGACGACGACCCCTCTGTCTCCCGGGCCGTCGCCCGCGACGTTCGCCGTCGCTACGGCGACCGCTACCGGGTCGTGCGCGCCAGCTCCGGCCAGGAGGCGATGGACGCGCTCAGGGAGATCAAGCTGCGTGGCGAGCAGGTCGCGGTGCTGCTCGCCGACTACCGGATGCCACGCATGAACGGCATCCAGTTCCTCGAAGCCGCGATGGACCTGTTCCCCCGCGCCCGCCGCGTGCTGCTGACCGCGTACGCCGACACCGACGCGGCGATCGACGCGATCAACCTGGTCGATGTGGACCACTACCTGCTCAAGCCCTGGAATCCGCCGGAGGAGAAGCTCTACCCGGTCATCGACGCGCTGCTCGACATCTGGCAACAGACGCCGGAGGCGGCCACGACCGAGGTGCGGATCGTCGGTCATCGATGGTCGGCGCCGTCGTACAAGCTGCGCGACTTCCTCGCCCGCAACCTCGTGCCCTACCGGTGGCTGCTCGCCGACGAGCCCGAGGGCGCGCGGCTGCTGTCCGCGGCCGGTGTCACCGAGAGCGACGTTCCGCTGGTCGTGACCACCGAGGGCAAGTCGCTGGTACAGCCGTCGGAGGGTGAGCTCGCCGCCAACGTCGGGCTCGCGACCACCCCGGCCAAGGACTTCTACGACCTGGTGGTCGTGGGCGCCGGGCCGGCTGGCCTCGGCGCGGCCGTCTACGGCGCGTCCGAGGGCCTGCGCACGGTCCTCGTCGAGCGCCGCGCCACCGGCGGCCAGGCCGGGCAGAGCAGCCGGATCGAGAACTATCTCGGCTTCCCCGACGGCGTCTCCGGCTCGCAGCTGGCCGATCGCGCGCGGCGACAGGCCGTACGGTTCGGGGCCGAGCTGCTCACCACCCGCGAAGCCACCGGCCTCGACCCCCGCGGCGCCACCCGGGTGCTGCGCTTCGACGACGGCGCGGAGATCGCGGCGCACGCCGTCGTGCTCGCCACCGGCGTCTCCTACCGGATGCTCGACGCGCCCGGCCTCGACGACTTCAAGGGCCGCGGGGTCTTCTACGGCTCGGCCGCGACCGAGGCGCCCAACTGCAAGGACCAGGACGTCTACGTCGTCGGCGGAGCCAACTCGGCGGGCCAGGCGGCGGTCTATTTCTCGCGGTACGCGCGCCGGGTCAACCTGATCATCCGCGGCGCCGACCTCACGCGGTCGATGTCGCAATACCTGATCGACCAGCTCGACGGCATCGGCAACGTCCACGTGCACCCCTACACGGAGATCTGCTCCTGCGCGGGCGACGACCACCTCGAGCGGTTGGTGCTGCGCGACACCCGCACGGGCGAGACCCGGCCGGCCGACACCTCGTGGCTGTTCATCTTCATCGGCGCGCAGCCGCACACCGACTGGCTCGACGGCACGGTGGCCCGCGACCGGAACGGTTTCGTGCTGACCGGGCCCGACCTGCTCGCCGACGGCAAGCGGCCGGGCGGGTGGTCGCTGCCACGCGACCCCTACCACCTGGAAAGCAGCGTTCCCGGCGTGTTCGCGGCCGGCGACGTCAGGTCCGACTCGGTCAAGCGGGTCGCCTCCGCCGTCGGCGAGGGCGCGATGGCCGTCTCGCTGGTGCACCGCTACCTGGAGGCACAATGACAGTCAACACGGTCCCCCCCGTCTGCACCCCGGACGAGCTGCGCACGCTGTTCCTCTTCGAAAAGCTCGAGGACGACAAGCTCGAGTACCTGTGCGAGCAGGGCCGGATGGAGCACTTCGAAGCCGGCACGGCCATCTACCGCGAGGGCGACCCGGCTACCTGCTTCTACGTGGTGGTCAACGGCACGGTCTCGCTCAGCCGTAAGATCCGCGGCGACGACGTGGAGGTCTCCCGCACCAGCCAGCGTGGCGTCTACGGCGGCGCGATGCAGGCGTACATCGACAACATCGACCAGATCTACCTCAACAGCATGCACGCGATCACCGACGTCGACACGTTCACGCTGCCGGCCTCCTTCATGGCGACGACCATGAGGCAGTGGTTCCCGATGGCCATGCACCTGCTGGAGGGCCTGTTCTTCGGGATGCGCAACCAGCAGACGGTGATCTCCGAACGGGAGCGGCTGCTCGCGCTCGGCTCACTGTCCGCCGGCCTGACCCACGAGCTCAACAACCCGGCGGCGGCGGCCGTACGGGCGACGTCGGTGCTGCGCACCCGGGTCGCCGGCATGCGGGCGAAGCTCGCCATGATCGCCGACGGCCGGCTCGACGGCAGTCGGCTGCGCAACCTGGTCGAACTGCAGGAGGAGGCGGCCAAGCGGGCCGCGACCGCCCCCGAGCTGTCGCCCATCGCCACCTCGGACGCCGAGGATGCGCTGGCCGACTGGCTCGACGAGCGCGACATCGCGGGCGCGTGGGACATCGCGCCGACGCTCGTGGCCGGCGGTGTCGACCCCGACTGGCTGCAGAAGGTCGGCGACACGGTCGGCGCCGACTACCTCGAGGGCGCGGTGCGCTGGCTGGCCTACACGATCGACACCGAGATGCTGATGACGGAGATCGAAGACTCGGTCACCCGGATCTCCGGGCTGGTGGCCGCGGCCAAGCAATACTCGCAGCTGGACCGCTCGCCGCACCGGACCGTCGACGTGCACGAGCTGCTGAAGGCCACGCTGGTCATGCTCAAGGCGAAGATCCCTCCAGGCGTCGAGGTGGTCAAGGAGTTCGACCGGTCGCTGCCGCCGATCCCGGTGTACGCGGCCGAGCTCAACCAGGTCTGGACCAACCTCATCGACAACGCGCTGTCGTCGATGGGCGACTCCGGCACGCTGACCCTGCGCACCTACCGGGAGAACAGCAACCTGATCGTGGAGGTCGGCGACACGGGTCCGGGCATCCCCGACGACATCCGGCCGCGGATCTTCGAGCCGTTCTTCACCACCAAGCCGGTGGGCGAGGGCACCGGGCTCGGCCTGGATATCTCCTACCGGATCGTGGTGAACAAGCACCACGGCGACATCAGGGTGAGCTCGCAGCCCGGGGACACCCGCTTCAAGGTGTGCCTGCCGATCGACGGCGTCGACGACGCGCAGTGACGACGCCGCACATCATCGACCCGGCCGGGGTCGCGCCGGTGCCGCCCGCGCACCGGCTCGACTCCGTCCTGGACCCGGCCGCTGTGCGCTAGGTGGCGGCCCACTCGTACGCGCTGCCCTCGTGGAGACCGGCGTAGATCCGGTCCCGGATCGCGTTGGCCTCCGCTGTGGACAGCGTGCGGGTGAGGTCGCGCAGGACGACCCGTACGAGCACGTTCTTCTGCCCGGGCGCGAGGCCCATCCGCCGGCGGGCCGAGTCGGGCAGGTCCGCGTACGCCGTCTCGGAGCGGACGGTGACCTCCTCGACGGCGTCGGCGTCCGGGCCCAGCAGGGCCCGCACCCGGTCGCCGAGCAACTCGACGTCGAGGTCGTCGGCGACGGCGATGGACAGGTCGCGCGCCGTCGGTGGCATGGCCGAGACCGGCCGGTACGGCGCGAGGTCGCGCATCTGCTCCGCCACGCGCGGATCGGTCGACCGCAGGAGGCGGATGTCGTCGATCCCCTTGACCAGCATGGTGATCCGGTCGAGGCCGAGGCCCATGGCGAGGCCGGTCGCGGCGGCGGCCAGCCCGGATCCGCGGAGGACCTCCGGGTGGGCGAGCCCGCACTCGCCGATCTCGACGCCGTCCACGTAGATCTCCCGGCCGTTCAGGGTGTACGGGTGCGGGCTGGGCGGCGTGGTGATCGCCCGGCCGGGAAGGACCGCCTCGACGACGCGGTGGACCATGTCGACGAGGTCGGCGTCGGCGAGCGGTGCGCCCTCGGGGCGGATCCGCCAGAGGTCGTGCTGGTGCGGTTCGCCCACGTGGCGACGGTCGATCGCGTCCCGGCGGTAGCAGACGCCGGGCACGCTGAGTAAGACCTCCCGCTGCCTGGTGTCGTCGAGCAGGGCCGGGATGCGGGCGGTGGTGTGCGAGCGGAGCATGCGCGCATCGTCGACGTAGCGGCTGTACCGGCGGTCACGCGTCACCGCCGCGGCGGTGTAGCGCAGCCGGTCGTAGTTGTCGGCGACGCTCACGATACGCGGCCCGGGGTCCCGCCGGACCGGGACGCCCCAGGCGTGCGCGAGTGCGGTTTCGATGTTTCGGACGACGTGCTGGACGGCGTGCTCGCCGGCGCTCTCGTCGGCGAGGTCACGCAGGTCGAGGGCCTGTCGGAGCTGTTCGGGTGTCATGGCTGTGGTCTCTCCTCACGCGGGTTGGCTTGCGGAAACGGCGAAGCCCCCGGTATGGCCGGGGGCTTCGAGGTCTCGCGCACCGTCGTGAGGTGCGGCGCGGTCAGCGCACGACTGTCGGCCCACCGGTCGCCCGGGGGCAGAGAAATCGCGCCTGCATTCGTGCCATGCGCCGAGAATACCGCCCGCCGTGCGGATCGACGAGCGCGTATCCGGCCGCCGCCGGGGACGGTGAGCCCCGCGACGATCGTGCGGTTGTGCCCCTCCCGGAGGCCGCGTTCGTCCGTAATGCGGGGGCACAACTGCAAGATCGACGGGAGGAGAGAGTGTGTCAACTGGGGTTGACAAGCATGGCGACGTCAACCTAGATTGACGGCATGAGTCAGGCAATCGACCTCGCCGAGGCGGCGGGCAGCACCGACCCCCAGGTCGGACTGCGTGCCGTGCTCGCCTTGCGCCGCCTGCTGGAGAGCCTCGAGGCCGTGCAGGTCGACAACGCGCGCGCCCAAGGCTGGTCGTGGCAGGAGATCGCCGACGCGCTCGAGGTGACCAGGCAGGGAGTTCACAAGAAGCACGCCGGCCGTCCGCTGGGCCGCCGCACCCGGGAGGCATGATGTTCGAACGGTTCAGCGACAAGGCCCGCGCGGTCGTCCGGCAGGCGACGCAGGAGCGCGCGGCGCTCCGCCACGACCGGGTCGGCACCGAGCACCTCCTGCTTGCGTTGATGGCCGTCGAGGACGGCATCGCCGCTCGGGTGCTGCGCGAGGCCGGCGCCGACCGTAACGACCTGCGCGCCCGCATCCTGGCATTCGAGGGCCGCGGCCCGTTGGTGCTCGGTGACGCCGACGCCGCGGCGCTGCGGGCGATCGGGATCGACCTCGACGCCGTCCGCGCCAAGGTGGAGGAGGCGTTCGGCGAGGGCGCCCTGCGGCCGCCCGCGCAGCCCTGCCGACGCGGCCTTTTCGGCCGCAAGGTGTGGGCGGATC
>DATDJX010000197.1:0-2753 GCA_036520275.1 Asanoa sp.
ATCGGCCATCAGCATCAGGTTCTCGGCGCCGCTCAGCAGACCGTCGACGGCGGAGAACTGACCGGTGACGCCGATCGCGCTGCGGACGGCGTCCGGCTCCCGCGACACGTCGTGGCCCGCGACGAGGATCTGCCCACCGTCGGCGCCGATCAATGTGGACAGGATCTGCACGATGGTGGTCTTCCCGGCGCCGTTGGGACCGAGCAGTGCGAATACGGTTCCCTCGGGGACGGTCAGGTCGACGCCGTCGAGCACGACCTTGTCGCCGTACGACTTGCGCAGCCCGGTGGCCGAGATCGCGGTTCGCTGTGTTGGCATGGTTGGTTGCCTCCAGGTCTGGGCTAGGGCACCCGGGTGGGTGGTCAGGAGCGACGGATGAGGATGTCGCCGATGTGCGTGCGGGCCCGGATCTGGACGGCTTCGTCTGAGCCTTCGGGCGCCGCGGTGACGGCCAGCTCGTTACGGACGCGGCCGAAGCGGGTATCGAGGTCGAGCCAGGCCGCACTGCCCGACCGGACGCCGACCTCGACGGAGCCGGCCGCGGTCTCCAGGGTCACCGCGCCGCGGAGGACCTCGCCGACACGCAGGCTGCCGTTGGCGGTCTTCGCGGTCACGCCGGCGTGCGCGCGATCGACGGTGACGTCACCGTTGCCGGCCTGCACGCGCAGGTCGCCGGTGACCACTCCGATCCAGCTCGACCCGTTGCTGTTCTTGACGGTCGCCGGCCCGTCGATCTCGCGGATGTTGACCGCTCCGTTGCCGGCGGTGATCTCGGCGCCCCCGTCGACGCGGTCGACGGTGATGTCACCGCTGCCGCTACGCAGGTTCACGGATGCGGCCCGGTCGAGCCGGATCTCCCCGTAGCCGGTCTTGAACCGGCACTCGCCGATCGGGCCACGGCAGCGGAGCTCGCCCAGGCCCGTCTCGCCCTGCACCCGGGAGCCCGCCGGCAGCGCGATCGTGACGTCGACGGCACCCGTTCGGGTGAACAGCGTGCCGAGCTTCGGTGCTCGGACCAGGAGACCGCCGTCGGCATACTCGATGCGGGTCTGCTCGGCCGCCTTCAGGTCGGTCTTGCTGGAGTCGTCGACCGGTCGCACCTCGACGGTGGTGTCGTCCCGGTCTTCGGCAGTGACCTGGACGTTGGCCACGACGAAACCGAGGCTGAGCGTGACGGAGATCGGTTCTAAGGTGGCAAAGGTCGGCATGGCTGGTCCCTCGTTGTCGCTGGCTGGATGCATGTCTCGTCGGCGGCTCAGCGAGCCCAACCGGTGAACCTTTCGCCGGAGCTGCGATGCCCGCCGGTAGGACCTGGGCCAGGGCGAGGGTGCAACGCCGCCACGGCGGCCCGGACGAGCCAGGCGTTGACCGAGATCCGCTCGCGGACGGCCGCCTCCTCGACGCGGGTCTTGACGTCGTCCGGGAGGCGGAGGTTGATCCTGGACGTGCCGCCCTTGTCGGGCCCGGTCACCGCTGGTTCGTCCGGCGCGGTGCCGGGAACGCCGGGGGTGTTGTCGTCCGGCGCGGGCCGGTCGTCGGACGCCGGCGTCACGACGAAATCGGGGTCGCGACCGTTGAGGCGCACGTGGACGGAGCCCGGCGCGAGGTCGCGGGTGATCTCCGCGGTCGCGGCCGAAAGGGCTTCCAGCAGCGTGAGCCGGATCGCCGACTCGAGCGGCGCGGTCAGGCGATCCGCGAGCGCGCGGGCTTCTTCGCCGCCCGTCTCCGCGGCGACCGCGAGCTCCCGCCGGAGCAGTTCGACGTAGGCCGTCAAGTCCATGACGCCATGATGGCATCAAAATGGTGCCACGCGCAAGCCAGGTTGGCTCACGACGACAACGGGCGGCTGTTCCGGTCTGCGCGGGCCGTCCCGCGGGTCTCCTCGGCGGCGGCCATGGTCAAGACCACTCCTTCCGGGCGAGGTTCGCGGCTGCTGCGGGTCGAAGAGTCGAACCCGGTCTATGAGCGGCTGGTGCACGAGGTCGGCGGGGGTACGGCTGGCGATGAACCCTCCGCGAGCGGCTGGCCGGGGAACGCCGACTTCCGCGGCGGGTGAAGACGCCTGTGACAGGATTTCCGCCGTAAGGCATGAGGAGGTAGCCGCCTGGGAGGGCTTCGCCGTCGCGCTGGCCGGTGCCGCGGCCGTGCTGGCCGGCCTGGTCTTCGTCGCCGTTTCGATCAACATCGATCGGATCCTGCCGGTGCGCGGTCTGCCCGGCCGGGCCGGCGAGAGCGTGATCCTCTTCCTTACCGCCCTGATCGCCTGCGCGTTCGTGCTCGTGCCGCACCAGCCGGCGACCGCGCTCGGGGTCGAGCTGTTGATCCTCGGTCTGCTGGTCTTCGTACTGCTCCTCTTGATCGTCACGCCCGCACTGCGTGGTCCCTCCCGCCAGCCGGCGAGCTGGCACGCCACCCGGATCGTGGGGATCGCGGCCGTGACCATACCGATCGCCCTCGCCGGGGCGTCGCTGCTGCACTGGCTGCCCGGCGAGCTCTACTGGCTGGCGGCCGGGGTGCTGGCCGCGCTGGTCGTGGGCACCGCCAACGCCTGGGTGCTCCTCGTCGAGGTGGTCCGGGACCGGCGTTACCGGCCGGCCGACGCGCCGTGACCACCGCCGTACGGGGGTCGCCCGGCGGGCGCACCGGGAGTTCCGCTACACGCTGACGGACCGGCAGCGTTCGGGGATGGTGGCCTGGGCGTCGTTCGCGTTGACCGCGCTGGGCGCCCGGACGATCACCACGGCGATCCGCGG
>DATDJX010000198.1:0-2588 GCA_036520275.1 Asanoa sp.
GGCGTGTCCGAGACCCGCTGCGCCATGTAGATCGGCACGATCGAGAAGACGATCAGCACGGCCGCGACAACGTTGATGACCGGCGCCTGGTTGGGTCGGAAGAGGTTGTTGAAGATCCAGATCGGCAGGGTCTGCACGCCCGGGCCGGCCGTGAACGTCGTGACGATGATCTCGTCGAACGACAGCGCGAACGCCAGCAGGCCGCCCGCGAACAGCGCCGAGCGCAGCAGCGGGAACGTGACGAAGCGGAACGTCTGGACGGCGTCCGCGCCGAGGTCGGCGCTGGCCTCCTCGAGGTTGCCGCCGAGACGGCGCAGCCGGGCCAGCACGTTGTTGTAGACCACCACCACGCAGAACGTGGCGTGACCGATGACCACCGACAGCAGGCCCTTGCCCACGCCGAGCGGCTCGATCACCGAGCGGAACGCGGTGTCCAGCGCGATGCCCGTGACGATGCCGGGCAGCGCGATCGGCAGCACGACCAGCAGCGACACCGCGTTGCGGCCGAAGAAGCGGTGGCGCTGCACGGCGAACGCGACCAGCGAGCCGAGCACGAGCGCAACGGCCGCGGCGCACAAGCCGGCCTTCACCGACGTCCACAGGGCGTCGCGCGCGCCGGTGTTGTCCCAGGCGGCCGCCCACCACCGGGTCGTCCACCGCGGTGGTGGCCAGGCGAAGGTCCGGTCGGCGTTGAACGAGTTGACCAGCACCATCGCGAGGGGCACGTAGATGAAGGCGAGGCCCAGCGCCATCGCGATCCGCAGCGCCCAACGCGCTCCCCGGGACAGCCTCACAGCCGCTCCAGAGCGCCCGAGCGACGCACGGCGACCAGGTAGACCACCATGATGAGGACCGGGATGGTCGCGAGCGCCGCGGCGAACGGCAGGTTGTTGGCGGCGCCGATGTTGGCGTACACCAGGTTGCCGATCAGCTGCGTCTTGCCGCCGACGATCTGCACGGTGATGTAGTCGCCGAGCGACAGCGAGAACGTGAAGATCGAGCCGGCGACGAGCGCGGGCACGATCATCGGCAGCACGACCGACCGGAACGTGCGCCCGTCGCGCGCGCCCAGGTCGGCCGAGGCCTCGAGCAGCGCGTCGGGCAACCGCTCCAGCCCGGCGTAGATCGGCAGGATCATGTACGGCAGCCACAGGTAGGCGAGCACGACGACGGTGGCCGTCAGCCCGTACCCCGGTCCGTGGCCGGGCCCGCCGAGCAGCCAGTCGGCGGGACCGCCGTTGGCGAGGATCACCCGCCAGGCGTAGGCCTTCACGAGATAGCTGGCCCACAGCGGGGTGAGGATCGCGATGACGAGCCAGCGCCGGGCGCGCGGCGAAGCGACCTTGGCCATGAAGAACGCCATCGGCAGCGCAACGACGGCATCGATGACGGTGACCGCGGCCGCGACGGTCACGCTGCGGATCGTCACCGCCCGGTAGACCTCCTCGCTGAGGATCGTGCGGAAGTTGGCGAACGTCGGCACCCGGACCAGGTCGCCGGTGAACGCGTTGACCGTCCACAGTGCGCTGACGAAGAGCAGGAAGAGCGAGCCGAGGTAGGCCACCAGCAACCAGAGCAGCGGAGCGGACAGCAGCGCCACGAGACGTACCCCGCCGTGCCCGTGCAACCAGGAGGAGAGCCGCCGGACCGGCCCCGGCGTGACGGGGACGCGCCCCGGCCGGTCCACAGTGGAGACCATGTCAGCCCTTGATGGTCGTCCAGGCTTGGGTCCAGGCCGAGTAGTCCTTGCACGTCACGTCCGTACGGCCGTCCAGGCACTGGGTCACCGGGGTGTTCCAGTACCAGACCTTGTCGAAGTACGCCTCGTCGTCGGCGTGGAACGTGGCGCAGTGGTTCTTGTCGGCGGTCTTCGCGCAGGACAGCTTGTTCGAGGGCGCCTCGCCGAACCACTCGGCGACGGCCGCGTTCGCCTCCGGCGAGACGATGTGGTTCATCCACAGGTAGCCGCAGTTCGGGTGCTTTGCCTTCGCCGAGATCATCCAGGTGTCGGACCAACCGGTCGCACCCTCCCCGGGCAGGATCGCCTCGACCGGCGCGCCGTCGGCCTTGGCGAGGTTGGCGATGACCTGCCAGGTCGTGCCGAGCACGGAGTTGCCGGACTTGAACGCCTGCACCTCCTTGGTGTAGTCCGACCAGTACTCGCCGACCAGCTCGTTCTGCTTCTTCAGCAGGTCGACGGCCGCGGTGAACTGCTTGTCGTCCAGCGCGTACGGGTTCTTGATGGCGAGATCGGGCTGGGTCTTCATGAGATACAGCGCCGCGTCGGCGATGTAGATCGGCGAGTCGTATGCGGTGATCTTGCCCTTGTACGGCGAGGCGGGGTCGAATACCGCACCCCACGACGTCGGCGCCGGCGTCACCATGTCGGTGCGGTACAGGAGCAGGTTGGCGCCGCGGCCGTGCGGGATGCCGTATGCGACGCCGTCGACCGAGTTCCACGGCTTGAGCTTCAGCGCGTCGAACACGTCCTTGTAGTTGGCCACGAGGTCGGTGTTGACCGGGGCGACGTCGCCGCCGTAGATGAGCCGCAGCGACGCGTCGCCGGAGGCCGAGACCACGTCGTAGTC
>DATDJX010000199.1:0-2304 GCA_036520275.1 Asanoa sp.
TGCGGCTCTACGTCGAGGACGGCGATGCCGTGCATCGGCAGGCCGTCGAGGCGGGAGCGACGTCGGTGACCGAGATGACCGAGCTCGCCTTCGGCGATCGCGTCGGCCGGGTGCGCGACCCGCTGGGCAACCTGTGGTGGATCCAGTCGCGCATCGAGGACCTCGATCCCGAGGAGATGGCGCGGCGCGCGGGCCAGCCGGAGTACGTCGACGCCATGAACTACGTCATGAGCGCGGAGCTCTTCCCGCCGGACCGGCTCAGAGAGCCCTGACCGCGGCCGCGATCGCCTCGGCGCCGGGCAGGAACGCGTCCTCCAGCGGCGGGCTGTAGGGGATCGGGTGGTCGGGGGTGGTGAGGCGGCGGATGCCGTCGATGTCCCCCAGGCCCTCCTCGGCGGCGGTGGCAACGATCTCCGCGGCCCAGCCGCCGGTGCGCGGGCCCTCCTCGACCACGACGAGGCGGTTCGTTCGCTCCAGGGACCACAGCACGGTCGCGGTGTCCGGCGGGCGCAGGGTGCGCATGTCGATGACCTCGCACTCGATGCCCTCGCCGGCCAGCGTCTCGGCGGCGGCCAGGCATTCGTGGACGGTGCGCATCGCCCCGACGAGCGTCACGTCGTCACCGTGACGCGCGACCGCCGCCTCGCCGATCGTCGCGACGTCGCCGTTAACCTCGCCGGTCATCGCGTACAGCCGCTTGTGCTCGAAGAACAGCACCGGGTTGTCGTCGCGGATCGCCGCCTTCAGCAGCGCCTTGGCGTCGGCGGGCGTCGACGGGCAGACGATCTTCAGGCCCGGCACGCCCTCGAACCAGCTGATGGGGGTCTGCGAGTGGATCGCGCCGAACCGTCCGCCCGCGCCGATCGCCGAGCGCACGACGAGCGGGACGCTGGCCTGCTCGTTGGAGATGTACCAGTACTTGGCGGCCTGGTTGACGAGGCTGTCCATGGTCAGCGCCAGGAAGTCCCCGAACATGATCTCGATCACCGGCCGCAGCCCGGCCACTGCGCTGCCGAACGCCGTGGCGGCCAGCGCCAGCTCTGAGATCGGCGTGTCGAAGACGCGATCGGCGCCGTGCTTCTCGGCCAGGCCGCCGGTGACCGCGAACACGCCGCCCGCGGCCGCCACGTCCTCGCCGAAGAACACGACGGTGTCGTCGCGCTCGAGCTCCTCGTCGAGCGCCTGGTTGATCGCGGTGCGGAAGTCGACCTCAGGGGTGCTCATGGGGCGAACTCCCGCACCGGCGCGCCGGCCTCCGGGAACGGCGCATCGGTCGCCGCCTGCACGGTGGCGGCGATCTGCTGCTCGACCTCCTCGTCCACGCGGTCGATCGCGTCGGCGCTCGTCCCATAGCGCTCGCCGAGCCGGGCGCGCGCGACGAGCAGCGGGTCGCGCGCCTTCCACTCGTCGAGCTCGCCGGGCTTGCGGTACGTGCCGGGATCGCTGCGCGAGTGGCCGACATGGCGGTAGGTGAGCGCCTCGATGAAGTGCGGCCCGGCGCCGGCGCGCACGCGCTCGACGGCCTCGGCCGCCGTCTTGCGAACCGTCCAGACGTCGTTGCCGTCGATCGTGATCGTCGGCAATCCCAGTGCCTGCGGGCGCGCCGCGATCTCGCCCGCGGTCACCTGCTCGAACGGCGTGAACTCGCCGTAGCGGTTGTTCTCGCAGACGTAGACGACCGGGAGCTCGTGGACCCTGGCGAAGTTCAGGCACTCGTGGAAGTAGCCCTGGTTGGTGGCGCCGTCGCCGAAGAAGGCGACCGCTAGGCCGCCGACGCGCTTGAGCGCCAGCGCCGCACCGGTGGCCGCCGCGATCGAGCCGCCGACGATCCCGAAGCAGCCGATCAGCCGGTGCTCGAGGTCGACGACGTTCATCGACCCCGCGCGCCCGCCGCACACCCCGGTCGAGCGCCCGAGCAGCTCCGCCATCAGCGCCGCCGGATCGACCCCGAGCGCCAGCGCGTGACCGTGGCCGCGGTAGGTGCCGGCGACGCGATCTGATTCGCCGAGCACGTCGCACACCCCGACCGGCCCGGCCTCCTGACCCGAGCACAGGTGCGTCGTTCCATGCACCAGGCCCTGCATGAACAGCGACTGCACCTCGTCCTCGAAGCGGCGGATGAAGCGCATCCGCCGATAGAGCTCGAGGTAGTGCTCGGCCTCGCCGCCGCCCGGCGACGAGCCGGACGGCACGGTCCGCCGCTCGGTCACGGGTGGATGATGGCGGAACGCCGCGACCGCGCGGCGCGGGCGCTACCGCTTCCCCGTGATCAGGCTGATGTCGTCGGGGTTGATGAGGTCGTCG
>DATDJX010000200.1:0-9816 GCA_036520275.1 Asanoa sp.
CCCCCACATCGAGCGGAGACCCATATAAGCACCGTGGGCTCCGGCTCCCGAGCACCAGATCCGCTCCTGCCTCGGTTGGATATGCACGCGTCTCGATCGGCGGCCGCGAGACGCCCGCTGCGGACGAGGTGGGGTAGTCGCCACGTTGTGCTTGGTGGCTCCTGCTCTGATCGGAAGCGTCGCTCCGGTGGCCGGTCCCTGGGTATCGAGCCGTCTTGGCGTTGCGGGTCACGCTAGCGTCGCCGCGCGCTCGAACCGATCGTGGGCGTGTCGCAGCGCGGTCTGGCCGGGCGGGCTCAGGCGGGCGAGGTCGTCGGCGAGCGCGTCCGTGTCGAAGCGCACGCGGGCGCGCCCCGGGCCCGCCGGCATCCAGCGCTCAGCCTTCGCCGGGCCGTCCATCGTGGCCATCGAGCGGTAGGGCGGTGAGCGGGGCGTCGCGATCGAGGCCTCGCAGCCAGCGCTGGGCGCCGCGCAGCGCGCGTGCCGAGTCGTGCTGGAGACCGATGTGGCGGCGATAGAACTCCCCCATGAGCAGGCTGGTGCTGATGTCGTCGACCGGCCAAGCTGCGGTGGCACCTCATCCGGCGAGCACGGCGCCGCGCCGCCCTCAAAGCCTCCGGCGATGACCTGCGCCTCGGCTCGCGCGTAGGGGAGGTCTCCTCCCGCGTCGGCGGCGATCACCGCGACCGCCCTCGGGATCGGCCGACTCGGCGACCAGCGCTGCCAGCGCCGACAACGAGCGCACCGGCAGCGAGTGCGGGCGTTTGCCAGCGCGGCCTCCGCCTGATAGGCACGCCATGACATCGACTCGGGAGGAACCCCAATGCGCCCAGCGCTCCCAACGGCCGTGGTGGTGGTAGGTGCGTCGCTGCTGTTCGCTGCATCCGCAGCCGGGGACCAGGTCATCCCCGACGACCTGATCGTCAGCGGCAGCACCTGCGTCGGCTTGGACTGCGTGGACAACGAGAGCTTCGGCTTCGACACGATCCGCTTGAAGGAGAACAACACGCGCATCAGGTTCGACGACACGAGCGCGGCCCCGGGGTTTCCGGCCAACGACTGGCAGCTCCAGGCCAACGACAGCCAGACCGGCAGCGCCAACCGCTTCAAGATCGTCGACGACACCGCCAATCGGACCCCGTTGAGCGTGTACGCCGGCGCGCCCGAGGACGCGCTCGTGATCACCGCGTCCGGCGAGGTGCGTACGGCCACGTTCGTCAGCCAGCACGTCGCAGCGCTGAACCCGGCGCCCGCCGACGCCACCGGACTGCTGCAGGCGTTGCGCACGCTCGACCTGTCGACCGCGACGTTCGTCGCCGGTCCCACCGCGCCACGACATCTGGGACCGACCGCGCACGACTTCCACCTCGCGTTCGGGCTCGGTGCCGACGACGGCACGATCGCTCCGGCGGACATGGCCGGCGTGGCGCTCGCGGCGGTCAAGGCGCTCGATGCCCGGGTCACCGCGCTGCCAGCGGGCGGATCACAGGGCCCGGCCGGCGCCACCGGCCCGCGCGGCCCGGCCGGCCCCGCCGGAGAGCCAGGCCCCGTCCAGCGCTGGCGCGTCGCGCGGCTCGAGCGGCGCAACAAGCGCCTCGCGCGGCGCGTGGACCGGCTCGAGCGTCAGGTGCGCCGACTGGTCGCGAGCGTCGACGGCGGCGGCGCGTGACGCGCGCCGAGGGGGTGCCCGTCCGGGTAGGCCGGCTCCGCCACCGGCGCGAGCTTCCGGACCCGCCCTTCGTCCAGCTACTCGACTCACAGCCGGTGGGCGGCGAGCAGCTCGTCCAGCGCCCGGCGGCCGATCTGCGCGGCGAGCCCTCGGTGGTGGTGTTCATCCCCGCGAAGTCGGCCTCGTCGTCGAGGTTGCGGTAGCCGAGCTCACCCACCACGCGTGCAGCGCCTCGGCTGCGCGGCCGGTGTCGACGGCGATGCCGTCGGCGTCGAGGGTCGCGCGGCGGAAGGCGGCGTCGACGACGTACGTCGCGCCGTGCAGGCGCTGCGCAGGCCCGAACACCTCGCCGCGCAGGCTGTGGGCGCGTCCTGTGCCTCGGCGTCGTGCGGCATCTTTCTGGAGGCGACCGCCATGCGGTACGCGCGAGGGTAGGGATCGGTTCGGTCTACCGTCCGCTGAGGCCGCCCGCGCGGCGGTCCAGCGAAATTCTTTCCCCACGGAAGCGCCGCAACGTGATAGTCGATGAGGCCAGCGCGGCTATGCCGCCTGCAGCCCTCGTTGAGTGCTTGGACGCAGGCGGGCTCGAGGAGCGGGAACGAGACCCGATGAGGATCCGGATTGATGTGGCGGGCGGTCGGACGACAATGATCCGGGCGGTCGCGACGCTCGGTGCGCTGGCCGCGTTCGGTGCGCTGCCGGCGACGTCCGCGGCCGCGCAGCCCGCGCCCGGGCTGACGTTGCGGTCGACCGCCCCGACGGGACCTGCGGCGGTGCCCGGCGAGATCGTGGTGGGCTTCCGATCTGGCGTCGACGGCGGCGAGCGGGCAGCGGCGCGATCGGCCGCCGATGTCCACGCCGAGCGGAACCTGTTGGCGCGGGGCGTGCAGCTCGTGAAGGTCGACGGCGGCCAGACCGTCGAGGAAGCGATCACCGCGCTCGAGAAGCGCTCGGACGTTCGCTTCGCCGAGCCCAACTGGATCTACCGCGCGTCCCAGACGACGCCGGACGATCCCATGTTCGGCAGTCTGTGGGGTCTCAACAACGCCGGCCAGGCCGTCAACGGTCATGCCGCAGGCACCGCCGACGACGACATCGACGCCCCGGAGGCGTGGGACCGCAGCACCGGCAGCGCGTCAACCGTGGTCGGCGTGGTCGACAGCGGCGTGGCCGCCGACCACCCGGACCTGGCGCCCAACATCTGGACCAATTCGGGCGAGATCGCCGGCAACAGCATCGACGACGACGGCAACGGCATGGTCGATGACGTCCATGGCTGGGACTTCGTGGGCGACAGCAACGACCCGTGGGACTACGACGACCATGGAACGCACGTCGCCGGCACGATCGCAGCCCGTGGCAACAACGGCGTGGGCGTAACCGGCGTGGCGTGGCAGGCGTCGATCATGCCGGCTCGTGCGCTCAACGCGCTTGGCTCGGGCAGCAACGCCGACATCGCGGACGCGTTCACGTACGCGGCCGCCAACGGCGCCAAGGTCGTCAACGCGTCGCTCGGAGGCCCCGCGCAGTCGCAGGCGATATCGGATGCGATCACCGACCATCCGAACACGCTGTTCGTCGTGGCCGCCGGCAACGGCGGTGCCGACGGGATCGGCGACGACAACGACGTCACGCCGACCTATCCGTGCAACTACACGGCGGCGAACCTGCTCTGCGTTGGGGCGACCGACAACAACGACAGCCTGGCGAACTTCTCCAACTACGGCGCGACGTCCGTCGACCTGGCGGCACCGGGCGTGGACATCGACTCGACGCGCCCGCACTCCACCGACTCCTTCACCGACGACTTCGAGAGCGGCCTCGGCAAGTGGACCGTGCAGAGCGGGCCGTGGGGCACCCGCAACATCATCGGCACGACCTGGCTGACCGACTCTCCCGGCGCCATGTATACCGCCAACGCCAACTGGGCCATCCGCACCGCCTCGAAGGTCGACATCGGAGCCCGCTCCGACTGCGTGTTGAAGTTCACCTACGGGACGTTCCTGGCGGCCGGCGACCTGCTCCGTATCGAATCGTCGGCGGACGACACCACGTGGACGGCCTTTGGCGTGTTCGGCGACACCCGCGGCGCCGTCAGACCAGCCGCGTTTGAGCTTGGCGCCGTTGGGAGCCGCTACTACCGGTTCCACCTAACGTCGAACGCCAGCGGCAACGACGACGGCGTGTACATCGACAACGTGCGCCTCGCCTGTCCGGGCGGCACCTACGGCAGCAGCGACTACCAGTTCCTCGACGGCACGTCGATGGCCTCGCCGCACGTCGCGGGCGCTGCCGCGGTGATCTTCTCGCTCAGGCCGTCGGCGCCCGTCGCCAAGGTGAAGGCGGCGCTGCTGGACAGTGGCGACGCTGTCCCGGCGCTGACAACGAAGACGGTCTCCGGGCGGCGGCTGAACCTCAACGCGGCGCTGACCACGCTGCTCACCAAGGCCGACACGACCACCAGCATCACCTCGGACGCTCCGGATCCGTCGGTCGTCGGTCAGGCGGTCACCGTGCAGTACGGCGTCGCGGTCACGGGGCTGGACAACGCGCCGCCGAGCGGCACGGTGACGGTCAGCGACGGGACCCAGTCGTGTACCGGCACGGTCGCGGCCGGCGCGTGCAGCATCGCGTTCGCCACGGCGGGACCGAGGTCGCTGACCGCCACCTACTCCGGAGACGACGACCACAACGCCAGCCCGCCATCGGCCAGCGTCTCGCACCAGGTCAATGCGGCGGACACCACCGCGACGATCAGCTCCGACACGCCCGACCCCTCGGTGGTCGGGCAGGCGGTGACCGTCCAGTACGGCGTCTCGCCCGTCGGCGGCAGCGGTACGCCGACCGGCAACGTGACCGTCAGCGACGGCACCGCCAGCTGCACCGGCACCGTCGCGCTCGGCCGCTGCACGCTCACGCTCAGGAACGCCGGCGTGAGGACGCTCACCGCCACGTACACCGGCTCTGGGAGCTACAGCGGCAGCACATCCTCCGGCCAGACACATACCGTCAACCGAGCCGGCACCACGACGATGATCACGGCCGACGGCCCTGACCCCTCGGCGCCGGGCGCCGCCGTGACCGTCCGCTACACGGTCGCCGTCAATCGCCCGGGCGCCGGCACGCCGACCGGCAACGTGACAGTCGGCGATGGCGTCAATCGCTGCACGGCGAGCGTCGCAGCCGGTCGGTGCACCCTCGGGCTCACCGTCGTTGGCAGTCGCGCGCTGACGGCCCGCTACGCCGGCGACGGCCGCTTCCGCGAGAGCACCTCCGGCAGCGCCCCGCACACCGTCAATCAGCCGAGCCCACCCCTGGCGCACGTCTCTGGCGCCAAGCAGACGCATCGCACGTTCCGCGTCTCCGCCAAGCCGCGGCTCGCGCAGACAAGCCGCCGGCGGCCGCCGGTCGGCACCACCTTCACCTACACCCTCGACCGCCCCGCCACGGTCCGCTTCGACTTCGCCCAGCCCGGAGCGGGCCGCACGGTGAACGGCAGGTGCGTCCCCCGGCGCAAGCACAATCGGCACAAGCCCAAGTGCGCCCTGCTCCGCGGGTCCTTGACATTCGCCGGCCAAGCCGGTCTCAACTCGGTTCGCTTCAAGGGCTGGCTGTCACGCACCAAGAAGCTCCGGCCCGGCAGACACGCGCTCGTCATCACGGCCATCACGCCAGGCGCCGGCTCAACCTCTGAAAAGCTCGGATTCAGGATCGTCCGCTGAGCCGCGGCCGGCCGCGAGCGCCGTCGCGCCCGTTCAAGGAGCGTCTGGGGACGCCGGGTACAGCTCCATGATCCAACATGCCGCATACGACTTGGGCGCACGCGGCCGTTGATCTGGCCGGTCGTCACGGTCTCGAAGTCGACGGAGAGACCGTGGTCGTGGACGCCGGCGTCCTGCACGCGGACATAGGTGAACGATCCGCCGGTGTCGATCGCCGTCCTGTTCGGCGCGTACCAGGCGTTGCCGAACGTGCGGTTGTACCAGTACCGCGGGAGGAAGTGCGAGTGCGCGCCGCCTTGGTTGGTTCGCGTCGTCGCGTGGAAGCCCTCGAGCGCGTGCGTGTGCGCGGAATCGCCTGACGAGCCCGGCGAGTCGGCCGGGCCGGCGCCCGCCACGAACCGGTCACGCAGGTCCGGCGTCCCGTTCGCGCCGTCGCACAACGCGGGCTGACCGGAGCCTTGCCACCTCAGCTGTGCGAGCCCGCCAGGTCACCTGCGCCCGACACCCGGACATCGGCAGCCGAGGGACTCCGACGCCTTGGAGCCTGCCCGACCAGTCGACGGCAACGACGCGCAGGGAGGCATTCCGGTTCGCGGCGGCCGCGCGACGCCCGCGCATCGGCGGCCTCTACACTGGGCGTCGTATGGACCAGCAAGTCGCTGTGCCCGTCGCAAGCTGGGGGCGCGTCAGCGGTGGCCGGTGTTGCCTCGCGTGCAGTACCACGGCAGTACCAGCGGTTTACGAGGCCGCAGACTCGCCGTGGGGTGTAGCAGATTTGCAGGTCTTTTGCCGACGTAGCTCAGCTGGTAGAGCACTTCACTCGTAATGAAGGGGTCCCCGGTTCGAGTCCGGGCGTCGGCTTCAGGCGACAGCCCTGCTAATGCGGGGCTTTCGTCGTCTTTGTAGGCCTGTGGGCATGGCGCGTAGGCGCTCGGGGTCGGGCGGGGGTCGTGTTCCGTGACCGAACCTGCCACCGTTTCCTCCCGGGCTATGGCCAATCCGAAGACCCCCGGCGACCTGTTCTTCGAGAAGTACTGCGACCTCAACGGCTACTTCTGGACCTACGAGCCCGCCCTCGGATCGCCAGGCCCTCTCGACTACCTGATTGACCGGGCCGGGGATCGAGCCGTCGTGGAGGTCAAGCACTTCACGACAACCCGGCAGCGCCAGAAACTCATGGCGGCACCAGGGCAGGCGATGTACATGGAGAGCACGGTCGGGAAGCTGCAGTCGGCGATACGCCTGGGCGGTGATCAGCTTTCTCCTTGCTCGGGTCCGAATCTTCCGCTCGTCGTTTTGCTCACAACACCAGTGCCGACCGACGTCGACCTCGATCCTGACGACGTCGTCGCCGCGCTGCTGGGTAAGACAACGCACGTCTTCGATCTCGAGCGGGCGGGACTCGAGCAGACCGTGTACAGCGGCGAGGACGCCGCGGTCTTGCACCGCGACAGCGCCGGTGGCACGTTCAATCGGCTTCCGCACCTTTCCGCGGTCGTCGCGATGTACGGCATGCCGCAGTTCCCGCGAGCTGACGTGTACGACCTTTCCGGGGTCCACGGATTCACCGGCACGCCGCTTCCCCGCACGATGTTCGACGCCGACGACGACAGGCGGTTCGGATTCCTGGCCCGCGACCGTTTCGGCCGACTACCGGACGTGTGATTTCAGCTAGCCATCCACCTGCCGCGCTACGGTCCCCGTGTCGCTGTGCTGTGCGGCTGTGTTCTGCGCGACGAGCCCGGCCGGGGTGGTGCCCGGACCGGGCTCTCGCATTTCTGCCGCCGCTCCGAGCCCTAGAGTGGTCGGCACCAGAACACCGACGACCTTTGGAGGGTCGTACATGGAACAGCACATGGGGTCACCCAGCCCCATTGAGGGAGATCAACCTCCCCGACGCGTGGGACTCGCCGCCCACCGCCATCACCATCCCGCACCTAGAGGGCGACGCCGGGCTCGAGGGCCCGCTGTTTTGTCGGCTGGATGAGGCGATGATGGCCGCGGCTCGTCACCCGTTCGGTCCCGCTGGCCCTCCGTCCGGTGGCACGTTCCGTCGGGTCGGGATCGTCGCAGCTCGCCGACTGCCCGCTCGGATGCCGCGCAGGCGCGGAGCAGGACGACCCGCCGCACGCCGCACCAGCCGCGTCGGCGCTCGCGCGTCATCAGACGACCCCGCACCATCTAGCGAGCCGCCACTAGGGCGGCGTTACCTCGCGGGGGTGGCACGATGACGTCGCTCTCGCTCACGATCCCGCCCGATCTCGTCGACGAGATCGCCGAGAAGGTCGCGCACCTGCTTGCGGAGCGCAACGGGCAGCTCCCCGAATACCTCAAGGTGGACGAGGCCGCCGCCTACATGCGGTGCTCGCGGCAGAGGGTCTACGACCTCAGCAGCACTGGCCGACTCCGCGTCGGAAAGGACGGGTCGCGGTCGCTGTTCAAGCGATCCGACCTCGACGCCTACCTCTCCGGGGAGGCGACGTCGTGATCACCGCCATCATCAAGGTCCGCACCCCGTCCGGAGCGGCGCGGACGTTCCAGGCCGAACGGGTCGACGTCGACCACGGGCTCGTCACCGCGTCGGGCATATGGCGCGGCACGCGCGACAAGCGTCGCCGCACGTACACATGGGCGGCAGCCCAGGTCGTGGAGATCCGTTGGACGCGAGAGCGGGTGACGGCATGACCTGCACCCGCTGCGGGTCCCGTCCCGGCGAGCCCCGGCGCGAGCACGCCGAACGCGTGCTGTGCGACCAATGCGCAGCCAAGCCGCCGATCATCGACTGGCAGCACCCGCCCGACCCGCCCGACCCCGAACTGCTCAAGCCACCGCGGCTCGAGAAGATCGACGGGCGGATCAGCGCCCACGACCGCCGGTACGGCGCACGCCGGCAGGACTTCGCCAACCTGCTCGCCCGCGCCGAGCTCCAACCGCCATACCGCGTCAAGCCGCTCGCGGTCGACGGGCACCTGACCGTGCTCGCCGCTACCGGCGGGGACGGCAAGACATGGCTCGGGTTCGCGATGGTGGCCGGGGTTGCGCACGGCACCAGCGTCGCGGGCATGGACTGCGAGCGCGGGAAGGCGGTCATCTTCGACGCGGAGAACGGACCGTGGGTGCTCGGGTCGCGGATGAAGGCACTGGAGGAAGGGTTGCCCGCCGACCGGGTCGCGATCTATGACGCGGAGGGGCTCCGGCTAAGCGACCCCGAAGACCGCGCATGGATGCTCGGCATCATCCGGACCGAACAGGCGAACCTCGTGATCATCGACTCGCTACGGCCGCTCGCGCCGGACGTCGCCGAGAACGACAGCGACTCGATGGCGCCCGTGGTGGTCGGCGCGAAGCAGCTCGCCCGCGACAGCGGCGCGGCCGTGGTGCTGATCCACCATCGCGGCCACGACCGCGCTCGCGCGTTCCGTGGGTCGACCGTGATCCGCGATCAGACCGACGTGCTGTTCGTGCTCGAACGCGACGAGCGCGACCCGGAGCGCCGATGGCGCCGCCGGCTCTGGTGCGACAAGTTCCGCCTAGGACCCGAACCCGAAGACCGGTGGCTCGGCATCCGTGGCCACAAGGGGTACGTCACGCTCACTGAGGCGGCACCCCCGGACACCCCCGGCCGCAAGGCCACCGTCCGAGAGGACGTCGCCGACCAGGCGCTCGCCGTGCTCCGCTCCGCGGACGGTCCCGTGAGTCAGAGCGCGGTCGCTCGCGCGATCGGCCGCGACAAGTCCGACCGCACGTTCCGGCGCGCGTTCGAGGACCTCGTTGACGTCCGTCGGGAAGTCATCGCGACCGGTGACGGCTACCTACTCGCAGGGGGTGGCACAAACGTAAATGCCACCCCTGCCACCCCCCTACCACAATTGGCGTCTGAGGGGGTGGCGGCAACCCCCGCCCTTTTAAGGGTCTCCGCTCGATTTGGGGGTGAATCTCGGGCTCGATGGTGGGCTCGTCGATGGCCGGCCCTGGCCGGCTTGATCGCTGTTCAGCGGAGCCGAAGCCCGGGTCAAGCGGCACGAAGCTCGCAGCCGCGCGAAATCCGGCGCGGCCGGTGGCTCTCGCCGCCGCCGCTTGACGCGCGGCGCGCGGCTCCGCTACGCCGCCCCTGCGCTCCGCGACCGAGGCAACGACTTGCGCAACTTCCGCGGCCGCCCCGATCGGCCGCAATCGCCCGTCTCAAGCCAAATCCGTGGCGGCATCCGAGCGACTTCACCCCCAACTCGACCGGAGCGCCTTTCGGGTAGCGCAGGTGCACGACGAGCGCGTCGAGATCGTCGGCGGGGCATTTGGCGGCGGCGTGTACCGGTTGGTCAGCGGGGAGCCGGGCGCCGCGCGCCGTGAGACCCGGAGCGGGCCGTCGAGCCAGCGGGGTATGACGTGCTCGCGGCTTCTGCCCTCCGTCCGCAGAAGATGCACACC
>DATDJX010000201.1:0-21772 GCA_036520275.1 Asanoa sp.
GACCGCATCGCCGGCATGGAGCAGGCGGTCTGGGGTGCGGACCGCACCTGGATCGCCGACGGGCTCGCGCGCGAGATCGCCACCGACCCGGCCGCGCTCACCGTGGTGGTGGCCGTCGACGAGGCGACCGACACCGTGGTCAGCGCGGGCTGGGTCCGGTTCCTGCGGGGCACCGCGTTCGCCACCCTTTGGGGCGGCAGCACGCTGCCGCGGTGGCGGCGCCGCGGCATCTACCGGGCTCGTCGTCTCCCGGGCCCGCCTCGCGGCCGTCCGCGACTACACGCTGTTGCAGGTCGACGCCTCCGACGACAGCCGCCCGATCCGCGAACGCCTCGGACTGCGAGCGGTCGCGACGACGACGCCGTACGTTTTCCGCCCGTGACCGATGTCGGGTCGGCGTGCTGCGGCGCAGCGACCGTCCACAGCGTACGGACGGTGGCCCGCACGCCGCCGCGGCGCCTGCCGAGCGGCGGATCGTGATTCGTGTCACGCTAAGTGGTCGGCATGGCTACCTACTTGCGGGTAACATTCGCGCTGCGTGCCCGGGTGGGCAAGTCCACACCGTCCCGGCGTTGACCGGACATCCGGCGCGTTAGAGGCTGCGGCAAAGCCGCGTGTGACCAGGAGGGTCGTCGAAGACGTGAACATCGTCGTACTCGTCAAGCAGGTGCCCGACTCCGGCGCGGAGCGCAACCTCCGCTCGGACGACAACACGGTCGACCGGGCGTCGGCCAGCAACGTCATCAACGAGATGGACGAGTACGCCATCGAGGAGGCGTTGCGGATCCAGGAGGCGCACGGCGGCGAGATCACCGTGTTGACCATGGGGCCGGAGAAGGCCTCCGAGTCGATCCGCAAGGCGCTGTCGATGGGCCCCGACAAGGCCGTGCACGTGCAGGACGACGCGTTGCACGGCTCGTGCGCCGTCGCCACCTCGAAGGTGCTCGCCGCGGCGATCGGCCGGCTCGACGCCGACCTCGTGATCTGCGGCGCCGAGGCCACCGACGGCCGCGTCCAGGTCATCCCGCACATGCTGGCGGAGCGGCTCGGCATCGCGGCGCTGACCGGCGCGCGCAAGCTGACCGTCGAGGGTGACACGCTGACCGTCGAGCGGCAGACCGAGGAGGGGTACGAGGTCGTCACGGCCGCGACCCCGGCCGTGGTGTCGGTGTGGGACACGATCAACGAGCCGCGCTACCCGTCGTTCAAGGGCATCATGGCCGCGAAGAAGAAGCCGGTCGAGAGGCCGTCGCTGGCCGACCTCGGCGTCGCGCCCGCCGAGGTGGGCTTCGACGGCGCCACGTCGGAGGTGGTCTCGCACAGCAAGCGTCCGCCGCGCTCCGGCGGCCAGAAGATCACCGATGACGGCGAGGGCGGCGTGAAGCTGGTCGAGTTCCTCGCGTCCGAGAAGTTCGTCTGAGGGGAACGCTGACATGGCTGACGCACTGAGCGGCGAGATTTTGGTAGTCGTCGAGGCGACCCGCGAGTTCGGCGTCAAGAAGGTCACGCTGGAGCTGCTGACGCTGGCCCGTACGCTGGGCGAACCGTCCGCCGTGGTACTGGGCGGCCCGGGGGCGGCGGCCGCGATGGCCGACCGGCTGGGCGAGTACGGCGCCGCCAAGATCTACGCGGCGGAGAGCGAGGAGATCGACGCCCACCTGGTCGCTCCCAAGGCGACCGTGCTGGCCACCCTCGTGCAGCGGGTGTCCCCGGCGGCGGTGCTGCTGCCCTCGTCGCAGGAGGGCAAGGAGATCGCGGCGCGGCTCGCGGTCAAGCTCGACAACGGCCTGCTGACCGACGTGCTCGACCTCGACGGCGATGGCGTGGCGACGCAGCTCGCGTTCGCCGGCTCGACGATCGTCAGGTCGCGCGTGTCCAAGGGCCTGCCGATCGTGACGCTGCGACCCAACTCCGTGACCCCGTCGGCCGCCGGCGGCTCCGCGCCGCCCGTCGAGTCGCTCGACGTGTCGCTGACCGACGCGGACAAGCTGGCCCGGGTCACCGACCGGGTGGCCGAGCAGAAGGGCTCCCGCCCCGAGCTGACCGAGGCGTCGATCGTCGTCTCCGGCGGCCGCGGCGTCGGCAACGCCGACAACTTCAAGCTGGTCGAGGAGCTGGCCGACCTGCTCGGCGGAGCGGTCGGAGCCTCCCGGGCGGCCGTCGACTCCGGCTTCTACCCCCACCAGTTCCAGGTGGGGCAGACCGGCAAGACGGTGTCGCCGCAGCTGTACGTGGCGCTGGGCATCTCGGGTGCGATCCAGCACCGGGCCGGCATGCAGACGTCGAAGACCATCGTGGCGGTGAACAAGGACGCGGAGGCGCCGATCTTCGAGCTGTCCGACTTCGGCGTGGTCGGCGACCTGTTCAAGGTCGTGCCGCAGGCGGCGGAGGAGATCCGCAAGCGCAAGTGACCCGAGCCCGGCTGACGTTGATCACCGGTGGCGGTCCGTTCGCCGCCACCACCGGCATACCGGGAGAACATCGTCGTCACCGCCGCGGCGTGCCCCGGCCATTCCGGTGGGCGGGGTGGGGCGAGGTCGCCCTCCGGGAGGTCGCGCGCACGTCGAGCCGGGTCCGGCGGGCTCGGTACTACGCTGAACGTTGATGGCATACCTGGATCACGCCGCCACCACGCCGATACTCGACGAGGCGCTGGAGGCGTACGTCGCGACGGCCCGCGAGGTTGGCAACCCGTCGTCGC
The DNA here is from genome assembly GCA_036520275.1 of Asanoa sp. Lineage (GTDB taxonomy): Bacteria > Actinomycetota > Actinomycetes > Mycobacteriales > Micromonosporaceae > Asanoa. The sequence continues at coordinate 2,702 of DATDJX010000201.1, forward strand.
TGCACGCCGCCGGCCGTTGCGCGCGGCGCAAGGTCGAGGAGGCCCGCGAGCGCGTCGCCGCCGCCCTCGGCGCGCGCCCGTCCGAGGTGATCTTCACCGGCGGTGGCACGGAAAGCGACAACCTCGCCGTCAAGGGCATCTACTGGGCGCGCAAAGGCGCCGCGGGCCGCCGCCCGCCACGGGTGGTCGCGAGCGCGGTCGAGCACCACGCCGTCCTCGACGCGGTCGAGTGGCTCGAGCGGCACGAGGGCGCACGGGTCACCTGGCTGCCGGTCGACGACGGTGGCCGGCTCCGGCCGGCCGACCTGGCAGACACCCTCGACGACGACGTGGCATTGGTCACGGCGATGTGGGCCAACAACGAGGTCGGTACGGTCCAGCCGGTGGCCGAACTGGCCGCGCTCGCCGCCGCGCGCGGGGTGCCGCTGCACACCGATGCCGTGCAGGCCGTCGGCCAGGTGCCGGTCGACTTCGCCGCCAGCGGCGCGGCGGCACTGACGCTGACCGCGCACAAGCTCGGCGGGCCGTTCGGCGTGGGCGCGCTGCTGCTCGGCCGCGACGTCGAGTGCACGCCGCTGCTGCACGGCGGCGGCCAGGAGCGCGACGTGCGCTCGGGCACCCTTGACGCTCCCGGCATCGTGGGATTCGGCGTGGCGGTGGAGGCGGCGGTCAAGGCGCAGCAGGAGTTCGCCGCGCGGGTCGGCGCGCTGCGCGACGACCTGGTGGCCCGGGTCCGCGAGGTGGTGCCCGACGCCCTGTACAACGGCCACGACGACGACCGGCTCGCCGGCAACGCACACTTTTCGTTCCCCGGCTGCGAGGGCGACGCGCTCCTGTTGCTCCTCGACGCCCAGGGCATCGCCTGCTCGACCGGGTCGGCCTGTTCGGCCGGCGTCGCACAGCCGTCGCACGTGCTGCTCGCCATGGGCGCCGACGACGACCGGGCCCGCTCGTCCCTGCGGTTCACGCTCGGCCACACGTCGACGCCCGCCGACGTGGATGCGCTGGTGGCCGCCCTGCCGCCGGCCGTCGAGCGCGCCCGCCGGGCCGGCATGAACAAATCCGGCCGGTAGGTACGCTCGTTCCGTGAAGGTTCTGGCTGCCATGTCCGGCGGGGTCGACTCGGCCGTCGCCGCCGCGCGCGCCGCCGACGCCGGCCACGATGTGACCGGGGTCCATCTCGCGCTGGCCCGCAACCCCCAGACCTACCGCTCCGGTGCCCGCGGCTGCTGCACGCTCGAAGACGCGCGCGACGCGCGACGGGCGGCCGACGTGATCGGCATCCCGTTCTACGTATGGGACATGGCCGAGCGGTTCCACGACGACGTGGTCGACGACTTCGTCGCCGAGTACGCCGCCGGCCGGACGCCCAACCCGTGCCTGCGCTGCAACGAGAAGATCAAGTTTGCGGCGGTGCTCGACCGGGCGGTGGCGCTGGGCTTCGACGCGGTCGTGACCGGCCACCACGCCCGGCTGGGCGCCGACGGGCTGCTGCGGCGCAGCGTCGACAGCGCCAAGGACCAGTCGTACGTTCTCGCGGTCCTCACCCGCGCGCAGCTCGACCGCTCGATGTTCCCGCTGGGCGACTCCACGAAGGCGCAGGTGCGCGCCGAGGCCGCGGCCCGCGGGCTGGCGGTCGCCGAGAAGCCCGACTCGCACGACATCTGCTTCATCGCCGACGGCGATACGCGCAAATTCCTCGCCGAGCGGCTCGGCGAGGCGCCGGGCGACATCGTCGAGGCCCGCACCGGCGCCGTGGTGGGCGAACACCGTGGGGCGTACGCCTACACGGTCGGCCAGCGCAAGGGCCTCAACATCGGGGTGCCGGCGCCCGACGGCAGGCCGCGGTACGTCCTGTCGATCACACCGAAGACCAACACGGTGACCGTCGGCCCGCTCGACGACCTGGCGGTGTCCACCGTGGCCGGTGACCGCCCGGTGTGGACCGGCGGGCCGCGACCCGACGGGCCGGTCGAATGCGAGGTTCAGCTGCGCGCGCACGGCGCCGTCGTGCCGGCAGTCGTCACCCTCGATCCCGGCCGCGCGATGCACGCCGAGCTGCGTGAGCCCGTCCGCGGCGTCGCCGCCGGCCAGGCCCTGGTGGCCTACCGCCCGGACCCGCTCCGCGGCGACGTGGTCCTCGGCTCCGCCACGATCCGCTGACCCCCAAACCCGTCGATCTTGCAGTTTCGGTCCCCGCATTCCGGGCATAAGCCGGGTTGGAGGCACAGCACAACTGCAAGATCGCGGGGGTGTCTCGGCTGCGTGACGTGACCGACGAGACGCAGCAGTGGCCGTGGCCGGCCGGCGCGGCCACCGGTATCGGGTCGATGCCCGGGACGGACATCGGGGAGACGCAGCGGGTCGTGATGGGCGAGCTGCCCGACCTGCCGCACCTGGCCGAGCTGCCCGACCGCGGGCCGGGCGCCGACATGATCGGGCGTACGGCCGCGTTCCTCGTCGACCTGCCGGTCGAGCTCTACACCGGTCGCTGGCGGATCGCCGCCCGCGCCGGCCGCGACCTACGCCGTGTGCTCGACCTGATCGACCGCGACCTCGACCAGCTGACCGAGCAGGCGGACGGGTTCACGGGCACGCTCAAAGTGCAGGCCGCCGGCCCGTTCACGCTCGCGGCCTCGGTCGACCTCGCGGTCGGCGGCCGCCTGCTGCGCGATCCGGGGGCCGTGCGCGATCTCACCGACTCGCTCGCCGAGGGCCTGCGCGGCCACGTCGAGGACGTGCGGCGGCGGGTGCCGGGAGCGACCGTCCTGCTGCAGCTGGACGAGCCGTCCCTGCCCGCCGTGCTCGCCGGGCAGGTGCCCACGGAGAGCGGGTTCGGCGCCTACCGGCCGGTCGAGGCGGCGACGGCGACCACGGCGCTGCAGGCCGTCGGGCCGGCCGCTGGCGCACCCGTCGTGTTCCACTGCTGCGCGCCGGCGGCCCCCCTGGACGTGTTCGTGTCGGCCGGCGCCGCCGCGCTCTCCGTCGACCTGAGCCTGATCGACGAGCTCGATCCGATCGGCCAGGCGATCGACGCGGGCGTGGGCCTGTTCGCCGGCGTCGCGTCGACGGAGCCGCCCACGGCCACGTCGAGCGAGCTCGCGACCCGCGTACGGCAGCTGTGGGAGCGCCTCGGCTTCCCGGCCGACCGGCTCGCCCGGCAGGTCGTCGTCACGCCCGTCTGCGGCCTGGCCGGTGCCACCCCGGAGCACGCCCGTGCGACGCTGGCCGCGTGCCGCGACGCCGGCCGCCGGCTGCTGGAGGAGTAACGGTCACACCCATCGGGAACGATGGCGGCATGGGTATCGGACGCCTTTACAACGTCGTGATCGACTGCCCCGATCCGGGCGCGCTCGCCGCCTTCTACAGCGAGCTGCTCGGGCTGCCGCTGGTGACCGACCGCGACGACTGGAAGGTCGTCGCCGACGACCGCATCCGGATCGGGTTCCAGCTCGCGCCCGACCTGCGCGAGCCGCGCTGGCCCGACCCCGAGCGGCCGCAGCAGATGCACCTCGACGTGCTGGTCGACGACATCGAGGCCGGCGAGACGTCGGCGATCGCGCTGGGCGCGAAGAGGCTGCCGGGCGAGGGTGACGACTTCCGGGTCTACGAAGACCCGGCCGGCCATCCGTTCTGCCTGGTCTGGCAAGACTGAGCCGGGCGAGGCGGGGTCCCAGGTTGTCGGTCCCTCCGGATACGGTGCGATGAGCAGCACGATCACGGAGGTCGACCGGTGTCCGACGAAGCGCCGAGCCAGGAGGTAACCGCCGCACAGGTGGCGTCGGCAGGAGCCGAGCCGCCGCCCGAGGTCAAGGAGGCGCACGCCACCCTGGCCGAGGAGGTGACCGGGCACCTCTACCGCTACCACGTGCTCGACGAGCCGACGATCTCCGACGGCGAGTTCGACCAGCTCATGCTCCGCCTCAAGGCGATGGAGGAGGAATACCCGGCGCTGCGCACGCCCGACTCGCCCACGCAGCGGGTCGGTGGCTTCTCGACGCAGTTCACCGCCGTCGCACACGCCGAGCGGATGATGAGCCTCGACAACGCCTTCAGCGCGGAGGAGCTGGTCGCGTGGGCCGACCGCACCGAGCGCGACGCCGGCGGCAAGGTGCGCTACCTGTGCGAGCTCAAGGTCGACGGCCTGGCGATCAACCTGACCTACGAAAAGGGCCGGCTGGTCCGCGGCGCGACGCGTGGCGACGGCCGCACCGGTGAAGACGTCACGGGCAACGTGCGCACCATCCGCGACATCCCCAACCGCCTCACCGCTGACGACGTCCCCGAGCTGCTCGAGGTTCGCGGCGAGGTCTACTTCCCGGTGGCGGCGTTCGCCGACCTCAACGCCTCGCTCGTCGAGCAGGGCAAGGCGCCGTTCGCCAACCCGCGCAACGCCGCCGCCGGCAGCCTGCGGCAGAAGGACCCGCGGATCACCGCCAGCCGCCAGCTGCGGATGGTCGTGCACGGCATCGGCGCGCGGCGCGGGTTCAACCCGGCCAGCCAGTCGGAGTCCTACGAGACCATGCGCCGCTGGGGCCTGCCGACCAGTGATCGCTGGAAGCTGGTCGACGACCTCGGCGGCGTTCGGGACTACATCGCCTACTACGGCGAGCATCGCCACGACGTCGCGCACGAGATCGACGGCGTCGTCGTCAAGGTCGACGAGGTGGCGATCCAGGGCCGGCTCGGGTCCACGAGCCGGGCGCCGCGCTGGGCGCTCGCGTTCAAATACCCGCCGGAGGAGGTCACCACCACGCTCCTCGACATCCAGGTCAACGTGGGGCGCACCGGTCGGGTCACGCCGTTCGCGGTGCTGCAGCCCGTGCGCGTGGCGGGCTCGACGGTGGCGCTGGCGACCCTCCACAATGCGCGCGAGGTCGCGCGCAAGGGCGTGCTGATCGGCGACACGATCGTGCTGCGCAAGGCCGGTGACGTGATCCCCGAGGTGCTCGGCCCGGTCGTGGCGCTGCGTCCCGACGACGCCCGCGCGTTCGTGATGCCCGCCGCGTGCCCGGCGTGCGGCACGCCGCTCGCCCCGGCCAAGGAGGGCGACGTCGACATCCGCTGCCCCAACAACCGGTCCTGCCCCGCCCAGCTGCGCGAGCGGGTCTTCCATCTCGCCGGTCGTGGCGCGTTCGACATTGAGGTGCTGGGCTACAAGGCCGCGACGGCGCTGCTCGACTGCGGCGTGATTACCGACGAGGGCGATCTTTTCGACATCGATGCGCCGCGGCTGCGCACCTGCGATTTCTTCGTCAACAAGGACGGCACGTTGGGCAGCAACGCGGTCAAGCTGCTCGACAACCTCGAAGAGGCCAAGGGCCGCCCGCTGTGGCGGGTGCTTGTCGCGTTGTCGATCCGCCACGTCGGCCCGACCGCCGCGCAGGCGCTGGCTCGCCACTTCGGCTCGGTGGAGGCGATCGACGAGGCGTCGGAGGAGGAGCTCGCGGGCGTCGACGGGGTCGGGCCGACCATCGCCGACAGCCTCAAGGAGTGGTTCGCCGTCGAATGGCACCGCGACATGGTGCGCAAGTGGCGCGCCGCCGGCGTTCGGATGTCGGAGGAGCGGGTCGACGAGGGGCCACGGCCGCTCGAGGGCCTGAGCGTCGTCGTCACCGGCACGCTCGCCGGGTTTTCCCGCGACGAGGCGACCGAGGCTGTGACGTCGCGCGGCGGAAGGGTGACAGGCTCCGTATCGAAGAAAACGGACTTCGTCGTCGTCGGCGACAATCCTGGCTCGAAATACGACAAGGCGATGTCCCTGAAGGTTGCGGTGCTCGACGAGGACGGTTTCCGCATCCTGCTCGAGCACGGCCCTGACCTCGCACGCGGCAACGCATTGAGTAGCGATTCGTGAGCCATCGGTCATCGCCGGAAACGTGAAATTGGATGCCCGCATGCCGCGTATTCCAAGTTAGTTACACCTACGTCCGGATTCATGCCGCTGGCCATGCGGTTTCCTAAAGTGGGACCGTTTGCTAGACCGACTGGTGCGGGCGCCGGTCCCGCGGGGGAGCTTCCTGGGAGGTGGCATGACGGCCGCGGCGCAGCGGAACGCCATCCCCGCCGAGCGAGCCGTCCCCTTCCTCAGCTTCGTCGGGCTGGTCATCTCGGCAGCGACGGTGCTGTGCGCCGGGCCGCTGGCCCGGGTGCCCAGCCAGTTGGGCGACCTGCCGGCCTCGTTCTGGGCGATGGCGGTGCTCGCCGTGGTCTGCGACGCCCGGCCGTTCACGCCGCCCGGCCGCCGGCAGACCTCGGCGGTGTTCCCGTCGATCTGCTTCACGTTCGCGATCATGCTGGCGTGGGGTGTGGGCCCGGCCATTGCCGTCCAGGCGGCCGCCGTGGTGGTCTCGGCCTGGCGCATGCATCACGCGCCGTGGCGGGCGCTGTTCAACATCGGCCAGTACGCGCTGGCACTCTCAGCCGCGCACGCGGTGACCATGCTCGCCGACGAACACTCCTTCGTGGCCGGTGGCCGGCCGGCGTGGACCGACGTCGCGGTGGTCGCCGCCGCGGCCGCCGCGTGGTTCGCCGTCAAGTACGGCACCGTGACGATCGCCGTACGGCTGCACAGCGGCGGCCACTGGTGGGCGATCTTCCGCAGCGGGGTCGCGTTCGAGCTCGTCTCGACGGGTTCGCTGCTGCTGTTGGCGCCTGTGCTCGCCGGCGCGGCGCACACGAGCGCGGCGCTGATCCCGCTCGTGCTGGTGCCGCTGTTCGCGGTCTACCGGATGGCGCGGCTGTCGTCCGAGCAGGAGCAGATCGCCCGGCTCGACCCGTTGACCGGCCTCGCCAACCGGAAGGCCTTGATCGTCGAGGTGCACGACCAGGCGGCGGCCCATGCCGACCGCGCGGCGTCCGGTGCCGCCGACCGCCACCTCGCGCTGCTGCTGCTCGACCTCGACCACTTCAAGCACGTCAACGAATCGCTCGGCCACGCGGTGGGCGATCAACTGCTCGTCGAGGTGAGCAGCCGGGTCTGCGCCGCCGTACGCCCGTCCGACGTCGTCGCCCGGCTCGGCGGCGACGAGTTCGCCATCCTGGCCGCCCGCCTGACCTCGGCCGACGAGGCTCGCGACATCGCCGAACGGGTGATCGCCGCGCTCGGCGACCCGGTTGCTCTCGACGGCCTGCCGATCGACGTGGCCGGCTCGATCGGCATCGCGCTCTACCCCGACCACGGCGACGACTTCGCGACACTGATGCGCCACGCCGACGTCGCCATGTACGACGCCAAGCACCGCGGCGACGCCGTCGCCGTCTACGCACCCGAGTCCGACCACAACTCGCCTGAGCGGCTGAGCCTGCTGGGCGACCTGCGCCGGGCGTTGGACAGCGAGGGCACCCGACCGGACGAGCGCATCAACCCGGCCGGCGAGGTCGCCATGTACTACCAGCCCCAGATCGCCATCGACACCGGTGAGGTCGTCGGCGTCGAGGCGCTGTTGCGCTGGCGCCACCCGCGTCGCGGCATGGTCGACCCGGAGGAGCTGATCCGGGTGGCCGAGCAGAGTGCCGTGATGCGCCTGCTCACCCGCCGGGTCGTCGACGACGTGGTCGAGCAGCTCGCCAAGTGGGAAGCCACGGGCGTGCGTCTCCGGGCGGCGATCAACGTGTCGGTGCGCGACCTGCAGACCGGCGAGATCGCCGACCAGATCACCGATCGCCTGTCCCGGTACGGCGTCGATCCCGGCCAGCTCCAGCTGGAGATCACCGAGAGCGCCCTGATGGCCGACCAGCGGCGGGTGCTCGTGACGATCTCGCGCCTCGCCCGGATCGGGATCGCGATCGCGCTCGACGACTTCGGCACCGGTTACTCGTCGATGCAACACCTGCGCCGGCTGCCGCTGACCGAGGTCAAGGTCGACCGCTCGTTCGTGCTGGGCATGGCCACCGACACCGACGACGCCGCCATCGTGCGGTCGGTCATCGAGCTCGCCGGGGCGCTCGGCCTGCGCGTGGTGGCAGAGGGCGTCGAAGACGAACGCACCTGGCGGCTCCTGCACACCATCGGGTGCGACGTCGCACAGGGCTGGTTCTACGCCCGCCCCATGCCGGCCGAGGAGCTGGTCGACTGGCTGGCCCGCTACCGCCCGCTCCGCCCCGGCGAGCCGGGATTCGCCGCCTGACCGGTGCGCGCCCGCTGATCTTGCAGTTGTGGCCCGCCCATCGGACGAACGGGGTCGTCGGAGGGGACATAACTGCAAGATCGTCGGGATGTCGGTCGGAGTCGTCATGGCCCGGAGCCGGGTAGGTCACCCGGCGAGCGAGGGGTCCGGGCGGGACAAATAGACTCGCTCGGGTTGTCGGACGCATGCGACGCTGCGCCAGGGCACACCCCGTCCGGAACGCGCAACCCGAGGGAGTAGGGATGGCCGCCATTTCCCGCGAGGAGGTCGCGCACCTCGCGCGGCTGTCGCGGCTCGCCGTCACCGAGCAGGAGCTCGACACGTTCGCCGGCCAGCTCGACGTGATCCTCCAGGCCGTCGCGAGGGTCGGCGAGGTGACGGCCGCCGACATCCCGCCAACCTCCCACTCGGTGCCGCTGACCAACGTGCTCCGTGACGACCTCGAGACGCCCTGCCTCGCCCCGGCGGAGGTTCTGCAGGGTGCGCCCGACGCCGAGGACGGCCGGTTCCGCGTGCCGCGCATCCTGGAAGAGGAGGCCTGACGTGACCGACCTGACCAGGATGACGGCGACGGAGATCGCCGCCCGCATCGCGCGGGGCGACAGCTCCGCCGAGGAGGTCACCCGCGCCCACCTCGAACGCATCGCGGGACTCGACGAGCGCGTCCACGCGTTCCTGCACGTCGACGCGGACGGGGCGCTCGCGGCCGCCCGGGCCGTCGACGCCGCGCGCGCCGGCGGCGAGCCGCTCGGACCGCTCGCTGGCGCGCCCGTCGCGGTCAAGGACGTCATGACGACCAAGGAGGTGCCGACCACCGCCGGCTCCAAGATCCTCGACGGTTGGCGGCCGCCGTACGACGCGACCGTGGTCGAGCGCCTGCGCAAGGCCGGCACGGTGATCCTCGGCAAGACCAACATGGACGAGTTCGCGATGGGCTCCTCGACGGAGTACTCGGCCTACGGGCCCACCCGCAACCCGTGGGACCTGGGCCGCATCCCGGGCGGCTCGGGCGGCGGCAGCGCCGCCGCGCTGGCCGCCTACGAGGCGCCGCTCGCCATCGGCAGCGACACCGGCGGCTCGATCCGCCAGCCGGGCGCCGTGACCGGCACGGTCGGCGCAAAGCCGACGTACGGGGGCACCTCCCGGTACGGCCTGATCGCCTTCTCGTCCAGCTTGGACACCCCAGGACCCTGTGCCCGCACGGTCGAGGACGCCGCCCTCCTGCACGCCGTGATCGCCGGCCACGACCCGCGCGACTCCACGTCGATCCCGCAGCCGGTGCCGCCCGTGGTCGAGGCCGCCCGCCGCGGCGCCGCCGGCGACCTCACCGGCGTCAGGCTCGGCCTGGTCACCCAGTTCGACGGCGAGGGCGCCGAGCCCGGGGTGGTCGCGGCCTTCCGCGACGCCGTCGACGCGCTCATCAAGCTGGGCGCCGAGGTGGTCGAGGTGTCCTGCCCGCACTTCCAGTACGCGCTGCCGGCGTACTACCTCATCGCGCCGAGCGAGTGCTCCTCCAACCTCGCCCGGTTCGACGGCGTGCGCTACGGGCTGCGCGTCGGTGACGACGGCCAGCGGTCCCTCGAGGAGGTCATGTCGCTGACCCGCGAGGCCGGCTTCGGCCCGGAGGTCAAGCGCCGCATCATCATCGGCACGTACGCGCTGTCCTCGGGCTACTACGACGCCTACTACGGGCAGGCGCAGAAGGTGCGCACGCTCATCACGCGCGACTTCGCCGGCGCGTTCGAGCAGGTCGACGCGCTCGTCTCGCCGACGACGCCGTTCGTCGCCTTCCCGTTCGGGGCGCGCACCGCCGACCCCTACCAGATGTACCTCGCCGACCTCTACACGATCCCGACCAACCTGTATGGCGGCCCGGCCATCTCCGTGCCCTGTGGGCTGTCCGACGGGCTGCCGGTGGGTTTCCAGGTGATGGCACCGACCATGGCCGACGACCGGATGTACCGGGTCGCCGCCGCGTTGGAGTCCGCCGTGGGCACCTTCCCGCCGCCGGCACTGTGAGGAGCACGATGACCACGACCACGCTGCCGTCCTACGACGACGCGGTCGCCCGCTACGAGCCGGTGATCGGCCTGGAGACCCACGTCGAGCTGGGCACCAACACGAAGATGTTCTGCGGCTGCCCGACCACGTTCGGCGCCCCGTACAACACCCAGGTGTGCCCGGTCTGCCTGGGCCTGCCCGGCTCGCTACCGGTGGCCAACAAGGCCGCCATCGAGGCGACCGTCCGCATCGGCCTGGCGCTGCACTGCGACATCGCGTCGTGGTGCCGGTTCGCGCGCAAGAACTACTTCTATCCCGACATGCCGAAAAACTTCCAGATCAGCCAGTACGACGAGCCGTTGTGCGTCGACGGTTACCTCGACGTGGACGTCGACGGGCACACCGTACGGGTCGGCATCGAGCGGGTGCACCTCGAGGAGGACACCGGCAAGACCGAGCACATCGGCGGCGCGACCGGCCGGATCCACGGCGCGACCGAGTCCCTTGTGGACTACAACCGCGCCGGCATTCCGCTCGTCGAGGTGGTCACCAAGCCGGTGCCCGGCACGGGCGCGCTGGCGCCGGCCGTGGCGCGCGCCTACGTGACCGAGCTGCGCGACGTCATCCGTACGCTCGAGGTGTCCGACGTCCGGATGGAACAGGGCTCGCTGCGATGCGACGTCAACACGTCGCTCAACCGTCCGGGCGAGGAGTGGGGCACCCGGACGGAGACCAAGAACGTCAACTCGCTGCGCTCGGTCGAACGGGCCGTACGCTCCGAGATCCTGCGCCAGGCGGCCGTTCTCGACGACGGCGGCCGGATCATCCAGGAGACCCGGCACTTCCACGAGGAGACCGGCGACACCCGGCCGGGTAGGTCCAAGGAGACGGCGACCGACTACCGCTACTTCCCCGAGCCCGACCTGGTGCCGCTGGCGCCCGACCCGGCGTGGGTGGCGCAGCTGAAGGCCTCCCTGCCGGAGCTGCCGCGCCTGCACCGCAGGCGGCTGCGGGAGGCGTGGGGGCTATCCGATCCGGACATGCAGTCGGCCGTCAACGCCGGTGCCGTCGACTTGATCGAGCAGACGGTCGCGGCCGGCGCGACGCCGGCGGCCGCCCGCAAGTGGTGGCTCGGCGAGCTGGCCCGGCGCGCCAACGAGACCGGCGTCGAGCTGGCCGCGGTGGGCGCCACGCCGGCCGACGTGGCCGAGCTGCAGGAACTGGTCGACGCCGGGAAGATCAACGACAGGCTCGCCCGAATCGTCCTCGAAGGCGTCCTGGCCGGCGAGGGCTCGCCCACCGAGGTGATGACGGCCCGGGGTCTTGCGGTTGTCTCGGACACCGGGGCGCTGGCCGCCGCGGTGGAGGACGCGATCGCCGCCAACCCGGACGTGGCGCAGAAGGTGCGCAACGGCAAGGTGGCGGCCGCCGGGGCGCTCGTCGGCGCGGTGATGAGCGCGACCAAGGGCCAGGCCGACGCCAAGGCGGTCCGCGACCTGATCCTGAAGCGCCTCGGCTAGCCCGGGTCGGCGGGGAGCGCCTCCGGCCGCCGTGCCTTCATGATCAACGCGAGGGGGCGGGGGAGGGCTGGCGCTGCCCCTCGGCCGCGCCCGGGGTCGTGCCCGGCCGCTCGACCACCGTCCGGTTGAGCGTCACCTGGGACTGGCCCGTGCCGCCGACCCGGATGTCGTCGTACGCGGCCAGCTGCCGCGACGGGTCGAAGTACAGCACCGACATCGACAGCGGCGTCGGTTCCTCGCCTTCGACCCCGCGCAGCCCGGCGCCGCCCGTCGAGCCGGAGACCAACAGCCGCGACGGGGGCGCGCCCGGCATCTGCGGCAGCATCCGCACCGCCCGCTGGTGGGTGTGCCCGGCCAACACCAGCGGGCACACGCCGCTCAGCGCGGTCGCCGACTCGGGGTCGTGCACCATGCAGACATCGGCCGGCTGCCCCGACGTGCGTACGGTCGCCGCCAGCTCCGCCCCGACGGCGTAGACCCGCTCGATCACCTGCCGGGACTGGCCGGAGCCCGCGGGCGAGGTCTCCTTGTCCGGGGTGAAGCGCGGGTCGCCGATCCCCGCGATCCGCAGCCCCGCCACCGATGTCACGGCGTTGTCCAGGACGACCGCGTTGCGCTGGGCCTTCACGGCCGCCGCGGTGACCGCGGAGTCATGGTTGCCGCGGATGAAGACGTACGGGACGCCCAGCTGTCGGATCGAGGAGACGAAGGTCGCCTCGGGCTCGGAGCCCCAGTCGGTGATGTCACCGGTGTCGACGACGGCGTTGATCTGGAACTGCTCGACCGCGCTGCGAACTATCGGCCACGCGGTGGGGTTGAGGTGCAGGTCGGAAACGTGCAGGATGCGCAGGCCGCCCGGGGCGGGCTGGTAGATCGGCAGCGTCGACACCGTCGTGTAGATGCGGGAGACGTTCGCCACCATCCGCTGCAGCTGGTCGGCGTACTTGCCGTAGTCGTCGGCGATCCGCCGCGCGTCGCCGACTACCGCGGGCGCGTTGATCAGTAGGCCCTCGTACCGCGGCTCCTCGATCGCCCGGGGCCGCAACGTCGCCGCCGCGTAGCCGATGGTGCCCACCGCGACGACCAGCGCCAGCCCGCCGCACCATGCGGTGCGCCGCACGTCGCGGAAGACCAGCGCGCCGAGCGCCAGCCCACCCAGGACCGACACCCCGAGCGTACGGAGGCCGAGGCGCATGAGCCCGGCACGCACGTCGGCGACGGCCGTCCGGCTGGCCTTGGTGATGCCCGCCGGATCGTCGATGAGCGCCTGGGTGCGGACCGGGTCGAGCGCCCCCAGCCGCACGGTCAGCCCCAGCGGCCCGTCGTGGCTGTCGAGCGTGAGCGAGCCCAGCGGCGGGATGATGACCTTGGTCTCGCCCGTCGTCGCGGGATGCACCGACAGGTCGGCGCTGAACGGGCCGACGTCGGCGGTCTCGCGGGCGCCCAGCAGCACGCCGGCGACGACCCCGACGAGGGCCACCGCCAAGATCGCAAGCCCCATGGCCAGCCGCCGGGCCAGTCGGATCCGGCCGTCGCGGGAGCCCCACAGCCGCCGGACGATCTCACTCAGCCCAGTCATGTCACCATTTTCGCCGGCCGCTCAGCTCTTCCCGGCCTCGCCACCCGAGAAGACCAGCCGGAGGATCCGGTCGTCGTCGGGCTTGGGATCGCCGCGACCGTCGTGGTTGGACGTGCTGATCCACAACGAGCCGTCGGGCGCGGCGACAGCGGCGCGCAGCCGCCCGTACGCGCCCTGCAGGATCGTCTTGGGCTGTCCCAGGATGCCGCCCGCGGCGGTGAGTTCCATGATCCACAGCCGTTCGCCACGCAGGCAGGCGGCCACGAGCAGCCGGTCGACCACGGCCGCTCCGGAGCAGGACGACTCGGCGGTGGGCCACGCCACGATCGGATCCACGAAGGACGGATCGGCCGACGCGTCCCGCTTGCCCTCGACGTCCGGCCAGCCGTAGTTCTTGCCGGGCTGGATGAGGTTGATCTCGTCCCAGGTGTTCTGGCCGAACTCGGTGGCGTACAGGTGCCTGCCCGCGTCCCAGGCGATGCCCTGGACGTTGCGGTGCCCGTACGACCACACCAGCGAGTTGGGGAAGGGGTTGCCGGGCGCCGGCTTGCCGGCGGCAGTCATACGCAGGATCTTCCCGCCGAGGCTGGCCCGGTCCTGCGCGTCGCCGCGCCGCGAGGCGTCGCCGGTCGTCGCGTAGAGGTAGCCGTCAGGGCCGAACGCCAGGCGTCCTCCATTGTGGATGCCCGAGCGCGGGATGCCGGTGACGATGGGCGTCGGCTTGCCGCCCAGCGCCAGCCTGGCGATCCGGTTGTCGCCGGTCGCCGAGTAGTAGACGAACACGGCCTTGTCGGTGTCGTACTTCGGCGACACCGCGATGCCGAGCAGCCCGCCCTCGCCGGAGGCGTCGACGACGTCGTCGAGCGCCTGCACGGTGGTCACCTTGAGGCCCGCGGCGTCGGACCCGGGGCCGACCTTGAGGATCTTGGCGGTGTCGCGCTCGGTGACCAGGGCGCCGCCGTCGGGCAGGAACGCGATCGCCCACGGTACGCGCAGGTTCCTGGCCAGCACGGTGACCGCGACCTCCTGGTCGGTCGCGCGGCCGGCGCTGGGGGAGGGGCTGGCCGACGGCGTGGGGAACCTCGGTGGCGCCCCCGCCGCGTCGGGCTTGGGCTGGCCGAACGCGCAGCCGCCCACCGCGAGCACCGCCGCGACGGTCAGCGCGGTGCGCTGAAGGCGGCGGACGCTCACGCCGTCGCCTCGCTACGCTGCCGGATGGTTCGCTCGCTCACCCGAGCCAGGGTAGCCGCGTCGGCTGAGTGCGGCCCTCCACCTAAGATCATGAAGAGGACGAGCCGCGGCGGCGCGGCGGGGTTCCGGGCGTCGGCCCCGCCACACCCCCACCGGACGGAAGGCTAAATCTTCTGCGACACGATCCAGAGATGGCCGTACGGGTCCGCGAGCCGCCCGTCGCGGTAGCCGTACCCGTGGTCGCCGACCTCGAAGATCACCCTGGCGCCGTTGTCGAGCATGCGCCGCGCGACCCGGTCGGAGTCGCCGACCTCGAGCGACAGGATGACCGGCGTGCCGCCCAGCGTGGTCGGCGACGGGTCGCCGTCGCTCTCATCCTTGACGTACACGACGCTGCCGCCGATCGTGACCTCCGCGTGGGCGACCTTTCCCTCGATGATGTAGCGCTCGGCCCTCTCGACCGCGCCGAAGGCTCGCGTGTAGAACTCGATCGCACCCGCGGCATCGGAGACGACAAGGCGCGGGTGCACTGCGGTGACGATGTCCATGACCCGATCGTGCCGCGCCGCCGGGGGCGCCGTATTGGAAGTTTCGACGCCAGCGATGTGTTGATCATGGAGTGTGCGTCAACGTGACGAAAGCCCCTGTTCGCCGACCCCGCCGCGCGGCGTGTCGTGCGTGCCGACCAGCCGGGTCGTGCTCGCCTGCCAGGTCTCGGCAGGCGATGGCGCCCGCGGCCGTAGCCTCCCTCGCGGTGACCGCCCTGCACCGGGCGACACTGCGGGTACGGGCGGGATCGCACGGTGCTGGTCGACGCGGCGTGAAAGACTGCCACGCGTGGCGACGCTGACCCGGCAGGCACCCGCGCCGGCAGAGGCGCCCCGGGTCCCCGCCGCCCGGGCCGCCGGCTGGGTCGCCCTCGGGCTCGGCGTTGCCGGCGTCGGCTATCGCGTCGCGGTCTTGGCCGCGGGCGCGCCGCCGACCAACAGCGACGAGGCCACGATGGGCCTCGCCGCGCTGCACCTCGCCCAGGGCCGCGAGCTGCCGATCTACTTCTACGGCCAGCAATACATGGGCACGATCGAGGCCTACCTGGCCGCGCCCTTGTTCGCCGTCGCCGGCCCGGGCCTGTGGGCGCTGCGCGCGCCCAATCTGCTGCTCTACGCCGGGTTCCTCGCGGCCGTGTGGTTCCTCGGCCGCCGGGTTTTCGGCCCGTGGCTGGCCACGCTGACCGTGGGTCTGCTCGCGCTCGGCGCCGACCGGATCCTGAAGAACCAGCTCATCTCGGGTGGCGGCTATCCCGAGATCAACCCGGCGGCCGCGGCGCTGATGCTGCTCTCGGTCACGCTGCGCACCAGCCGGCTCGGGTACGTCGCGTTCGGGCTGCTCACCGGCCTCATGCTGTGGGACGACTGGCTCGTCCTGCCGTACGTGGCCGCCGCGGCCGCCGTCCTCGTCTACCGCGGCGTGCCGCGCCGGGCCTGGGTGGCGCTGGCCGCCGGCCTCGTCGTCGGCGCCGCGCCGCTGCTGATCCACGACCTCACCTCGCCGTGGCGGCGTGGCGCGCTGGCCACGTTCTTCGGCCTCAGCAGCGGCGGCCCGGACGCCTCGTGGGCCGAGCGGCTGCACGGTGGTTTCCTGGTCGGCCTGCCGATGGGCACCGGCATGTGCCTTCCCGGCCGGTGCGCGCCCTGGCAGACGGCCTGGGCGCTGGTGTGGCTCGCGCTGCTGGTCGCGGCCGGCGTGCTGGCGTGGCGGGACCGGACCGAGCGGGTACGGCGGGCCGCCCGCCTCGCGCTCGTGTTCGCCGCCGCCGCGAGCCTCCTGCTCTACGTGCGCAGCAACGCGGCCGGCAACACGCCCCTGGAAAACGCCCGCTACCTGCACTGCCTGCTGGTCTCGACGCCGGTGGTGCTGTGGCCGCTGTGGTCGCTGGCGAGCCGCTGCGCCGGACCGGCTGCGTCGCGTGTCGCCGGCGTCCTCGGGATCGCGGCGATCGTGGCCACCGCGGCGGTCGCGACCGGTGCGTTCGTCCGGGAGTCGCCGAGGATCGCCGCCGCCGACGACCGCCAGCCGGCGCTGCTCGCCGCCCTTCAGCACGCCGGCGTGACCCGCCTCTACAGCGAGTACTGGACCTGCGACTACCTCGCGTTCGCCTCCGAGGAGCGGGTGCAGTGCGCGGTCATCGACGCCGACCTCACGCCGGGCTTCGACCGCTACCGTCCCTACCGTGCCTCGGTCGCCGCGGCGCCGCGGCAGACGTTCGCGCTGCCCGTCGGCTCACCGGTGAGCGCGGCGGTCCGTGGTGAGCTGGCCGCCTCCGGTGTGCGGTTCACGGAGATCACCGTCGCCGGCTACGACATCTACCGGCCGGCGTCCCGGGTGGACCTCCCGCGTTCCTGACGCCGGCCGGCCACGCCCGCCAACCGTCGAATCGCACCGAAGGCTAGTGTCGGCCGGGTGAAGGTGTGGATCCCCCACGAGGAAGGCCGGGCGATGCTCGGCGAGGTGCCCGCCGGCGTCGAGCTCGAGGTGATGCCGCTGCCCGACAGGCTGCCCTCCGACCCCGCCGACGTCGAGTTCTGGGTGCCGCCGTTCCTCGCGCAGGCCGACTCCGTCCAGGTTGCGGCCAAGATGCCCCGGCTGCGGGTCGTGCAGCTGCTCTCCGCCGGTGCCGACGCGTGGGTGGGCAAGCTGCCGCCCGGCGCCTCGCTGCACGACGCGCGCGGGGTGCACGACTCGTCGACCTCCGAATGGGTGCTCGCCGCCGCGCTGTCGTATCTGCGGGCCTTCCCGGCGTTCGTCCGGGCACAGCAGCGCCACGAGTGGGCGTACGCCGCCAACTCGCCGACCGACGAGCTCGCCGGCAAGCACGTGGTCGTCGTCGGTGCCGGCTCGATCGGGGCGGCGCTGCGGGCCCGGCTCGAGCCCTTCGAGGTACGGGTGACCGGCGTCGCCCGGCGGGCCCGCCCCGCGGAGGGCGTATTCGCGGTGGCGGACGTGCTGTCGCTGCTGCCCGAGGCCGACGTGGTGGTGCTGGTCGTGCCGCTGACCGACGAGACGCGCGGCCTGGTCTCGCCGGCGTTCCTGTCCGCCATGAAGGACGGCGCGCTGCTGGTCAACGCCGCGCGGGGGCCCGTCGTCGACACCGACGCGCTCGTCGCGGAGCTCGCGAACGGCCGGATCGGGGCGGCGCTCGACGTCACCGAGCCCGAGCCGCTGCCGGCCGACCACCCGTTGTGGGACCTGCCCAACGTGCTGCTCACGCCGCACGTCGGCGGGTCGGTGCGCGGGCTGCTGCCGCGGGCGTACGGTCTTGCCGGCGCCCAGCTACGGCGCTACGTCGCGGGCGAGCCGCTGGTCAACCTCGTCGTCGACGGCTATTGATCGTCGGCGACCTCGACCGCCTTGCCGCTCGCGGAGACCAGCGTCGGCAGGTCGGCGGCCCGCACCGACGGCAACGTGACCGCGTTGCCGTCGGTGAGCAGCGCGACCCCCCGGCCGCGCGGGTCGGCGCTCAGCTCCCGCATGTGTGACCAGGGGATGCGCCGCTGCCCGAACACCGCGCGCACGGTGAGCCCCTCGGCGTCGGCATCGGTGCCGGAGCGCAGCACGTAGACGAAGACGACGACCGGGATCAGCAGGACCGGGAGAAACAGCCAGCGCACGGGTGTGTGGGCGCCGCTCTGGTCGGACAGGACGCCGCCGGAGGGCAGGTCGGGGCCGAACACGATCGGCAACGCGCCGATGAAGGCCACGACGGCGGCGATCAGGATCGCCTGGTGGGGACGGAAGCGCACGCGCGGCATCCGTCCATCCTCCCATCCAGGTACGACACGCCGACCGCCCGGCATCCCGGGGTGGAGCCCATACTGGCCGGCATGGATTTCTCCCCCGCTGACGGCGACGCGCTCCTGGCCGCCAACTTCGCGCCCTGGGTCCAGGATCTCGGGCTGGTCGTGGAGGAGGTCGGCGCGGGAGCGGTGACCCTGCGCCTGCCCTGGTCGACCCGCCTGGCCCGGGAAGGCGGGGCGATGTCCGGCCAGGCTCTGATGGCGGCCGCCGACACGGCGACGGTGATCGCAATCGCCGCGGCGCGCGGCGGGTTCGTGCCGATGACGACCGTCCAGCTGTCCACCACCTTCCAGCGTCCCGTCATCGGCGCCGACGTGCGGGTGGTCGCGCGGCTGACCAAGCTCGGCCGCACGCTCGCGTTCGCCGACATCACGATGACCGCGGCCGGCGCCGACGCGCCGGCGGCGCACGCCTCGACGGTCTACGCGATCCTCGGCTGACCCCGGCGGGCGGCCTCGCACCGGCTGCCGACTCCATCGCGACACCGGCGCGTGTGCAGAGCGACGGCTTCGGCAAGCCCTTGATCGATGTCGTGGTCAGCGTGGGCCGCCGGTTGGGCATGGAGATCGTCGCCGAGGGCATCGAGTCCACGGAGCAGATCGACCAGGCCTGGGCGGCCGGCTGCCGGCGGGGACAGGGTTTCGCGCTGGCCCGACGGGGTCTTGGCTGATCCGGTCAGGCGCGGTAGCCGGGCATGGGGAAGGCCGACAGGAACTCGCGCACCTCGGCGGCGATGCGGGTGATCGCCGCCTCGTCGTCTTTGATCGACGCGGTCACCGCGTCGTCCATCCAGGTC
>DATDJX010000202.1:0-2211 GCA_036520275.1 Asanoa sp.
CGCGGGCGCACGACGCTCGTCGCGTGGGAGCAGCCCGAGCCCGAGGAGACGCGCACGCGCCTGGCGGCCGCGGGCGTGATCATCCGCGACGTGCCAGGCTCCCCGTACGTGCGCGCGTCGGTCGGCGCGTGGAACGATCAGGCGGACCTGGAGCGGTTGCTCGCCGCGCTGTGAGCGCGGCCCTTGGTCTTCACCCGAACGGTGACCGAATCCGTGGCGAGCTGGCCGGCGGTGTCGTAGGCGCGCACGCTGACCTTGTGGCTCCCGGCGCGCAGGTTGCGCGCGTCGTAGCGGGCCGGATAGGGCGCGCGCGTGTCACGGGCCACCCGCGTGCGGTCGACCCAGAACTCGAAGTGGTGGACGCCGTGGTCGTCGCCGGCGCGGGCGTCGAGCTTGAGCTCGCGCCCGGAGTTGCTGCCCGACGTCGGCGTGGTGAGGTCGACGGTCGGCGCGTCGTCCTCGTCCTCGGGCGGGTCCTCGGGGTCGGTGGCGGGCGACGTCTCCTGCGAGTCGCCCGAGGGCAACGCGATGACCGTCCACGAGGCGCCCGCTCCCGGCGACTCGACGTTGCCCGCGGCGTCGGTCGAGCGCACGCGCGCGGTGTGCACGCCGAGGCCGAGGCCCGACACCACGTACGGGCTGGTGCACGGCGCCCAGGCGCCGTCGTCGAGGCGACACTGCGAGCTCGCCCCGGCCTCGTCGACGGCGAAGCCGATGCTGGCCGAGGTGTCGAGGGTGATCAGCGCCGGCGCGGACGTGATCGTCGTGTGCGGCGCCGTGGTGTCGCCGGGCGGCGGCGGGGGCGTGCCGTCGTCACCGGGTCCGAAGTGCTGATCGGCGAGGGTCCACGTCACGCCGCGGCCGTTGGCGAGGCGGTAGTCGCCGTGCGCGGGGTCGACGAACGCGGGACCGCAGTCGCTGCTGACGCCGGTCGCGGGGAACCCGCTGCCGCCACAGCGCGTGTTGTTCGACGCCGTGTAGCCGGTGGTCAGGCCGCTGGCGTCGGAGCTCAGGCTCCCCATCACGTTGTCCGAGAACACCGTCGGACCGGCCCAGCCGGAGCCGCGCAGGGACTGCTCGCCTCCGCCGGACCCGGGCCACACGGTGTTGTGGCGAATGCTGACGTTGCGCAGCGGCCCGTAGATCTGGAACGGCTGCAGCTGCCAGGTCGGGCACAGGCTCACCGGATCGCACGGCGAGGACTGCCGGACGATGAGGTTGTCCTCGACGACGAGCCCGTCGATCGCCGAGGCCTGGTCCTTGATGAAGAACCCCTGCCCACCGAAGTCGTGCAGGTAGTTGCGCCGGAAGTACAGGTGGTCGCCGACCCACACGGTCTGCACGACGTCGTTGTGACCGCCGTACTCGACGTTGCCGGTGAACTCGTTGCCTTCGATCAGCACGCCGTACGGGTCGCTGTCGGGCCCGTCGTGGTAGCGGTTGAGGCGGATCGCGTCCTCGTTGAAACGCCCGACGAAGCTGTTGTTCGTGATCGTCACGTCGTTGACCGCCGTCGACGAGGTCGCTGCGGCCATGACGCCGTAGTAGTTGCCGCCGACGAACAGGTTGTGGTCGGCGGTCATGCCGGTCGAGCCGGGACGTGCGTCGAAGGTGCCGGTCACGCGGAACTGCGCCACGGTCAGGTAGCTGCCGTCGACTGACGCGCCCGCGATCGTCGCGTGGCCCGGATGCTGCGCTCTCACCATCACGCCGGGTGCGGCCTTCGAGGCGTTGAGGGTGAGCTTGCCGTAGGTGCCGTCCGCGAGGCAGACGGTGGCGCCGGGGGCGGCGGCGGTGACCGCGCTGGCGGCGGCGCTCGTGCTCGAGACGGTGGTGGTGCAGTCCGCGGCGTGCGCCGCGGGTGCAGCGACGGCGAACAGGACGGCGAGGGCAGCGACAGTCCTTCCGAACCGGAGCATGAAGCGATGGGCCTCCTTGGCGGCGGGAGCTGCTCGCTGGTGGGAGCGTGAGCAGCGCGGGCAGGCCGGGCATCGGCGCATCCGGACCGGCCCATGAGAGGTCCTCGACGACTGTCCGGCAGCCCGTTCGGGTGGGTCCTACCGCTCGACGCGCGGATCCGGCCGTTCGGCCTGTCGCCACGCGACGAGGCGCCGGATGATGTCGTCCTGAGCGCGCGGAACGAGCTCGATCTCGCGCACGAGGCAGGTGGTCGACGTGCGCAGCAGGAAGCGCAGCGCCTCGCCGAGATCG
>DATDJX010000203.1:0-9329 GCA_036520275.1 Asanoa sp.
GCGGCCCGCGCGACCCAGCGCCGGGCGGCCTGACGTGCCTCGCCGCCCCTCACCCGGACAGCTCGCCGCCGGTGTCGGTCTTCAACAGCCACAGCGCGAGCCGATCGACGGCGGCGATCACCGCGAGCAGGGCGCCGAGGACCGGGTGACCGGTCAGGACCAGCGCGACGGTC
Source organism: Asanoa sp. (assembly GCA_036520275.1). Classification (GTDB taxonomy): domain Bacteria; phylum Actinomycetota; class Actinomycetes; order Mycobacteriales; family Micromonosporaceae; genus Asanoa. The sequence goes on from DATDJX010000203.1 coordinate 174, forward strand.
GCCCCGCCGAACACCACCCACTCGGGGATCAGCCGGACGGGGTCGGCCAGCTTGCGTGGCGCCCGTGGGGCGACCCACCGGCCCCAGATCCCCACTCCGGCGGCGACGAACGCCACGGCCAGCAGGACGCGCAGCCAGACCGGGCCGTCCACCCGCCAGCCGCCCCACGCGAGCGCCGCGAACGCGCACAGCTCGATGCCGAACCGCGCCGCGAGCGCCACGATCGCCACGATCGCGACCCTAGCGCTCGCGGCGTCCCTCGCGCAGCGCGGACATCATCTCGGCGATCTTCCGGGCCCGCGGCGCCGGTCGCTTGGTCTGGTCGATCGGGCGCATGAAGTTCTGGCGGTAGAACGTGGGCAGCGACTCGAAGAACCGCCGCGCGGCGGGCTCGGCGTCGAAGGCGGCGACCAGGTCCGGCGCCATCGCCGCGTACTGTGGTCCCTCCGGCACCAGCTCGATCTCCACGGTCATGCCGGGCGTCGCCCCGGAGTCGCGGCACCACGCCGGGCCCAGCTCGAGGTAACTCACGCCGTCGACCGCGCGCAGCTGCCCGCGGACGCACTGCCCCTGGACGACTCCGGTCACGTGGTGAGCGTCGCGTGGCCCCCACTCCTCGTCCGGATCGAACGGGAGCCGTACGGCGATGCCGCCCGCCCGTCCGGGTCGTGTCTGCGTGGTCGCCGTGAACCGGGCCATGTCCGGGACCATACCCCGGGCCGGCCTCTGGACGGCAGTCGTCCGGAATAACTAGACTGCGACGTCCAGTTCTAGTTCTTGTCTTCTCGGGAGGGTCGGGGTGCGACAGGTGCTGGCGTCACGGGCAGGCGGTCCGGAGGTGTTGCGGGTGGTCGACGCGGCCGAACCCGAGCCGGGCCCCGGCGAGGTGTTGATCAAGGCCGAGGCGATCGGAGTCAACTTCGCCGACGTCTGGGCCCGCCTCGGCGCCAACGGCGGCCCGCCGCCGTACCGGCCCGGGATCGAGGTGGCCGGGACGGTGGCCGCGGTCGGGACGAACGGGTCGCCGTGGCGGGTAGGCGACCGGGTGGCCGCGATGCCCTACGCCCGCGCCGCCGCATACGCCGAGCTCGTCGTCGCGCCCGGCGACCGCACCTTCCCGGTCCCGGACGGCATGCCCGTCGAGGTCGCCGGGGCGCTGCCGCTGAACTACCTGACCGCGTACGCGGCCGTCGCGCACGCCGCCCGACCGCTGGCCGGCGAGCGGATGCTGGTGCACGCGGCCGCGGGCGGCGTCGGCCTGGCCGCGGTCCAGCTCGCCCGCGGGTACGGCGTCGAGCTCTATGCGACGGCGTCGTCAGCCAAGCATTCCGTCCTGCACGCGGAGGGCGTGGCACACGCGATCGACTACCGCACCGCCGACTGGGTCGCCGAGCTGCGCCGGCTCGCCGCCGACGGCGTCGACATCGTGATCGACGGCGTCGGCGAGGACCGCTTCCGGCGCAGCCTCTCGGTCACCCGGTTCGGCGGACGGGTCGTCGCGTACGGCTACACCTCGGGCGTGCCGAGCGCCACCGAGGCGACCCTCGACCTCGCGGCGGTACTGGCCGGTGGCATCTCCCTCTACGAGCTGCTCGAGGAACCGCGCGGGCTGATCGGCGTCGGCCTGGACGGCCCGGTGCCGCTCGTGCGGAAGTGGTGGGACGCGCTGCTCGCCGCGTACGCCGCCGGCGAGATCGCGCCGCGCGTCACCGCGCTGCCGCTGGCCGAGGCGGCCGAGGCGCACCGGCGGCTGCACGCGCGGGAGAACGTGGGGAAGATCGTGCTGGTCCCGTAGCGCGGGGCAGAATGTGCCGGTGTCGTCCACCTTCCGCCCGCCGCGGCAGCAGCGCAGCGCGGCCACCCTCGACCGCATCGTGAAGGCGGCCGAGGACCTGTTCGCGGAGCGCGGCTTCGAGGCCACGACGGTCGACGACATCGTCGCCCGGGCCGGTTCCTCGAAGGGCTCGTTCTACTCCCGGTTCGCCGACAAGGAGGCGCTGCTGGCCTACCTGGGCGGCGAGTGTCTGGCGCGGGCCAAGGCCACCTGGGCGGAGCTGCTCGACCCTTCGCGGACCACCGGGCGATCGCTGGCGCACGTCATCGACGAGTTCGTGCGCGGCCTGCTCGCCGACTACCGGGGCGCCGACGGTCCGGTGATGCGGGCACTGACGATCGAGGCGCGCCAGCGACCCGACGGCGGGTTCCAGCGGATGACCGACCAGCTCGACGCGCACGTGCGCGACGCGCTGGAACGCCTGCTGCGGGCCCGGGCGGACGAGATCAGCCACCCCAGCCCCAGGCGCGCGGCCCGGGTCGGGATGCTGATGCTCGACGCGACCATCCGCGAGGCCGTGCTGTTCGCGACCGACCGCGGCGGACCGCTGGGGGTGCGCGACGCCGATCTGCGTCGCGAGCTGACCCGCGCCTATCTCGCCTACCTCGGCTACAGGTAGAAGCCGACCCGAGCGGGGGCGGCCGTGCCGACGGCCGGGCGCCGTCGCGCACGGCGAGCAGCTCGGCGCGCGTCGCGCCGTACGCCCGCACGCCCGCCTCGTCGTTGGCGCGGATGTCCGCCCACCGGTCGCCGCGAGCGGCCTACGGGCGGGGCAGGTCGCCCGGCACGACCTTGCCGGTCGCGTTGCGCGGCAGGGCGTCCAGGAACAGCACGTCACGGGGTACGGCATACCGGGCGCGCTGCGCGCGTACATGCGCGCGCACCGCGTCGGCGTCCAGCGCCTCGCCGTGCCGCAGCACGACGTACGCGGCCAGGCGCTGGCCGTACTCCTCGTCCGGCACCCCGACGACCGCGGCCTCGCGCACCTGCGGCAGCGCGGCGAGCAGATCCTCCACTTCGGACGGGTAAACGTTCTCTCCGCCCGAGACGATCATGTCGTCTTCCCGCCCGTCGACGAAGAGCAGCCCGTCGGCGCCGATGTGGCCCAGGTCGCCGGTCGCGAGCATGCCGTCGTCGGTCGGGCGACCCCCGCCGCTCGTATAGCCCTCGAACAGCATCTCGTTGGCGACCAGGATGCGGCCGTCGCGGATCTCGACCCGGGTGCCGCGCGGCGGACGGCCGGCGGTGGTGGGCGCCCGGCGCAGCTCCGCCGGCGTGGCGATCGACGCCCAGGAGACCTCGCTCGACCCGTACAGGTTGTAGAGAACGTCGCCGTAGGCGTCCATGAACCGGGTGGCCAGCCCGCCGGTGAGCGCGGATCCGCTGACCGCGACCGTCCGCAGCGCCGGTAGCGCCGTCACCTCGGCGTCCAGCAGCCGTTGCAGCATCACCGGCACAGTGACCATCGACGTGCACTCGTTCGCCCGCAGCGCCTCCACTATGGAGGACGGCACGAAGCTGCGCCGGAGCACGACCGTCGCGCGCAGGGCCAGGGCGATCTGCAGCGCCCCGTAGCCCCAGGTGTGGAACAGCGGCGCGGCGATGAACATCTGTTCGCCGGCGCGTAGCGGGATCCGGTCGAGGATGGACACGAGCGGACCCATGCCGCCGGGGCTGGGCCGGCGGACGCCCTTCGGCGTCCCGGTCGTGCCGGAGGTGAGCACGATCGTGTGCCCCTCCCGGGCCGGCGGCTTGAGTGAGGCCGCCGGCGCGGTGAGCATGCGGAGCCCGGTCTCCGGCACGCACGCGACGTCGGACGGCAGCCGGTCGCCGAACTCGATGTCGTGCACCAGCAACCGCAGGTCGTGGGCCCGCGCGGCGTCGGCGAGGCGGGGCGCGGACAGCCCGGTGTTGAGCAGCACCACGTCGGCGCCGACGAGCGCGCCGGCGGCGAGCGCCTCGACGAACCCGACGTGGTTGCGGCACAGGATGCCGATCCGGTCGCCGCACCCGATCCCGTACGTGTCGCGCAGCACCGACGCGAGCGCCTCGGCCCGCTCCCGCAGCCGCGCGTACGTCACCGCGCCGCGCTCCTCGTCGATCAGGGCGGCCCGGCCCGGCGTGCGCGCCGCCGCCTGTCGCAGCTCGCCGGCGATGCCGAAGCCCCAGCGGCGCAGGGTCAGCAGCTGCGCGGCGACCCGGTGCGGCGGCCCGGGCCGCAGCAGGCCGCGCCGGGCCAGCGTGGCCACGACGAACGGCGCCTGGACCGTCACCGGATCTGCGTGCCCGAGATGGCGCGGGAGACGACGAGGCGCTGGATCTCCGAGGTGCCCTCGAAGATCGTGTAGATCTTGGCATCGCGGTACCACCGCTCCACCGGGTGGTCGCGCAGGAAGCCGGCGCCGCCGAGGATCTGCACGGCCTTCTCGGTCACCGCGACGGCCACCTCGCCGGCCTTGAGCTTCGACATCGAGCCCTCGCCGGCATCGAACGGCCGGTTGTTGCGGCCCATCCACGCGGCCCGCCACACCAGCAGCCGGGCGGCGTCGATCTCCATCCGCATGTCGGCCAGGGCGAACGCGACGGCCTGGTTCTCGATGATCGGCCGGCCGAACTGCACGCGGGTCTTCGCGTAGTCGAGCGCGTACTCGTACGCCGCGCGGGCCACCCCGATCGCCTGCGCGCCGACCGTCGGTCGGGTTATCTCGAACGTGCGCATCGCTGCCTGGGACTGCGCCCGCCGGCCCGACCGGACCCGGTCGAGGCGTTCGCGCAGCGCCTCGCGCCCGCCGAGCACGCAGGAGCCGGGCACCCGGACGTCGTCGAGGAAGACGTCGGCCGTGTGCGAGGCGCGCAGCCCGAGCTTGCGGAGCTTCTTGGTCGCGACGAGCCCGGGCGTTGCCGGCGGCACAACGAACGCCGCCTGGCCCCGAGAGCCGAGGGCCGGGTCGACGCTCGCCGTCACGACGTGGACGGACGCGATGCCGCCGTTGGTGGCATAAGCCTTCTGACCACTGAGGACCCACTCGTCCCCGGCTTCGTCGTAGACCGCGCGAGTGCGCATCGCGCCCACGTCGGAGCCGGCCTCGGGCTCGGTGGTGCAGAACGCCCCGACCGCCGGCTCGCCCACGGTGCCGAAGCACTGCGGCACCCACTCGACGAGCTGGTCGGGTGTGCCGGTGCCGTAGATGGCGGCGACCGCCAGCGACGTGCCGAAGATCGCGAGCCCGATGCCGGCGTCGCCCCAGAACAGCTCTTCGCTGGCGATCGGCAGGGACAGGCCGGTCGGGTCGGCCCACGCGCCGGCGAGGAACTCGAACCCGTACAGGCCGACCTTGGCCGCCTCCTGGATGACCGGCCAGGGCGTCTCCTCGCGCTCGTCCCATTCGGCCGCGGCGGGGCGCACGACGTCAGCCGCGAAGCCGTGCACCCAGTTGCGCAGGTCCCGCTGTTCCTCGTTCAGGTCGAGCGAGAATTCCGGCACGTCAGGCCTTGGGCATGTCGAAGAGGTTGGCGATGTTGGCCGCGAGGCCCAGGTCACCCTTTGCCTTCAGCTTGCCGGTCATGAACATCATGACGGGGTTGCCGGCGCCCCCAACGATCTTGAGAAACTCGACCGGGCCCATCGTGAGCGACAGCTTCGGGTCGCGCTCGGCTTTCTCCGAGGTGAAACACGTGCCGTTTTCGATCACGACCTCGCGGGTGTCGACACCACCGTCCGGTCGGTCGGTGATGTTCCAGTGGATCACCGCGTTGGTAGCGCCGGCACGGTCGGCGCGGAACAGCTTCGGCATCCGGTCGAAGACCTCGTCGATGATCTTCTCCCGCATGTCGCTCTGCATGACCTGGGCGATCTGGGCGTCGGGGGTTGACTTGACGAGCCGGGAGAACTGCTGCGGGTCGACCGACGAGAAAGCGGCGGGGTCGAGGTCAGACATGGAGCCGTTACCTTCCGGGTGCGATGGACAACGGGCCGGAACCTACTGGAAGGTAACCTTACGCGTGAGTAGGTATGCTGGCAAGCGTGCCGGCCACCCCTACGTTCAAACGACTGCCTAGAGCCGTGCGTGAGCAGCAGATGCTCGACGCTGCCGTGCGCGTCTTCTCGCGCCGCGGGTTCCATGCGGCGAGCATGGACGAGATCGCCGACGATGCCGGGATCTCCAAGCCGATGGTCTACGCCTACCTCGGCAGCAAGGAGCAGCTGTTCCTCGCCTGCGTGCACCGCGAGGGCACCCGGATGCTGGAGGCGATCGTCGCGGTGGTCGGCGCGGACCTACCCGCCGACCAGCAGCTGTGGCGCGGCCTGCGGGCGTTCTTCGGCTTCGTCGGCGCCCACCGCGACGGCTGGGCCGTGCTCTACCGGCAGGCCCGCGGACAAGAGGCGTTCATCGCCGACCTGGCACACATGCGCGAGCGGATGGTCGAGGTCATCGCCGGCCTGTTCCGCCGGGCCGTGCAGGCGCACGGCCGCCTGCCCCGCGAGGCCGACCTGTCGGCGACGGCGTACGCCCTCGTCGGCGCCGCCGAGTCGTTGGCGGACTGGCTCGCCGACCATCCCGACGCCGACCCTGAGAAGATCGCGACGCGGATGATGAATGTCGCGTGGCTCGGCGCCGGCCAGCTGTTACGCGGCGAGGTCTGGCGCCGGGACGAGTAGTCGCTTGTCGGCGGCGGTCGGGCCGTACGAGGCGATCACGACGGGCGCGCCGAGCGCCTCGGACACGGCCGCGACCCGGTCGGCCGGCGGCAATGCGTCGTACACCGGCGTGCTGCGCAGCAGCCGTGCGGTGAGTGCGGCCTGGCGGTCGAGGTCGCCGGGCGGTCCGGGCTCCAGCCGGTCGGTCCAGTCGTATGCCCGGCACAGCTTCAGCTGCGGCGGCACGGCGTCGAGATGGGTCAGCGCGATCCCGTCCACGCCGCCCGCGACCTCGAGCGCATAGCGGTGCGCAACCGCGTCGAAGTGTCCGAAGCGGATGGTGCCCTGCCATCGGTTGGTCGGGTTGTGCGGATCGGTCAGCGGCAGCGCCGGGTCCTCCGTGACGAGCGGTCCGGCGCCGTGCCGGGTGGTGAAGGCGCGCAACACGCCGATCCGGGTCGCGGCGCCGACCGCGCCGGCCTCGGCGAGCAGCGTCTCCGCGTTGGCGAACGTCGTGGTGCTCCACGTCGTGTACGGGTGGAAGCCGTGCCACTCGTCGAGCAGCACGCCCTGGGCACCCTCGAAGACCACCGGTCCGCCGCGCAGGAGCGCGACCAGGTGCCCGCCGTCCACGATGGACACGATCGCCGCGAAGGCGGTGTATGCCTCGACGGCTGCGTCGACCGGCGGCACTGCGATCGTGCCCACGGCCTCCAATGGCCCGACCTGCGCGGCCAGCCGCTCCCGCAGCGCCGCCAGCTTGGCGTCGAGCGCCGCGGGTGTGCGGCAGTCCGCCACCCGCGGCGCGTCGGCGGGGTTGGCGATTGCATACGCCATCGCCTCACCCACCCCGTATCCGCAGGAACCGTGGCGTTCGGCGGCGCGGGCCAGCTCCCGGGCGTGGTTGGCCGCCCGGTGGTACGGCGTCGCGATCAGCGCCGCGCCGTCGACCGTGAGCCGGTCGAACGCGTCGGTCACGCCCGCCCCCGCGAGGCGATCTGCCTCGACCACCAGCGACAGCGGGTCGACCACCACGAACCGGGACAGGTGCGTGCGGACACCCGGGTGGAACGTGCCGGCGCCGAACTGGGCGAAGGAGTGGGTCCGGCCGTCGGGCAGGACGACGGTGTGCGCCGCCTGCCCGCCCCCGTTGAACCGCACCACCGCCGACACCGGCCGGCCATCGACGCCGCGGCCACAGAGCCAGTCGACGATTGTGCCCTTGCCGGCGTCGCCGTAGCCCAGATCGGCGACGATCACGTTGGTCACAGGCGTACGACGCGGTCGTCGCCTCGGGCCGCCGGCAACCGGCCACCACTGTGGACCCTCCGATTCCGGCGCTTCGCCAGGGCCTTGGACACCGTATTGGCCGCGCCCGAGCCGACGTCGGCCAGGTCGCGCAGGCCCCGGTCGAGGTCCACCGCGTCCTCACCGAGGCCGACCAGCAGCGCGATCGTCTCGCAGATTGCGTCGGTGTCGTCGACCTCGACAGTGTTCTGGCCCAGCAGGTCGCGCCAGAAGTCCAGCACCGTGCGGCTGCCGGCGTAGCTCGCACCCGCCGGTAGCAGGTAGTAGACGTCGTACACCCGCTGGGCCTCCGCGACGATCCGGCGCAGCGGGAGGTTCTCGGTATGGTCGCCGATGAGCCAGCCGACCTCCCGGGCCTTCACCTTCCCGTACGCCATCTCGTCTCCGATGACGAACAGGTAGCCGCGCCGCCCGCGCTTCTCGAAGCAGTCGATCGACGTGTGCCGGGCCATGAAGTAGAGCGCCAGCTCGTACGACTCGGTCTGCTGGCCGCCGCCGCCGCCCTCCAGCACGATCCGGCCGAGGTCCTCGTCCATCCGGTTGTCGGACTCGAACTGGCCGACCTGCAACGGCACCCGGTCGCAGGTGGCATCGCCGATCGCGCCGAACATGATCTGGGGGTCGGTCGCGTACCCCTTGCGCAGCAACAGGCCCAGCAGCTGCGGCAGCTTCGCCTGCAGCAGCCGCGGCACGGCCCGCATCGAGCCGGTGACGTCGAACAGCACCGAGATCGCGAGCGACTGCGGGTGCTCGTCGGAGTCGCGGCTCTCCCGGGTCGCGCCGCGCGGGTCGAGCGCCGGGTGCACGGTGCGCGCGCCATTGTCGCTGTAGGCGAACGCGCTCACGCCGGTGGCCCGCCGGTAGCGGTCGGCCGCGTCGTAGACGTCGGTGGACCAGATCCCACTTCCCATGACTGCCTCCTAGGGCTTGAAGGGTCGGAACGTACGCGGGCCGTAGAGGGCCTCGAGCACCCCGTCGAGCTCGCCGAGCAGCCGCCAGGCGTCGTCCGGCCGCTGCGCGAGGGCGGGCATCATGCAGCCGCCCGCGAACGCGCGCAGCTCGCGCGGCACACGTTCGCCCATCAGCGCGCTCATGCAGCGCGCAGCCATCGCGATGTCCGTGCCCGGCCCGGGTCGACGCCGTTCGCCGACCTCGGCCGGATACCAGTCCAGATAGGACGGAACAAGCGCGGGCACCGTATCGTCGCGCTCGGTCACCGCATAGCACCAATCGGCGAGCACGACGCCGTGCTCGACCGGCTCGATGAGCACATGCTCGGGCAGCACCGCGCCGTGGACCACGCCGGCCCGGTGGGCGAGGCCGAGCGAGACCAGCAGCCGGCGCCACATCCAGGCGACGTCGCGGGGGTCGCGTC
>DATDJX010000204.1:0-3648 GCA_036520275.1 Asanoa sp.
TACGGCGTGGCCGCCACCGAGGTCGAGGTCGACGGCTTCACCGGCGCCTACCGGACGCGGCGCGTCGACATCGTCCACGATGTCGGTGACAGCCTCTCGCCGCTGGTCGACATCGGCCAGATCGAGGGCGCGTTCGTGCAGGGGGCCGGCTGGCTCACCCTCGAGGACCTGCGCTGGGACACCGGCGACGGTCCCCGGCGCGGCCAGTTCCTGACCCAGGCGGCGAGCACCTACAAGCTGCCGAGCTTCTCGGAGATGCCCGAGGTCTTCAACGTGACCCTGCTCAGGAACGCGACCGAGGAAGGCGCGGTGTACGGGTCCAAGGCCGTCGGGGAACCGCCCCTGATGCTGGCCTTCTCCGTGCGGGAGGCGCTGCGGCAGGCCGCGGCGGCGTTCGGGCCGGTGGGCACGAGCGTCGACCTCGGCTGCCCCTCGACTCCGGAGGCTGTCTACTGGGCCGTCGAGCAGGCGCGAGAGCACACCTCGCACGGCCACGTCGCCGACGCGAGTGTCGTCCCGCCGCAGCCGCCCCACCCCCATGGAGCCCACCCCGAGTCGGAACGCGCGCAGCACGCGGCCAGCCATGCCTGAGACGACCTGGTTCAAGGCGGTCGCCCACCTGCGTGCGCGGCGGGAGGCGGGCGTGCTGGTGACGGTCGCGTCCGTTCGCGGCCACGCCCCGCGCGACGCCGGCGCCAAGCTCGTGGTCGGCGCCCGGGAGACGTGGGGGTCGATCGGCGGAGGCAACGTCGAAGCGGTCGCGATCGACCGGGCCCGGGAGCTGCTCGCCGACCCCGGCGGGGCGCCCGTGCTGTTCGAGACGGCACTGTCGGACAAGGCGCCCTACGAGCACGGCGTGCAATGTTGTGGAGGGACGGTCACCGTGCTGCTGGAGCCGTTGCCGGTCGTGCCCGCCGTGGCGATCTTCGGCGTGGGGCATGTCGGGTTCGAGCTGGCGCGTATCCTCGCCCGGCACGACATCGAGCTGCACCTGGTCGACACCCGCCCCGAGCAGCTCACCGACGAGCGGCTGGCGCCGCTGTCCGACGCGGTGGCGAACGTCCATGTCCACCGCGTCCCGATGCTCCCGGAGATCGTCCTTGGCGAGCTGCCGCCCGGCACCCACCTGCTGATCATGACCCATGACCACGCCGAGGACGCGGCGCTGTGCGACGCCGTCCTCCGCGGTGGCGACCTCGGTTCGATCGGGCTGATCGGCTCGGCGGGGAAATGGGCTCGGTTCCAGCGGATGCTGGCCGAGGGCGGCCACGACACGTCGTCGATCGCCCGGATCCGCACGCCCATCGGCCTGGCCGAGATCACCGGCAAGGAGCCGGCGACGATCGCCGTGAGCGTCGCGGCCGACCTCCTGCTGGCGTTCGAGCGCGAGCGGTCCGCGGCGGACGGCAGCGCCACGGCGCGGGGCTGATCGCATGACGCTGTACCGCGCCCAGGTGCTGCACACCCCCGACGACCCGTTCCGCGGCGGGACGCTGCGGGCGGACGCCGACGCCGGGCTGCTCGTCGTCGACGGCAGAATCGTCGAGCGCGGGCCGTACGCGGAGCTTCGACGCCAGCACCACGACGAACCCGTCGTCGACCTCGGCTCCGGCCTGTTGCTGCCCGGGTTCGTCGACACGCACGTGCACTACCCGCAGATGCGGGCCATCGGCGCGCTGGGCATGCCGCTGCTGGAGTGGCTCGATCGCTGCGCCCTCCCGGAGGAGGCGCGGCTGGAGGACGTCACCTACGCCCGGGAGGTCGCGGGCGAGTTCGTCGCGTCGCTCGTCGACTCGGGCACGACGACCGCGCTGGTGTTCGGGTCGCATTTCGCCCCGGCGGTCGACGCCCTCTTCGAGGAGTCCGCCGAGCGCGGGCTCCGGATCACCTGCGGCCTGGTCGTCGGTGACCGGATGCTGCGGCCGGAGCTGCACACGACCGCGCGGCGCGCCTACGAAGAGGCGGGCGAGCTGGCGCGGCGATGGCACCACAACGGCCGCGCCCGGTACGCGGTCACGCCGCGCTTCTCGTTGTCCTGCACCGACGAGCTGCTGGCATCGTGCGCGGCCGTGCACAACGACGTCGCGGGTTGCTGGTTCACCTCGCACATCAACGAGAACCCGGCGGAGGTCGCCAAGGTGCGGGAGCTGTTCGGATGTGGCTACCTCGAGAGCTATGACCGGCACGGTCTGGTCGGCTCCCGCAGCGTCTTCGCCCACAACGTGCACCCCACCGACGCCGAGCTGAAGCTCCTGGCCGCCAGCGGCGCGACCGTCGCCCACTGCCCGACGAGCAATGCCGCGCTCGGGAGCGGGCTGTTCCCGTTCGACCGCCACCTGTCCTTCGGTGTCCCGGTGGCGCTCGGCACTGACGTCGGCGCCGGCACGGGGTTCTCGCTGTTCAAGGAAGGCCTGCAGGCCTACTTCCTGCAGCGGTTGCGCGGCCCCCAGGGCGTGCCCCTGACGTCGGCGCACCTCCTGCATCTGGCCACGTCGGCCGGCGCCGATGCGCTCGGGTTGCGTGATCAGGTCGGCGACCTCGAGGTGGGGAAGCGCTTCGACGCCGTGTGGCTGGACCCGAGTCCCGGCACGCCGCTCGATATCGGCCTGCGCCATGCGGACGGGCCCTCCGACGCGCTCGCCAAGGCGTTCGCGCTCGCGGCGCCGCACGACGTGCGCGGCGTGTGGGTCGACGGCGAGCGGGTCAAGGGATGACAGCCTGGGGGTAGCGGAGCCTACGTTCCGCTCTGCGGGATCACGGTATCGCGTCCGGCGGCCTGGAGGCGGGCGTTGGCGTCGTAGTTGCGCAGGGCCGGGACCAGCAGGGCCAGGCTGACCAGGGCGGCGGCCAGCAGGGCGCCGCCGACCCAGGAGGCGGTGACCCCGAAGACGGCCGCCGCCGCCCCGGCCCGCAGGTCGCCCAGCCGCGGCCCACCGGCCACGACCACGATGAACACCCCCTGCATGCGGCCGCGCATCTCGTCGGGGGCGTAGGTCTGCAGGATCGACTGACGGTAGACGGCCGAGACCAGGTCGGCCGCGCCGGCCACGGCCAGCAGCAGCACCATCAGCCAGAGCACCGGGACCAGCCCGGCCGCGGCCACGGCCAGCCCCCAGGCGATCACGGCGACGACCAGGGCCACCCCCTGGCGGCCGACCCGCCCGATCCAGCCCGAGGAGAGGCCGGCCGCCACCGCCCCGATGGCGATGGCCGCGTACAGCCAGCCGGCGGCGCCGCGGCCGCCGAACTCGGCCGCGGTGGCCGGGAACAGGGCCCTGGGCATGGCCAGCACCATGGCCACGATGTCGACGGCGAACGACAGCAGCAGCACCGGGCGGGTGACGATGAAGGCCAGCCCGTCGACCACCGACCGCAACCCGGGGGCGGTGGTCGGCCCGGTCGGGGGGAGGGCCGGCAGCCGCAGGGCGGCGTACAGGGCCAGGGTGAACACGGCCAGGTCGGTGGCGTAGGCGGCCGCGAACGACCAGCGAGCCAGGATCAGCCCGGCCAGCAGGGGGCCGATGACCATGCCGACGTTCGAGGCGGTGAACGACAGCGTGTTGGCCGCCGGCACCAGCTCGGCCGGCAGGACCCGGGGCACGATCGCCCCCCGGGTCGAGGACGCGACCGCGAACCCGGCCGCCTGCA
>DATDJX010000205.1:0-14716 GCA_036520275.1 Asanoa sp.
GCTCCTGGCTGGACAGGTTGACGTCGATGACCGAGTCCCACCACGCGGCGTCCAACTTCGCGAGTGTGCGGTCGCGGGTGATGCCGGCGTTGTGGACGAGGACGTCGACCCGGCCGAAGCGGTCGAGTAGGAAGCCCGAGAGACGCTGCGGTGCATCCACAGCGGTCACGTCGAGCTGGACCGCCGTACCCCCGATGTCGTTGGCCACCGCGGCGAGCGCGTCGCCCGCGGCCGGCACGTCGAGCGCAACCACCGATGCGCCGTCGCGGGCCAGCACCCGGGCCAGCTCGGCGCCGATGCCCCGGGCCGCCCCGGTCACCAGCGCGACCCGCTCGACGAGCGGCCGCTCCCAGTCGACCGGCGCGGTGACCAGTCCCGGCCCGATCCGGATGACCTGACCGGACACGTAGGCGGACCGTCCGGACAGGAGGAACCGCACCGTCGACTCGATGGCGTTCTCCGCGCCCGGCGTCACGGACACCAGTTGCGCGGTCGTGCCGCGTCCGAACTCCTTGCCGATGCTGCGGGTGAGCCCCTCCAGCGCCCGCTGCGCGGCCGCCTCCCGGGGCGAGCCGCTCGCCGCCGGGGACGTGCCGAACACGATCACCCGGCCGGACGGCATCAGCGACCGCGCGACGGGGTGGAAGAAGTCGTACAGCCTGCGCAGCGCCGCCGAGTCGGTCACCCCGGTCGCGTCGAAGACCAGCCCGGCATACGGCGGCCCGCCGCCGGCCGCGACGTCGGCGCCGGCGAACAGCTTGCCCAGCGGCTCGAGCAGCCGCCCGCCCGGCGCTCCGTCGAGCAGGACCGGCCCCGGCACGAGCGGATCGCCGGGACGGTAGCGGCGCAGCCGGGGCGGCGCGGGCAGGCCGAGGCGCCTGACGAGGGCCCGGCCGGGCCCGGAGTTCGCGAAGGTCGCGTACCGGTCGTTCATAGCGGTAGCCTACTCGTGAGTAGGTACCGGCAAGGCCGAAGCGCTGGAGGCACGAAGTGGCAACCCGTCGGGCCGCGATCGTCGGCGGCAACCGCATCCCGTTCGCCCGCTCCACCAGCCGGTACGCGCAGGCATCCAACCAGGACATGCTGACCGCCGCCCTCGACGGGCTGGTGGCGCGTTTCGGCCTCGCCGGCGAGCGGCTCGGCGAGGTCGCCGCCGGCGCGGTGCTCAAGCACTCCCGCGACTTCAACCTGACCCGGGAGACCGTGCTCGGCTCGCGGCTCGACCCGCACACACCGTCGTACGACGTCCAGCAGGCGTGCGGCACCGGGCTCGAGACCGCGGTCCTGGTGGCCAACAAGATCGCACTGGGCCAGATCGAGTCGGGCATCGCCGGCGGCGTCGACACCACCTCGGACGCCCCGGTGCAGCTCAACGAGGACCTGCGCCGCACGCTGCTGGAGATGAACGCGGCCCGCTCGATCGGCGGACGCCTGCGGGCGGCCACGAAGCTCCGGCCGCTCCAGCCGTTCAAGCCCGAGGTGCCGCGCAACGCCGAGCCCCGCACCGGCCTGTCCATGGGCGACCACGCCGCAATCACGGCGCTGCGCTGGGGCATCGACCGTCCCGCGCAGGACGAGCTCGCGCTCGCGTCCCACCAGCGCCTCGCGGCGGCGTACGACCGGGGGTTCTTCGACGACCTGATCACGCCCTACCTGGGACTGACCCGCGACCAGAACCTGCGCCCGGACACCACCCTGGAGAAGCTCGGCAAGCTCGAGCCCGTGTTCGGCAGGGGCGACAACGCCACGATGACGGCCGGAAACTCGTCACCGTTGACCGACGGCGCCTCGACCGTGCTGCTCGCCTCCGACGAGTGGGCCGCCGACCGCCACCTGCCGGTGCTCGCCCACCTCGTCGACGCCGAGACCGCCGCCGTCGACTTCGTCCACGGCGACGAGGGGCTGCTCATGGCGCCGGCGTACGCCGTGCCACGGCTGCTCGCCCGCACCGGCCTGACCCTGCAGGACTTCGACTTCTACGAGATCCACGAGGCGTTCGCGTCGCAGGTGCTGGCCACGCTGGCCGCCTGGGAGTCGCCGGAGTTCTGCAAGGACCGGCTCGGCCTCGACGGGCCGCTCGGCGCGATCGACCGCGCCAGGCTCAACGTCAACGGCTCGTCGCTCGCGGCCGGGCACCCGTTCGCCGCCACCGGCGGCCGGATCGTCGCGACGCTGGCGAAGCTGCTGGCCGAGCGCGGCAGCGGGCGTGGGCTGATCTCGATCTGCGCCGCCGGCGGCCAAGGCGTCGTCGCGATCCTCCAGCGCTGAGGTCGCTACCGAAGCAGGCCGCGCACGTACGCCGCCTGGCCGACGTGTTGGGCGTCGTCGTCGACCACGCTGACCAGGCGTACCCCCAGCGTCACCGGCGGGTCCCAGGCCTCGTCGACGATCCGGTCGAGGTCGGCGTCGGACAGGCCGCGCAGGTAGTCGATGGTGCGCGCGTGCACCGCCCAGTAGTAGTCGACGAGCACGCCGGCGCTGTCCGGCCGGACCGCCGCGACCTGGGCCGGCCGGTGCCCGTACCCGGTCTCGGTCGTGCCGGCCTTGAGACCGAACCGGGTCGCCCACGCGCCGCTGACCCAGATCTGTTTCTCGCCGAGCAGCTCGGCGACGTGGCCGTCCTGGACGCGGGTGAGGTGCCAGACCAGCCAGCCGATCGGGTTGGCGCCCCTGGCCGGCGTCCAGGTCAGCTGCTCTGGGGTGAGTCCGCGCACCGCGGCCTTCACCAGCCCGGGCAGGCGGTCGAACGAGTCGATCAGTACGTCGCATCCGTTCACCCGACCGACCTTACCCCCAAAGAACTGTTTGACACCTCGCGGGGAGCCGGTTCATACTCCCAAACATGTCTTTGAGGGATGTCGACCCGACGACCGAACTCCGCGCGCTCGCCCATCCCGTCCGGCTGCAGATCCTCTCGCTGCTCACCGGCGTGCCGCTGACTGCCGCCGACGTGGCCCGCGAGCTGGACATCACCCACGCCAACGCGAGCTACCACCTGCGCCACCTGCTCGCGAGCGGCCTGGTCGAGATCGACGGCGTGGAGCGGATCCGCGGCGGTGCGGCCAAGCGGTACCGCATCGTGCCCGAGGGCATCGACCGCCCGCTTCCGCCCGGCCGTGAGCCGGCGCCGGTCGACGAGGAGCGCCTCGTCTACGCCGCCCTCGCCGCCGAGCTCCGCCGCCGCGCCGGCCTGGCCCGGGCGAGCACCCGCAAGTCCCTTGTCGACGCCGAGCTGTGGGTCGACCCTCGGGTCTGGCTCGAGGTCATAGAACGGATCACGGCCGCGGCCGTCGACCTGCACCACGTCGCTCAGGCGCCGCGCACCGCGGGAACGACCCGGGTCAGCATGACCATCGCGATGTTCCAGATGGAGGAATCATGACCGCGGTCGGCGCGCCCGAACGTACGGACGACCGACCCGGTGCGTTCGCTCCGTTGCGCCACGCGCCGTTCCGGTTTCTCGTCGCCGGCCGCACGGTGACCATGCTCGGCAACGCGGTCGCGCCGATCGCGCTCGCGTTCGCCGTTCTCGACCTCACCGGCTCGGCCCGCGACCTCGGCCTCGTGGTCGGCGCCCGCTCGCTGGCCAACGTGCTGTTCGTGCTGTTCGGCGGCGTGATCGCCGATCGGCTGCCGCGCCACCTGGTGATGGTCGGCGCAAGCCTGCTCGCCGCGACCACGCAGGCGACCGTCGCCGCAACGGTCCTCACCGGTACGGCGACGATCCCGCTGCTGCTGGCCCTGTCGGCGGTCAACGGGGCCGTCGCGGCGCTCTCGATGCCGGCCACCGCGGCCATGCTGCCGCAGACCGTGCCGCCCGGCGTGCGCCAGCAGGCCAACGCGCTCAACCGGCTCTCGATCAACGGCGCCATGATCGTCGGCGCGTCCCTCGGTGGGGTCCTGGTGGCGGCGGTCGGTCCGGGCTGGGGACTGGCGGTCGACGCGACGACCTTCGCGCTCGCCGCCGCGCTGTTCGGGCTGCTCCGGGTGGCGCCACCGGCGGCGGGAGCCGCGGCCGCGATGGGCGAGGTCGCCGAGGCCGCAGCTTCCGGCGGGGTGGGGGTGTCGCCGAGCCGCGCGAGCATCTTCGCCGACCTGCGGGTGGGCTGGACCGAGTTCCGTACGCGTACCTGGCTGTGGGTGGTCGTGGCCGGCTTCTGCGTCAGCAATGCGGCGTTCGCCGGCGGCGTGGGGGTGCTCGGGCCGCTGGTCGCCGACGATACGTTCGGCCGCAAGGCGTGGGGGTTGGTCCTGGCCGCGGAGACGGCCGGCATGGTGATCGGCGGTCTGGTCGCCATCCGGCTGCGGTTGCGGCACCTGCTCTTTTACGGGGTCGCCTGGTGCCTCGCCGAGTTGCTGCTGCTCGGCACGCTCGGCATCGCGCCGGTGGTCGTACTCCTGATCCTCGCCGCCCTCGCCACCGGCTTCGGCATCGAGCAGTTCGCGGTCGCGTGGGAAACGTCGATGCAGGAGCACGTGCCGGCGGAGAAGCTCGCGCGGGTCTACTCGTACGACATGCTGGGTTCGTTCCTCGCGATCCCGCTGGGCCAGGTCGTCGCCGGGCCGCTCGCCGAGGCGTACGGCCCGCGCCCGGTCCTCGTCGGGGCCGCGGCGCTGTGCGGGCTCGTCGCGCTGGCGATGCTGGCCAGCCGCGACGTGCGCCGGCTGCCCCACGAGCTGGGTTTGTCAGAATCGACCACGTGACCAAGCCGCTCGTGCCCGACGTCCTGGCCGCGCGTTACGCCTCACCCGAGCTGGTCAGGCTCTGGGCGCCCGAGGAGAAGGTGCGCATGGAGCGCCGCCTCTGGCTGGCGGTGCTGCGCGCCCAGCGCGACCTCGGCGTGCCCGTCCCGGACGGGGTGGTGGAGGACTACGAGCGGGTCCTCGACGACGTCGACCTCGCCTCGATCGCCGCCCGGGAACGGGTCAGCCGCCACGACGTCAAGGCGCGGATCGAGGAGTTCTCCGCGCTCGCCGGGCACGAGCAGGTCCACAAGGGGATGACGTCGCGCGACCTCACCGAGAACGTCGAACAGCTGCAGATCCGGGCGTCGCTGTTACTCGTGCGGGATCGGGTGGTCGCCGCGCTGGCCCGCCTCGCCCGGCTGGCCGTCGAGCACGAGTCGCTGGTGATGACCGGGCGGTCCCACAACGTGGCCGCCCAGGCCACGACGTTGGGCAAGCGGTTCGCCTCGGCGGGCGAGGAGCTGCTGATCGGGTACGAACGGCTGGCCGAGCTGATCGCGCGCTACCCGCTGCGGGGCATCAAGGGCCCGGTGGGTACGGCCGCCGACCAGCTCGACCTGTTCGACGGCGATGCCTCGAAGGTGGGTGCGCTGGAGGCCCGGGTCGCGGCTCACCTCGGCTTCGCGCGGGTGCTGGACAGCGTCGGCCAGGTCTATCCGCGGTCGCTCGACCTCGACGTGGTCGCCGCGCTGGCCCAGGTCGTCGCGGCGCCGTCGTCGCTGGCCACGACGATCCGGCTCATGGTCGGCCAGGAGCTCGCGACCGAAGGCTTCCGCCCCGGCCAGGTCGGGTCCAGCGCGATGCCGCACAAGATGAACACCCGCTCCAGCGAGCGGGTCAACGGGCTGGCCGTGGTCGTGCGCGGTTACCTGGTGATGGTCGGCGAGCTCGCCGGCGACCAGTGGAACGAGGGCGACGTCTCCGACTCGGTAGTCCGCCGGGTCGCGCTGCCGGACGCGTTCTTCGCGACCGACGGGCTGTTCCAGACGTTCCTGACCGTGCTCGACGAGTTCGGCGCCTACCCCGCGGTGATCGCCCGCGAGCTCGACCGCTACCTGCCGTTCCTGGCCACGACCCGGCTGCTGGTGGCCGCCGTCCGGCGCGGCGTGGGCCGCGAGGTCGCACACGAGGTGATCAAGGAGCATGCTGTCGCGGTGGCGCTCGCGATGCGCGAGAAGGGCATCGCCGACAACGACCTCTTCGACCGGCTCGCCGCCGACGGCCGCCTCGGCCTGACCCGCGCCGAAATCGACCAGCTGGTCGCGGACCCGGCCGCGTTCGTCGGCGCCGCCTCGGCCCAGGTCACCGCCGTGGCCCGCCGCATCGCCGCGGTGGTCGACCAGCACCCCGAGGCGGCGACCTACACCCCGGCGCCCATCCTCTGACGGCCCCCACCCCGCCGCTCGGCTCCCCGCGATCTTGTACTTGTGGCCCCGACGAATCTGGCATTCCTCGCACAAGGGGGGCCAAAACTACAAGATCGCGGGGGGAGCGAGCGCGGCAGTGGCGCTGTCCACAGGGGATGTGGTTGTCCACAGGGCCGGCTGCCTCGGTGTCGCCCGGCACGAGCGTTCCTCCACCCTCGGCGGGGTGTCGGTGCAGCTGTTGACGTTCCGGGACGCGATCAACCGAAGTAGCCGCAAGATCGTGCGCGGCAAGCTGGAGCGGGGCGAATTGACTCGTCCGAGGAGGGGCGTCTACGCGGAGACTCCTCTGGACGAGGATGGGCGTCTCCGCGCGCTCTTCTTGCGGTTGCCGCCCGACGCCGTGCTGACGAGGCGGAGTGCTTCGCACCGGCTCGGCTTCGAACCGAAGCCACCGGACACCGTTCAGATCATGCTTCCGCCGGGCATTACCCGGCCCAAAATGCCGGATGTCACGGTGTTCGAGGCCGTGCTCCCGCTGCCCGAGCCGGTCGTCGTCCGCGGAATCCCGTGCGTGCCACCCGCCAGGTGCGCCGTCGATCTTGCCCGGACGTCGCTGCGGCTCGATGCGCTCCCCGTGCTCGACAGCGCCCTCCGGGCCGGGTCGGTTTCGAGCGACGACCTGGTTGGCGAGGTTGACCGGCACCGGGGATTGCGCGGCGTCCGTCAGGCGCGTGAGCTGGTGACGCTCGCTGATGGCCGGGCGGAGTGTCGCCAGGAGAGCCAGCTCCGCCTCGTGCTGGTCGACGGGAAGCTGCCACGACCCGACGTCCAGCTTTGGGTCTGCGATTCGAATGGCGTCCCGCGGTACCGACTCGATCTCGGCTACGACGATCGCAAGATCGGCATCGAGTACGACGGCGCCTCACATCTCGACCGGGAGAGGCTGCGCTACGACCGCGACCGCATCAACTGGCTCGCCGGCCAGGGCTGGACCATGCGGTACTTCACCGACCGTGATCTCTACCGGCGTCCGCACCACATCGTCGACTCGATTCGTGCCCTGCTCTGACGCCACGCCCCTTGACTCCGCGATCTTGTACTTGTGGCCCCCCTGATATCCGGAAAGTCCAGAATGCGGGGGCCACAACTACAAGATCGCGGAGAGGGGGAGGGGGCCCGCGCTGCTGCGGCGGCGGGGTCAGGCGGAGTGGCGGCCGGTGGCCGCGGGGACGGGGGTGACCACCACGGCGGTGCCGTAGCAGCACATCTCCATCCAGGTCGTGCCCACCTCACGGGTGTCGAAGCGCATCCCCAGCACGGCGTTGCCGCCCTGGCGGCTCGCCTCCTCGCCCAGCCGGGCGATGGCCTCGTTGCGCCAGCGGGCCAGGTGCTCAGGCGCGTGGGGGTCGAACCGACCCCCACGCATCTGTTTGACGCCCTCCGCATACGCGTTGCGCGTCCGTGGCAGTGACGCCACCACCTGGCCGATTACCCGCTGGACCTCGTACCCCGGCAGCTCCTCGGTCGTCACCACCATCATGTCCGGAGCCTAGGAACCCGGGGTGAACATGAAGGCGAGGTCCGCTCACGTCGCCGCAGTGTGCAAAACCGTACGCACGGGCCGATAGGGTGATCCCGATGACCTACGTCGTCGCGGCCGTGACCGCGTTCGTGCTGATCGCGCCGGTGGAGCTGCCCGACAAGACGTTCATCGCGACCTTGGTCCTGGCCACCCGCTATCCGCCGCTGCCGACCTGGCTGGGCGTCGTCGCGGCCTTCTTCGTCCAGTGCGTCGTCGCGGTCGCCGCCGGCTCCCTGCTCGCTCGCCTCCCGCGGCAGCCAGTCGAGATCGTCGCGGCCCTGCTGTTCCTCCTCGGGGCTTTCATCCTGTTCCGCGGCGCCCGGCGCGGCGACAACGAGGAGGAAGAGGAGCGGGAGTTCGCCCAGAAGGCCAAGGAGGCCCGCACCGGGCTCAAGGCGTTCGGCGCCAGCTTCCTGGTGCTCTTCACCGCGGAGTGGGGCGACCTGTCCCAGCTGCTGACCGCCGGCCTGGTGGCGAGCGGCAAGCCGGCCGTCCCGGTGTTCATCGGCTCCTGGGCCGCGCTCATCGTGGTCTCCGGCGCCGCGGTCCTCCTCGGTCGATGGCTGCTGCGCCGCGTACGGCTGTCCGTGGTCCGGTACGTCGCGGCCGCCGTGTGCGCGGCTCTCGCCGTCGTCACCGCGGTTCCGGCGTTGACGACATAAGCCCTGTCCACGGGGTTGAACTCCGCCCGGCCGGTGCGATCCCGCGACTGTCTACCCAGTAGTCTGGATTCGCTCAACTCCGCGCACACAGTCAGGAGAACCCGTGGCTCGCGTCGTCGTCGACGTCATGCTCAAGCCGGAGATCCTCGATCCCCAGGGCCAGGCGGTCGCCAACGCGCTGCCGCGGCTGGGCGTGCGCGACGTCGCGTCCGTGCGGATCGGCCGCCGCGTCGAGATCGAGTTCGCCGGAGCGGCCGACCTCGACCTCGCCCGCCAGATCGCCGACAAGCTGCTCGCCAACCCGGTCATCGAAGACTTCACGGTG
Organism: Asanoa sp.; assembly: GCA_036520275.1. Lineage (GTDB taxonomy): Bacteria > Actinomycetota > Actinomycetes > Mycobacteriales > Micromonosporaceae > Asanoa. The sequence continues at coordinate 8,683 of DATDJX010000205.1, forward strand.
CGTGCGGAGGACGCGGCGTGGGAGCCCGAGGCGAAAGGGGCCGGGCGCCCGTGAACGCGCGCATCGGCGTCGTCACCTTTCCCGGCTCGCTCGACGACGGCGACGCGGCCCGCGCGGTGCGGCTGGCCGGCGGCGAGGCGGTTCGGCTGTGGCACGCCGACGCCGCCCTTCGGGGCGTCGACGCGGTGGTGCTGCCGGGCGGCTTCTCGTACGGCGACTACCTGCGGTGCGGCGCGATCGCCCGCTTCGCGCCGGTGATGGAGAAGCTCGCAGACGCCGCCCGCGGCGGCCTGCCCGTGCTCGGCATCTGCAACGGCTTCCAGATCCTCTGCGAGGCACACCTGCTGCCCGGCGCGCTTACTCGCAACCAGCACCTGCATTTCCGCAACCGCGACCAATGGCTGCGGATCGAGTCGACCGGCACGGCGTGGACCAACTCGTTCACCGAGGGCCAGGAGGTGCTCATCCCAGTCAAGAACGGCGAGGGGCGCTACGTCGCCGCTGCCCACACGCTCGATGCGCTGGAGGGCGAGGGTCGGGTGGTGGCCCGTTACGTGCGCGGCAACCCCAACGGCTCGCAGCGCGACATCGCCGCGATCGCCAACGAGGCCGGCAACGTCGTCGGCATCATGCCCCACCCCGAGCACGCGGTCGAGATGCTCACCGGCCCGTCGCTGGACGGGCTGGCGTTCTTCACCGCGATTCTCAAGCACCTGGCAGGGGCCACGGGATGATGACCGATCCGGACGTGCGCGTCGAGTCCGACAACGACCTCGACGGTCCCGACACGGTCGAGCGCGCCCGTCGGACGCCGGACGAGCGGCAACCGTACGACGAGCTGGGCCTACGCCACGACGAGTACGACCGGATCCGGCAGATCCTGAACCGCCGGCCGACCCGGTCCGAGCTGGCGATGTACGCGATCATGTGGAGCGAACACTGCTCCTACAAGTCGAGCAAGGTCCACCTGCGACAGTTCTCCGAGAAGGCGCCCGCGAGCGAGCGCATGCTCGCCGGCATCGGCGCGAACGCCGGCGTGATCAAGGTCTCCGACCGGATCGCCGTCACGTTCAAGGTCGAGTCGCACAACCACCCGAGCTTCGTCGAGCCCTATCAGGGCGCGGCCACCGGAATCGGTGGCATCGTGCGGGACATCCTCGCGATGGGCGCCCGGCCGGTCGCCGTGATGGACCCGCTGCGCTTCGGCGCCGCCGACCATGCGGACACCGCCCGGGTGCTGCCCGGCGTGGTCGCCGGCATCGGCGGCTACGGCAACTGCCTCGGCCTGCCCAACGTCGGCGGCGAGGTCGTGTTCGACCCGACGTACCAAGGCAATCCGCTGGTCAACGCGCTCTGCCTCGGCGTGCTGCCGGTCGACCGCCTGCAGAACAAGGCCGCGACCGGCCCCGGCAACATCGTCGTGCTGATGGGCGCGAAGACCGGCCGCGACGGCATCGGCGGCGTCTCGGTGCTCGCCAGCGCCACCTTCGACGACGACAGCGACGTATGCCGCCCGTCCGTGCAGGTCGGCGACCCGTTCACGGAGAAGCTGCTGATCGAGGCCTGCCTGGAGCTCTACGACGCGAAGCTGGTCGTCGGCATCCAGGACCTCGGCGGTGCCGGCCTGACCTGCGCACTCACCGAGACGGCGGCGGCGGCCGGCACCGGCATGCGGGTCCAGTTGGAGAAGGTGCCGCTGCGTGAGCCGTCGATGACGCCACACGAGGTCCTCGCCAGCGAGTCGCAGGAGCGCATGCTGCTCATCGTCGCGCCGGACGACCTCGACGGTGTGCTCGCGATCGCGGAGAAGTGGGGCGTGCTCGCCACCGCGATCGGCGAGGTCACCGCGTCGGAGTCCGATGGACGGCCGGGCCGGCTGCAGATCAGCTTGAACGACCACCTCGTCGTCGACGTGCCGCCGGCTTCGCTCGCCGACGACGGCCCGGTATACGCGCGACCGACCCGCGAGCCGGCCGACCTGATCCTGCTCCAGGCCGACCGCGCCGAGACCCTGCCGCGGCCGTCCGACCCCGAGGCGCTGCGCGAGACCCTGCTGCGGATGGTCGCCTCGCCCAACCTGTGCGACAAGACGTGGATCACCGAACAGTACGACCGGCAGGTCCTGGGCAACACGGTGCTCGCCCCGCCCGAAGACGCCGGCGTGATCCGGATCGACGAGCGCACCGGGCTCGGCGTGGCGCTGTCCGTCGACGGCAACGGCCGCTACGCCCGGCTCGACCCGTACAACGGCGCGAAGCTCGCGCTCGCGGAGTCCTACCGCAACGTCGCGGTGACCGGCGCCAAGCCGGTCGCGGTGACGAACTGCCTCAACTTCGGCTCGCCGGAGGATCCGGCGGTCATGTGGCAGTTCGCGGAGGCCGTGCGCGGCCTCGCGGACGGCTGCCTCGAACTCGGCATCCCGGTCACCGGGGGCAACGTCAGCTTCTACAACCAGACCGGAGCGGCCGCGATCCACCCGACCCCGGTGGTCGGGGTATTGGGCGTGCTCGACGACGTGGCCACCCGCGTGCCGATCGGCTTCACCCAGCCTTCGATCGGCGAGGGTGACCTGATCTTCCTGCTCGGACAGACCAATGTGGAGCTTTCGGGCTCCGAGTGGGCGTGGGTCACCCACGGGCACCTCGGCGGCATCCCGCCCCAGGTGGACCTCGCCCGCGAGCGCGCGCTGGCCGCGGCGCTCGCCGAGGCCGCCCGGGTCGGCCACCTCAGCGCCGCGCACGACCTCTCCGACGGCGGGCTCGCCCAGGCGCTGGTCGAGTCGTGCCTGCGCAACGGGGTCGGCGCCCGCATCGCGCTGCCGGAAAACCTCGCGCCCGCCTCGATGCCGTTCGTCTACCTGTTCAGCGAGTCGGCGGGTCGCGCGATCGTCGCCGTGCCGCGCGGCCACGAGCGCGCGTTCACCGGTCTCTGCGCCGAGCACGGCGTGCCGTGGACGCCGATCGGCGTCACCGACGGTCAGAACAAGGCCCTCGACGTACGGGGTCAGTTCTCCATCGGGCTCGATGAACTGCGGGACGCGTTCACCGGCCCGATGCCGGCACTGTTCGGCGGCCCCGACCCGTCCCCGGCCGGCGACGGGCAGACCGCCGCCGGGCAGACCGGCGGCGAGGAGACGGCCCGCGAGGCGATCGCCGTCGAGGAGGTCGCCGTCGTGGTCGCCGAGCCGGGCACCGACACCGACCGCCTCGACCAGGCCGTCGCCCGCGCGGACGGGGCCGACCCCCGGCCCCAGGTTCCGGCCGCCGCGGCGGCGGCACCGACGGCCGGCGATGACCAGCCGGACAATGACCAGCCGGACAAGGACCAGGCGGAGGTCGCCACCGTGGCGGCCGCCCTCGCGCGAGTCGGGTCCGACGGCGCCGACGCACCCGAGGTCGCCGACGCCGAGACGACGCTGGCCGGCCACGAGTCGGCGACCGACGCGGTGCCCGACGGCGTCGATGTCGTCGCGGTCGAGGCGGCCGAGCCCGCGGTCGCCGGCACCGAGGAAGCCGACGACGCCGAGCCCGGCGACGCCCCGGCGCAATCCTGACCGCTCGACGAGGCGAAACGAGGCGCGGCCCGAAGGGGCCACGCCTCGCTCGCTCGGACGGGCCGGTCAGTCGTCGAGCCAGTCGAGGGACCGGCGGTCGCCGCGGCCGTTCTGCTTCGCCCCATGGCGGGCCCGGCCGGTGTCCTGCTGCGGCTCCTCGGGGTGGTAGCCGCCCTGGTCGTAGCCGCCGCGCTGCTCCGGCACCCGGTCGCCGTACCCGCCCTGCGGTGGATAGCCGCCCTGGTCGTAGCCCGGCTGGCCATAGCCGCCGGCCTGGTCGTAGCCCCCATAGCCGCCCTGCTCGTAACCGCCCTGCTGGCCGCCGTAGCCGCCGCCCTGGTCGTAACCCTGCCCGCCGGCGTAGCCCTGGTCGTAGCCGTTGCTGCGCTGCCCGTAGGCGTCTTGCTCGTACCCATCGACCGGACCGTAGGGCTGCGGCTCGCCGCCGCCGGCGTACCCGCCCGGTCGGTAGGGACCGGACTCGTACGGCTGCTGGCCGTACCCGCCGCCCGGCTCGTAACGGCCGGTGGGCTGGTCGTAGCCCTGGGCCCCGTAGCCGCCGCCCGAGCCCGGCGCGTTGCCGTAGCTCTGCGTCGGTGCGCCGTACGCCGCGCCCGGCGCCCCGTACCCGCCCTCGCCGCCGTACTGCTGGGTCGGCTGGCCGCCGTAACCCTGGTCGGCCCAGTTCTGCGGCGGGCCGTAGCCGGGCGGCTGGGATGCTGGCACCGCGGCGCCGTACGGGTCGGGAAACTCGTCGGCGGCCGCGCGGTTCTGCAGCATGGTCGGCGCGTCGGCGAGGCCGTCGCCCGCCACGGCCCGCGGCACCATGCGGGTCGGGTCGCCCGGCGCGCCGTAGCCGCCGCCCCCGACGGGCACCGGCGGCCGCAGGCCGGTCACGTCATCGTCGCCGTCGGCGCCCTTGCGCCGCATCAGCACCCACACGATGCCGCCCACACCGAGCGCGACCAGCAGGCCGCCGCCGAGCACGACGAGCCACGAGCCCATGCCGCCACCGGACGAGTCACTCGCGTTGACGGGTGCTTCGGGGGCCGCGCTGTCGGTGGGCAGGGCCTCGGTGGGCACCGTGTCGGCGGGTAACGACGCCGCGGTGGTCGGCGTCGGCGTGACCTCCGCCACCGGCAGCTTGATCGCCAGCCGTACGTCGGTCAGCGATTTGCCCGCCCCGACGGTGATCTGGCGGGTGATCGACTGGTCGTCCTTCTGGGCACCGATCTGGATCGTGCCGGGCGTGATCGGCCGCTCCGTCGTGCCCAGGAAGCGGTAGTTGCCGCTGGAGTTGGAGAACGTCTGGTACCGGTGGTTGCCCGAGTCGCTGAGCGCTACGTAGGCGTTGGGCACCGGGTCACCGTTCGTCTGGTTGGTGACCTTGCCGGCGATCTCCTTGACGGTCTGCACCTGCGGCTGCGGGGCGCGAATCGTGATGGCGCGCTGCGCGGTGCCGGTGTCATTGCTGATCTTTGCCTCGACCTTCACCTGGCCGGTCTTGTTCTGGCCCGCTGGGATCTGGCCCGCCTTGAGCTGCGCCGTGAACTCCATCGATTCCCCCGGCGCGATCGACCGCGTCAGGTCGCAGTCGCCCTGACAGCTCACCTCGGGGATGGTGCTGGTGACGCTGATGTTGGTCGAGGCGGTGCCGCCTTGGTTGACGTTGGTGACCTTGTACTTGAGTTCGGCCGACTGTCCCGGGTCCAGGGTGCCCGACGAGAGCGACGTGATCTCCACCGTCGGGGCGGTTGCAAGCGCTGGCGCGGGAGTAAGCGCGACCGTGGCACCCGCAAGAAGCGCCACCACCACACCGGCCCGCGCACACCAGGCTCGTCGGTGTGTCGTCACATCAACCCGCCTTCCGGTCTCACCCCCGAACGAGTACACCGACGGCCACTATGCCCTGTCGAGCATCGTCGGCGCGACCCAGGGGCACGAGGAAGTCGTGCGTCGGGAGGTCGTATCGTCCCGTCGTGTCCCCTGCGCACAATAAGTCACCCGCCGTCGAGGCGGCCCTCGCGGCTTTCGACGAGGGTCGGCAGCCGGAGCGGCCCGTCCTTCGCGACGCCGTCCGGGCCCTCCTGGCCGACCTCGCGGAACGCGCGCCGGGCCGGTCGGTCGAGGTGCGCGTGCCTCCCTACGGCGCCGTCCAGGCCATCGCCGGCCCGCGCCACGCCCGGGGCACGCCGCCCAACGTCGTCGAGACCGACCCGACCACCTGGATCCTGCTCGCGACCGGCCGTCTCGCCTGGTCGGAGGCGCTCGCGACGGGCCGCGTACGGGCCAGCGGCAGCCGGGCCGACCTGTCCGCCTACCTGCGGCGGTGACCCGCGACGGCGCCATGTCACCGCCGGTCACTGTCCGTCGACTCGCGTACACTGTGGCACGCGGAAGCCCACACGCAAGCAGCGAGGAGCGGCAGGTGCCCCGAGGCGACGGCCTGTTGAGCCAGCACCTCGACCCCCAGCAGCCCGG
>DATDJX010000206.1:0-12540 GCA_036520275.1 Asanoa sp.
GCGAAGAAGACCGTGTCGGCCGGTTGGTACTGCTTGCCGTACGCCTGCGGCAGCTCGGTCTGCCACCACGCCTGGATCGAGTTGACGTAGAGGGTGTTGCGGCAGTCGAGCTGGTCGAGCTTGTCGGCCGCGTTGCACTTCTGCTCCAGCTGCGTGTTGTCGCCCGCGGTGCCGCCGCCGCCGTCGTTGGTCGCCGCGTTGATCCCGAGGCCGCCGCCGACCAGCGCGATCAACACCGCGACGATGATGCCCACGATGCCGCCGCGACCGGCAGGGATCGGAATAGGGATCCCACCGCCGCGGAAGCCGCCGCCGCCGCCTGAGCCGCGCCGGTCTTCCACCTGGCTCGTATCGACCTGCGCGTTCTCGTTGAGTTCCATCACATCCCCGATCGCCCGTTGGTCCGCGTATCGACGCCGAGCTCCGAATCCGTTTCGGACGGGGATGCGATTACCCGACGATCTTGATCGCTAATCCGGTGAGCCGTGGATCGGCACCGGGTACCATGGTCGCCGTGCATCTCTGCCAAGACTGACGCGCCCCGGCGCCGGACGGGACAGCTAGACCCCGCCGGCGCGTAAGCCTGCCCGCCGTCAGTCTGCCTTCCAGAGAGCGAGCCCCCGATGATCACCGCCACCGGCCTCGAACTGCGCGCCGGCGCCCGGATCCTGCTGTCCCCGTCGTCGCTGCGTGTCCAACCCGGCGACCGCATCGGGCTGGTCGGCCGCAACGGCGCGGGCAAGACCACCACGCTCAAGGTCCTCGCGGGCGAAGGCCAGCCGTTCACCGGCACGATCGAACGCACCAGCGCGGTGGGCTACCTGCCACAGGACCCCCGCACGGGCGATCTCGAGGTCACCGCCCGCGACCGGGTGCTGTCCGCCCGCGGCCTCGACGCGATCATGACCGAGATGGCGTCCGTCGAGGCGCGGCTGGCGACCGACCCCGACGACCGGCAGGTGCGGCGGTACGGCGCGCTCGAGGAGCGGTTCTCCGCCCTCGGTGGCTACGCGGCCGAGGCCGAAGCCGCCCGGATCTGCGCGAACCTCGGCCTGCCCGACCGGGTCCTGCACCAGACGATCGGCACCCTGTCCGGCGGCCAGCGTCGCCGCATCGAGCTGGCTCGGATCATCTTCCGCGACGCCGGCGAGAACGGCGGCGGCGTCCTGCTGCTCGACGAGCCGACCAACCACCTCGACGCCGACTCGATCGCGTGGCTGCGCGGCTACATGGCTGCGCACAAGGGCGGCCTCGTGGTGATCAGCCACGACGTGTCGCTGCTCGAGGCGGCCGTCAACAAGGTCTGGTATCTCGACGCCAACCGGTCCGTGGTCGACGTCTACAACGTCGGCTGGAAGACCTACCTCGAGCAACGGGAGACCGACGAGCGGCGCCGCCGCCGCGAGCGGGCCAACGCCGAGAAGAAGGCCGGCGCGCTGATGGCGCAGGCCGACAAGATGCGCGCCAAGGCGACCAAGACGGTGGCCGCGCAGAACATGGCGCGGCGCGCCGAGCGGCTGCTGGCCGGCCTCGAAGACGAGCGGGTCTCCGACAAGGTGGGCAAGGTGCGCTTCCCGGCGCCGGCCCCGTGCGGTCGTACCCCGCTGACCGCGACCGGACTGTCCAAGTCGTACGGATCGCTGGAGATCTTCACCGACGTGTCCGTGGCCGTCGACCGGGGTTCCCGGGTGGCGATCCTCGGGCTCAACGGCGCCGGCAAGACGACGCTGCTGCGCATACTCGCCGGCCTCCTCGAGCCCGACACCGGCTCGGTCGACCCGGGCCATGGGCTGCGGCTGGGCTACTACGCGCAGGAGCACGAGACGCTCGACGTCACCCGCAGCGTGCTCGACCACATGCGGAGCGCGGCACCCGAGCGGACCGACGGCGAGCTGCGCCGGATCCTCGGCGCGTTCCTGTTCAGCGGCGACGACGTGCTCAAGCCCGCCGGCGTGCTCTCCGGCGGCGAGAAGACCCGGCTCGCGCTGGCGACGCTGGTCTGCTCGGGCGCCAACGTGCTGCTGCTCGACGAGCCGACCAACAACCTCGATCCGGTCAGCCGGGAGCAGGTGCTCGACGCGATCGCCCGCTACCCGGGCGCGATCGTGCTGGTCACCCACGACCCGGGGGCGGTGCTCGCGCTCAAGCCCGACCGGGCGATCCTGCTGCCCGACGGGGACGAGGACGCATGGAGCGACGACCTGCTGGAGCTGGTCGAGCTCGCGTAGGCCCGTCTATCTTGCAGCCTCGAATGTCTGTCTCGCGGCTTCGCCGGGAATGCGGTGACCGAAACTGCCAGATCGCGGGATGTCGTCAGCCGGTCGGAGCCAGGAGGGCCTCGATGACGACGGCGGTGACGGCGCCGGCGGCGGCCAGCAGCAGCGGCACCGGCACCGCCGGGCCGCCGGGCCTGCCGGGTGCCGTCGCGGCGATGGTCAACCACGGGAAGAACGCGAGCCACGCCAGCTCGCCGCCGCCGCGCGCGAGACCGGCAACGACCGTGAAGACGACGCCGAAGCCGGCGCCGACGAGGAACGGCCAGCCCGGCGTGTTGGCCGCCTTGCGCAGGCTGGCGTAGAGCGCCGGACCCGTGGCCAGCAGCAGCACGACCAGGCTGATGCCGCTCCACCACAGCACCGAGCGCTGCGGCTCGACCCGGATCGCGAAGTCGTGGCGGGCGGCCATCAGCCCGTCGACCCAGGTGAACCCGAGCAGTTGGGCCGTCGCGAGCGGCACGAGCGTGCCCAGCCCGGTGAAGAGGTTGAGTGCGGCGCGGCGGCGGGCGAAGTACAGGCAGGCCACGGACAGGCCCAGCCACGGCGCACCGTACGAGAAGAGGGCCGCGGTGCCCAGCAGCAGCCCGCAGGCGAGGGCCCAGAGCCCGGCCTGCACACCGGTCCGGCGCGCGTCGCTGGCCCGTACGCCGGCCGCCACCAAAGCGGCGCCCAGCGTCGCGACCAGCATCTCGGTGCCGCCGGTCAGCCAGACGGCGTATGGCGCCAGCGTGAGCACAGGCAGGAACCGCCGCGCCTCCGTGTCGCCGCACACGCTGCGTAGCGCCGCGAGAACCAGGGGCACGGCCAACGCCCCGACCGCCGCCAGCAGCAAGCCGAGCACGAGCGGATCGGTGAGCCCGGCACGGTCGGCCGCCCACATGGTGAGGACCGGCGCCGGCGGCCGCCCGCGGGTCGCCGCCGACTGGTCGGCGACGTGGGCGGTGAACGTACGCAGGTACGCCAACGGGTCACCGTTCACCCGATCGAGGTCATCCACATGGTGGTCGACCTCGCTCGACGAGCCGATGATCCCCGTCCGCCCGTCGACCACCGCGAGGGCCAGCGTCCATGCCAGCCCGGCGGCGTAGCCCGCCGCCATCACCACGGGCCAGGACAGGCGTTCCCACCACCCGCGGGCCGCGGCGAGAAGCACGATGGCCGCCACCGCAGGCGCGAGCAGGGTCGCCGGGGAGATCTCCAGGCGGTACGTGCCGAGGAAGGGCGCCCCGGCGGTGCCCAGCCGGGCGCCAGCACGTACAGCGAGCCACGTCGCCAGAACCCCGGCGACGGCTAGAACGAGCCAGCCCGCGAGATCGCGCTCTTCGTCGCGATGAGCCCGCGTTGGGCCATCCCGCGACCCCTCGAAAGACGCTTCGCCGGCCACGGCGGATCACGGTATCGGGTAACCGGCAGCACCGTGCGTGTCTGTTGGCTAAGAGTTGATATCTAGCGCATGATCGTCCGAGGCGGTCTAATAGGTGGGACCGTACCGAACCGCACAGTCTGGGACGTGAGGAATCAGCATGGCAGCCACCGGCACAGCCACCAGCACTGAGAAGGGTCGTCGGATCGTAGGGGCCGAGCGGCAGACGCTCGCCAAGGACCTGGTCAAGCGGTACACCTCGGGCGAAAGCATCCGTGCGCTCGCGGCCTCCACCGGCCGCTCCTACGGGTTCGTCCACCGGGTGCTCACGGAGTCCGGCGTGCAGCTGCGCCAGCGCGGCGGCGCGCGTCGCCGCAAGAAGGCGTGACCCCCGTCCATCCATCCGCTCTCGCGTCGACGGTCGGCTGCCTCGGATGACCTCGACCGAAGATCTCCGCCTCGAGCTCGACGGGCCGGTGGCAACGGTGACGTTGCACCGGCCCGACGCGCTCAACGCCCAGACCCCCGCCACCTGGGAAGCGCTGCGCGGCTTCGGGCGCGACCTGCCCGGCGACGTGCGGGTCGTCGTGGTCCGCGGGGAGGGACGGGCCTTCTCGGCCGGACTCGACCTGAACGTCGCGGGCGGCGGTGACGGCTCATCGCTCGCCGCCCTGGCCGCCCTGCCGCCCGATCAGGCGGCCGACCGGATCGCCTCTTACCAGGAGGGTTTCACCTGGCTGCACCGCCCCGACATCGTCTCGGTGGCGGTGGTGCAGGGACACGCGATCGGCGCCGGCTTCCAGCTGGCGCTTGCCTGCGACCTGCGCGTCCTGGCCGACGACGCCCAGCTGTCGATGGCCGAGGTGACCCTCGGCCTGGTACCCGACCTGGCCGGCACGAAGCGGCTGGTCGATCTCGTCGGCTACGCGCGCGCATTGGAGATCTGCGTGACGGGTCGGCGGATCTCCGCCATCGAGGCGGGTCGGCTCGGGCTGGCGACCGTCGTCGTGCCGCGCGCAGACGTGGACGGGGCCGCCGCCGACCTCGTGGCGGCCCTGCTCGCGGGCAACCGCGACGCCGTGGTCGAGATCAAGGCGCTGCTGGCCGGCGCCGCCTCCCGGACTCCCGCCGAGCAGCACCGCGCCGAACGCGAGGCGCAGGTGCGGCGGCTGCGGGACCTGGCCGGCCTGGGCGAGTAAGGGCACGCCGGGAATCAACCACTTACCGCCCGGGTTTTGTCGGAGGGGTCGTGGAGACTTGACCCCGTTCGGCCATCCAGGTCCGACGGCTGAGGCGGAGGTGCGCGGGTGACCCATCCGGGGATGAGCGGCTGGACCATGTTGCGTGCCGAGCGCCAGCGCTCCGAGCTGCGCGGCAAGTCGCTGACCCGCGGCACGGCCCGGCGCATCGTCGAGTTCGCCCGGCCCTACCGGCGCGACATCGCGGTGTTCCTGCTCACGGTCGTGGTCGCCGCCGGGATCGGCGTGGCCACGCCGCTGCTGGCCGGCCAGGTCGTCAACACCATCACCCGCGGTGGCCCCGAGGCGGGTCCCGACGTCGTGCGCATCGCGCTGGTCATCGCCGGGCTCGCCATCGGCGACTCGCTGCTGTCGCTGGCTCAGCGGTGGTACTCGGCGCGCATCGGCGAGGGCATCATCCTCAACCTGCGCACCAAGGTCTACGACCACGTCCAGCGGATGCCGCTGCAGTTCTTCACCCGCACGTAGACCGGCGCGCTCGTCTCCCGGCTCAACAACGACGTGATGGGCGCCCAGCGGGCGTTCACCACGACGCTGTCCGGCGTGGTCAGCAACGTGATCCAGCTCGTGCTCACCGCGGCGGTGATGTTCCGCCTGTCATGGCAGATCACCGCCATCTCGCTGGCGATGCTGCCGCTGTTCATCTACCCGGCCCGGCGGGTCGGCCGCCGGCTCGCCGAGATCACCCGGGAGTCCTACAACCTGGACGCCAGCATGAACGCGACGATGACCGAGCGCTTCGGTGTGGCGGGCGCGCTGCTGGTCAAGCTGTTCGGCAAGCCCGAGGCCGAGGCGTCGCGCTTCGCCGAGCGCGCCTCCCGGGTCCGCGACATCGGCATCCAGTCGGCGATGTACTCGCGCACCTTCTTCGTCGCGATGCTGCTCGTCGCCTCGCTGGCGCAGGCGCTCACCTACGGCCTCGGCGGCTGGTTCGCGGTCCAGGGCACCCTGCGGGCCGGCGACGTGGTCGCGCTGGCACTGCTGCTCACCCGGCTCTACGGGCCGCTGACCTCGCTGTCCAACGTGCGTGTCGACGTGATGAGCGCGCTTGTCTCGTTCGACCGCGTCTTCGAGGTGCTCGACCTCGCGCCGTCGATCGCGGAGAAGCCGTCCGCGGTGGCGATCCCGCGTGGGTCGGGCCGGGTCGAGTTCCGCCACGTGGGCTTCCGCTACCCGTCGGCGGCCGAGGTGTCGCTCGCCTCTTTGGAAGACGTGGCGGCGCTCGACCGCACGGTCTCCGAGCCGGTGCTGCACGACGTGTCGTTCGCCGTCCAGCCCGGCCAGATGGTCGCGTTGGTCGGCCCGTCCGGCGCGGGCAAGTCCACGACGGCGATGCTGGTTTCCCGGGTCTACGACGTGACCAGCGGCGCCGTGACGGTCGGCGACGTCGACGTGCGCGACGCCACGCTCGACTCCCTCCGCGACACGATCGGCGTGGTCACGCAGGATTCCCACCTGTTCCACGAGACGATCGCGGATAACCTGCGTTACGCCAAGCCCGACGCCACCGACGACGAGCTGTGGGAAGCGCTACACGGCGCTCAGGTCGAAGACCTCGTCCGCGCGTTGCCGGACGGCCTCGACACGGTGGTTGGGGAGCGCGGCTACCGCTTCTCCGGCGGCGAGAAGCAGCGCATCGCGATCGCCCGCCTGCTGCTCAAGGCGCCGTCGATCGTCATCCTCGACGAAGCCACCGCCCATCTCGACTCCGAGAGCGAGTCCGCGGTGCAACGCGCGCTCGCCACCGCGCTCAGCGGCCGCACGGCCCTGGTCATCGCCCACCGCCTCTCCACCGTCCGCGACGCCGACCGGATCCTCGTGCTCGATCGCGGCCGCATCGTCGAGCAGGGCCGTCACGACGCCCTCGTCGCTCGGGGCGGGCTCTACGCGGAGCTCTACCGCACCCAGTTCGCCGTGGCCGACTCGCCGGCGCCCTACGAGGCGGAAGACATCGAGCCGGTCGTGGTGGCATCGCGGCCGCCCTACGCACCGGAACCCTGACCCGCGCGGGCGTTCGTCAGGCCACCCTTGCGTCGATCTTGCGGTCGCGACCCCGGCGTTACCGATGAGTGGGGTCGTTGGAGGACGCATCCGCGAGATCCACGGGATTGGCGGTGTGCGCGTCGGGCCGGCCCACGCGCCGGACCTCACACGTCGGCTGGGCGGGCACCCAGGGGCTGCCGTACCGCGTGCGCAGGGCTCACCCGTTCGCCGCCTCGCGCAGGAGCGCAAACTCGTGCACCAGCCGGTCGAGCCGGAAGTGCCCGTTCAAGCCGCTCAAGTGTCCATAGGTTAAGCGCATACATCGCTCCTGTTAACCTCTCCCGGTGGTTAAGCGCAAGCGACCCCCTCACCGATAAAGAGCGCGAATATCATGAACGCAGACGGCAAGAGAAAGCCCGCTCAACACAAAAATGGGTCGAGAAACAAATAGCCAACGCTCCACCAATGAGCCGCGCACAGCATGAACGGCTGGCGCGGCTTCTTCGTGAACTGTCGAACAAGCGTGCGCAGCCCGAAAGTGCGGCGACCATCCCTAACGGCAGGTAATGCGACAGAACACGGATAATGCTGAATTTTAGCAATCGCATCAGGTATCTTTGTGCTGAGGTGGCAAACCACAAGCGGAAGGAGCCGTCCGTGCTGAGGCAGGTCGCGGAGGGTGTACTGATCCACGAGAGCGAGTTTTGCCAGAGCAACGCCGTTGTCGTGCACGGCCGGGCTGGCGTGTTGCTCATCGACGCTGGGATACTCGACTCCGAGATGGCTGTCCTCGCGGACGACCTTGGCGAGTTGGGCCAGACCGTTGTGGCAGGGTTTTCTACGCATCCGCATTGGGATCACCTGCTCTGGCATCCCCGGCTCGGCACGGCGCCTCGTTACGGCACGGCCCGCTGCGCGGCCACTGTCCGAGCTCGGCTGTCGGACGCGGGTGCGAAGGCCCGCATCGCCGGGCTGATACCGCCGGACATCGCCGAAGAGGTACCGCTGGACCTGCTGGGTCTTATTACCGGTTTGCCCGCCGAGATGGTGCGGATTCCTTGGGATGCCCCTCAAGTCCGGATTGTCGAGCATCAGGCGCATGCTCCGGGCCATGCGGCGCTGTTGATTGAGGAACGCGGGGTTCTCGTCGCCGGCGACATGCTTTCTGATGTCTTGATTCCGATGTTCGACTTGAATGCCGCTGACCCGATCGAGGACTACCTCGCCGCGCTGCGGCTGCTCGAGGGCGTGGCAGGCGACGTCGATGTCGTCATCCCCGGCCACGGGTCCGTCGGCGGAGCCGATCAAATACACGCACGGATCGACCAGGATCGGGCGTACGTGCGCGCCTTGCGTGACGGCCATGTTCTCGACGATCCGCGGATCGGCCCGTCGGCAAAGGATGGCTGGGACTGGGTGGCCGGCGTGCACGAACAGCAAGTCCAGCGTCTCGCCCAAGGAAGCAAGCACAACGGGACGCCCGGCTAGCGATCGGTGCGAAGATTCGAAACGGAATCGATGCCGGCTCTGATAATCAGTAGCTACTTGCTGTCAGGGGATAGGCGCCCAAAGTACTAGTTGACAGTCAGCAGAAAAGTTGATGTTACAGGGGCATGAGGCCGGACGGATTGGGCAGGACCCACACCCGGAAGGGGCCGAGCGGATCCGGAGCGGGACCGACGACCGCGGACGGTCGGCCGAACGCCGTCCGGTAGGCGGTTACCCCGACGATGGCCACTAACCGTGGGCGCACGCGCGCGGCCTAGGCCGCCAGCGCGGCCCCGCCGGCGACCCGGGCGGTGCCGCGGTCGACCAGGTTCGTGATGCCCAGCCCCAGCGGCAGCAGGTCTGGCTGTTCCGAGGGGTGGAACCGCCGCGGCGTGAAGCCGGACCGGTGCAGCGCCGGCCAGAAGCGGTTGCCCGGCCGGGCGAAGTGGCGACCGGTGGCCGCCCGAGTACAAGCCCGGGTTGATGCCGACGAAGAGGACGCGTAGATCCGGACCGATCACGTCCGGAATTGTGCCGCCGGCCGCGCGGACCAGGTCGGCCCTGGAGGGACGGGGTCACGGCGTGCGCAGGATGCCGCCGTCGACCGGCACCATCAACCCGGTCAGGTAGCTCGGCGGCGACAGCAGGAACGCCGCCACCCGCCCGAACTCCGCCGGCTCGCCAAGCCGCCGCAACGCGATCTGCTGCGCCGCCGACTCCAGCGCCTCGCGGGACGCCCCGAACAGCTCCTTGTTGCGCCCGGTCAGCAGCCGCCCCGGCAGCAGGCCCACCACCCGTCCGCCACCCGGCCGGTCGGCCGACGGCGACGACACCACCACCCGCGCGCCGTCGTCGACGAGGCACCGCGCGCTGGCGAACCCGAGCCCGCGGGACGCACCGGTCAGCACGTACACGCGGTCGGCGAGCCCGAGATCCATGCGCCGAACCTACCGGCGCGCCCACCACATCCGCACGGCGGCCGAGACCCGGCCGCGCCGCCGCGGAGCCGACGCTCCGTCGTACGCCCACAGCGCCTCGCGCTCCCGCAGCTCGGCGGCCGCCGCTGCGGCCAACGGGGCGCGGGAGCGCGCCAGGTCCCAGCCGTCGCGCAGCGATCCCCGTGACTCCCGAGTCTCGGCCCAGGTCGCGAACGTCGACACCCACGCCGGCCCGAACGACGCCGCCAGCATCGGCCACTGCCGCCTCACATCGTCGGCCCGCTTGCGCAGCAGCGCCCTCCGGGCGACCCCGACCAGGCGGTCGTCGAAGCCCGACGGCACCGGCGCGCCCGACACCAGCGCCGCGACCAGGGCGGCCTGCCGGGACGCGAGGTCGCCGTTCATGTAACGGCCGGGTAGCCCGCGGCCGCGGCGATCGCGTCGAGCTCCGCGCGCAGGACCTCGGCGGCCGGGTAGGCCCCGTCGCGCTCCAGCAACAGGGCCGGCGGCCGCCGCCGCGCCGACAGGGCCGCGACCAGGTCGAGGACCGCCGGAGATACGGGGTCCAGGTGCGTGTCGTGGTAGATGCCCTCGTTCTCGGCCCCGCCCGCCACGTGTGCGTACGCCACCCGCTCCAGCGGCAGCCGGTCGAGCAGCGCCTCGGGTGTGCCGCCCCGGTTGCGCGCGTTCGCGTACACGTTCGCGATGTCGAGCAGGAGCAGCGCGTCGCTCCGCGCCAGGATCTCGGTGATGAAGTCGGCCTCGTCGAGCTCGTCGTCCGGCCAGTCGAAAACGGCCGCGATCGGTTCGAGGGCGATCGGCACCGGCAGCCCGTCCTGCGCGCGCCGGACGTTGGCGACCGTTGCGTCGACCGCCTCCCGGGTGCGGGGCAGCGGCAGCAGGTGACCGGCCTCCACGCCGCCGGCGCGGACGAACGCGATGTGCTCGCTCACCAGCGGGGCGTCGAAGAGCGCGGCGAGCGCGGCCAGGTGTGCCACGCGGTCCGCGGCGACCGGCTCCGCCCCACCGAGGGACAGCTTCACACCGTGCGGAACGACGGTCACGTCGCGGGCCCGCAGGTCGGCCAGCGCGGGCGGCATCGGCCCGGACGCGCGCACCGACTCGGCGACCACCTCGACGAACCGCAGGCCGGGCAGCCCGGCCACGAACCCGGCGATCTCCGGCCGCCAACCGATGCCGACCCCGTACGACGCGGGCGCGGCCGTCATCCGCCGCAGCCCCCACCGCCGCCGCAGCCGCCCCCGCCGCCGCACGACGAGCCGCCGCCGCACGAGGAGCCCGACGAGTCGCCGCCGCTCCACCCGGAGCTGCCGCCCGCCGACGCCAGGTTGCGCTGCACCTCCGCGTCGGCGGCGAACGCCGGGTCGAGCGCGTACAGCGACGCGGCACCGAACAGGGCGACGCCCATGCCCGCGGCCGCGGCCCCGTACGTCGCGTACGCCGGCGCTTGCGCGGGCGCGAGGTGGGCGTGCTGCCGTCGCAGCGCGGCGAGCGCGGCCGTGCCGGCCTTCGTGCGCACCGGCGTGCGGACCAGCCCGGTAAAGCCGATGACCGCGACGGCCGCGACGGCGACGAACAGGAAGCCGGTGGGTTTGTGGTTCTGTGTGCCCGCGACGTAGCGGGCGACGCCCACGGCGAGCAGCGCCAGCATCGGCAGCCCGGCGAGCCGGCCCGCGCGGCGCTGCTCGGCGGTGAGCACCAGCCCGGACCGTTCGAGGGTCTCCCGCAGGTGGTCGAGCGCCGAGCGCACCCACGGGTCGGAGTGCAGCTGCTTGGCGGTGAGCCGCTTGCCGGCGGCGTTGTAGACGGCCGTGTCCAGCGGGCTGCCGCCGGCCGGCATCGGGCCGACCGGCGTCAAGGTCCGGTCCGGTTGCACGCCGATCGCGCCGCCGCGGCGCAGCGTGCCGAGCGAGGAGTAGAGGGCGAGCTGCTCGCCGCCGTTGAGGTAGGCGGCCTGATCCGGCGTCACGTGCTCGTAGCCGGTGCCGGTCTTGCCGCGGTAGAGCACGCTCTTGGTCACCGCGGTCGCGACGATGAGGACGACCGCCGCCGCGATATAGATCGCGAGGAAGGTCGGGCCGGGGATGCCCCAGGTGTCTCCAGTCACGGCCTCATTGTGGGGCAGTCACGCCAGGCATCCGTACCCCCTCCTCGATCAGATCGAGGACAGGTCCGAGGTCGCCGGCGGGCCGACCCATCGCGAGGTGCAGGACCAGGCCGTCGTACGCGAGTTCCAGGTACTGCGCCAGCATGTCGATGGGTACGTCGTCGCGCAGCACGCCGGCGTCGCGCTGCCGCCGCAGCCGGGACCGGGTCGCCTCGGCGACCGCGGCCGAGCGTTCGGCCCAGCGCTTCGCGAACGCGGGGTCGGTGCGCAGCCGCCGCGACACCTCGAGCTGGCTGCCGAGCCAGCCGGTCGTCTCCGGCGAGGAGGCCTGGTCGAGCAGGTCGCGCATGACCTGGACGAGGCCGTTGCGGGCGACGGTCTCGACCATCGCGGCCGCGTCGTCCTCCGCTACGGCGAGGAACAGCGAGTCCTTGTCGCGGAAGTGGTGGAAGATCGCGCCCCGGGACAGCCCGGTCTGCTCCTCGAGCCGCCGGACGGTGGCTCCCTCGTAGCCGTATCGGGCGAACGCCGCACGGGCCGCCGTCAGGATCTCCTGGCGGCGGGCGTCGAGCTGGTCCTGGCTCACCCTGGGCACGGTTCGATCGTGGCAGGTAGTCCGGTTTGATGCAATCCGTACGTACGGCTTGGGTCTCAGCGCGGTCCCACCATGAGCGCCTGTGCGCCGCGCCCGAGCCGGCCGCGCTCGTCGTAGAGCACGGTCTCCGCCATCCCGCTGCCCTGGTCGTCGAGGAACGTGCGGGCACGCACGCACATCCACTCACCGACGGGCTGGCGGTGCAGGTGCAGGGTCAGGTCGGTGTTGATGAACCACCAGCCATCCAGGTCGAGCACCCGGGACAGGCCGTTGCCCGAGTCGGCGAGCAGGATGAGCCGCTGCAGCGGGGTAGGCTCCTCGCCGGCGACCAGCGGCACCCGCTGGCGCGCCCACACCGTGGCCGGCCCGACCTGGTCGAAGGTGCCGGACACGAACCGCCACTCGACCGCCTGCAGGTAGCCGTGCTGCCACATCGGGTGCTCCAAGCGGGAGGCGTTGGCGGGGCGCATCGGCGGCGGATCGGGGCGGCCGCGGGCCGTCCGCGGCAGG
>DATDJX010000207.1:0-2196 GCA_036520275.1 Asanoa sp.
CGGTAGCCGACCGACTGGTATCGGCTCGACTCGCGTTCGGCCGCTACCGGCTCGAGCGCTTCGGGCTCCTGCTTGACCTCGGAGGACACCTAGGCTCCTTGCTGACCGACCTGTTCGTCGTCCCGTCGCAGCCAGTATCCGCTTGTGGGCGAACCTGTGCGCTGGTTGCGCTGCCCGCCAGGCGCGCCGAAGATGGCGCCGGCTGCGGAGACGAACCCGACCGGAAGGAGCGGTGTGCACGTCATCATCATGGGATGCGGCCGGGTCGGCTCCGAGCTGGCGGCGCGGCTCTCGGCCAGGGGCCACACCATCGCGGTGATCGACAAGAACCCCAACGCCTTCCGCAACCTTCGCTACGGCTCTGACGTGCAGCAGGTGCACGGCTACGGGTTCGACGAGGAGGTGCTGGACGAAGCGGGGGTGCGCCGGGCGGGGGCGTTCGTGGCCGTATCCAACGGCGACAATTCCAACATCGTGGCGGCCCGCCTGAGCCGCGAGCGCTTCGAGGTCCCCACCGTGGTCGCCCGCATTTACGACCCTCGCCGGGCCGAGATCTACCAGCGGCTCGGCATCCCCACCGTGGCGACCGTGAAGTGGACTACCGACCAGATCATGCGCCTGCTCATCCCCGACCAGGTGGCCTCGGACTGGAAGGACCCGAGCGAGGGGATCTCCCTGGTCACCATGGTGCTCCCGCCGAGCTGGGCGGGGTGGCGGATCGAGGAGGTCGAGAGCGACGGCCACCGCCGGGTGGTGGCGGTGACCCGCGTCGGCCGTGCCCGCATCGTGACCCCGTCGTTCATCCTCCAGGAGGGCGATCAGGTGCACCTGGCCGTCGACGCCGGCGGCCTCGACGAGCTCCGCCCGATGATCCTGGAGGCCCGCAAGAGCGACCCGACCGCCGACGCGCCACCGGCCGCCGACGCCACCCCCGCCGGCTCCCGCGAGGCGCGCTCATGAGGGTCGCCATCGCCGGTGCCGGCAACGTCGGCCAGTTCATCGCCGCCGACCTGCTGGCAGCGGGGCACCAGGTGACCATGCTGGAGAAGGACCCGGCGGTGATCGAGGCGGCGCGCCACTCCCTGGAAGAGGCGGAATGGTTCCCGTTCGACGCCTGCGAGGTGCTCTCGCTGGTCATGGCCGGGATCGCCCACGCCGACGTGATGGTCGCCGCCACCGGCGACGACGAGGACAACCTGGTGGTCTCGCTGCTCGCCAAGCAGGAGTTCGCCGTCCCCCGGGTGGTCGCCAGGGTGAACAACCCGAAGAACCACGGCCTGTTCAACGAGGCCTGGGGGGTCGACGTGGCCGTGTCGACCCCGCACATCCTCCGCTCACTGGTCGAGGAGGCGGTGACCGTCGGCAACATGGTCCGCCTGCTGCAGTTCGACCAGGGCCAGGTGTCCCTGCACGTGGTGCGCCTGGCCGAGGGCTCGCCGTCCATCGGCAAGACCCTCCGCGACCTGCGCCTCCCGGTCGATGCGGCCCTGGTCGCGGTGGTCCGCGAGGGCCACGTGATCGTCCCAAGGGAGGAGACCGTGTTCGCCGTGGGCGACGAGGTGCTGGCGGTCAGCTCGGAAGGGTCAGAGGAGTACCTGCGCGAACAGCTCGTCGGCGAGCGATCGGCCGGCCAGGCCGACCAGCCCGCCACCGATCAGCGCAGGTCGTAGGCGGGGTTGTAGAGGGTCAGGCCGCGTTCGCCGGCCACCGGGGTGCCTTCGATGGCGAGGCGGCGGCCGCACTCGATGCCGCTGATGCCGCGCCTGCCCATGAACAGCGCCGAGATCCGGCCGCTGCCGTCGTCGAGCTGCAGCTCGAGGGTGGGGACGGCGGCGAGGGAGTGGATGCGGATACGGCGGACGTCACCCTCGAAGCGGGCGCGGACGCGGGCGCGCGCGTCGGCGATCGGGGTGACCCCGGGCGGGAGCGGGCCGTCCGAGGGAGCGTCGAAGCCGCCGTGGTCGGTGCGTAGCTCGCCGTCGCCGCTCACGCCTCACGCCCCAGCCGCAGCTTGATCATGGTCACCTCGGCGGGACGATCTTCGGCCATCGCCCGCCGGCACTCGGCGACCGCCGCCTGCAGCGCGCCCGACAGCGCCCCGACGTCGATGCCCTCTCTGGCCGGCCGGTACGGTTCGAGGTACTCGATCGCCCGGCCCATGACGCTCACCGCGCCCTTGTAGTTGCCCTGGGTGAC
>DATDJX010000208.1:0-3152 GCA_036520275.1 Asanoa sp.
CGCCTCCTACTACGCGCCGCGCGGCAACTACGCCGTCGACGAGGACTTCTTCACCGGCCGCGGCGTCGACAGCCCGCCGCTGCGCGCGCTCGCCGACGCCGAGGACGGCGGCAACGGCCTCTACGGCTACGGCGCCGTGGGCACCTTCCCCGCCGGCACCTACCGGTCCGAGAACTACTGGGTCGACGTCGTCTTCGAGACCAACGGCCCCGACACCACGGCGCCGACCGTCACCAGCGTCCTGCCGGCCGCCGGCGCGACCGGCGTCGCGCCCGGCGTCAACGTCACCGCGACGTTCAACGAGGCGATGGACGCCGCCAGCATCACCACCACCACCGTCCAGCTGCGCGACCCCGCCAACGCCCTCGTCCCCGCGGCCGTCACCTACGACTCCGCGACGCGCACCGCCACCCTGAACCCGAGCGCCACCCTCGACGACGCCACCACCTACACCGCCACCGTCAAGGCCGGCGCCAACGGCGTCAAGGACAGCGCCGGCAACCCGCTCGCCACCGACCGCACCTGGACCTTCACCACCGCCTCGCCGCCGGGCCCGCCGCCCGACGAGGGCCCCGGAGGGCCGATCCTCGTGATCTCGCGCAGCTCGGCGCCGTTCAGCCGCTACTACGCGGAGATCCTGCGGACCGAGGGCCTGAACGAGTTCACCGTCAAGGACATCACGACGGTGACGGCCGCCACGCTGGCGAGCTATGACGCCGTGATCGTCGGCGACGTCAGCCTGACCGCCGCGCAGGCGACGATGCTGAGCGACTGGGTCAATGGCGGTGGGGACCTCATCGCGATGCGGCCCGACAAGCAGCTCGCGGGCCTGCTAGGGCTCACGGACGCCGGCTCGACACTCGCGAACGCCTACCTGAAGGTGGACACGTCCAGGGCGCCCGGCGCAGGGATCGTCGACCAGACGATCCAGTTCCACGGCACCGCGGACCGCTACACCCTCAACGGGGCAACGAGCGTCGCGACGCTCTACTCGAGCGCGTCGGCGGCCACGTCCGCGCCCGCGGTGACGGTGCGCAGCGTGGGCTCCAACGGCGGCAGCGCCGCGGCCTTCACCTTCGACCTCGCGCGCTCGGTCGTCTACACGCGCCAGGGCAACCCCCCCTGGGCGGGCGACGAGCGGGACGGCACGGCGCCGATCCGCTCCGACGACCTCTTCTTCGGCGCCAAGGTGGGCGACGTGCAGCCGGACTGGGTGGACCTCGGCAAGGTGGCGATCCCGCAGGCCGACGAGCAGCAGCGCCTGCTCGCGAACCTGATCGGCACGATCACCGCCGACAAGAAGCCGCTGCCGCGCTTCTGGTACCTGCCGCGCGGCCTGAAGGCGGCCGTGATCATGACCGGCGACGATCACGGCACCGGCGGGACGGCGGGGCGCTTCGACGCCTACAAGGCCGCCAGCCCGACTGGCTGCTCGGTCGCCCAGTGGGAGTGCATCCGCTCGAGCTCCTACGTGTATCCCTCGACGCCGCTCTCCGACAGCGCGGCCGCGGGTTACACGGCATCGGGCTTCGAGGTCGGCGTGCACATCAACACCAACTGCGCCGACTGGACCCCGGCGACGCTCGCGGGCTTCTTCACCTCCCAGCTGAGCGACTGGACGGCGGCCTACCCGAGCCTCCCGGCCCCCGACACCCAGCGGACCCACTGCATCGCGTGGAGCGACTGGGCGAGCACGCCGAAGGTGGAGTTGACGCATGGCATGCGCCTGGACGGCACTTACTACTACTGGCCGCCGGCGTGGGTGGCCGACCGGCCGGGCTTCTTCACCGGCTCGGGCATGCCCATGCGCTTCGCGGACACCGACGGGACGATGATCGACGTCTACCAGGCGACGACGCAGATGACCGACGAGTCCGACCAGACCTATCCGTTCACGATCGACACGCTGCTCGACCGGGCCCTCGGGCCGGCGGGCTACTACGGGATCTTCAACGCCAACATGCACACCGACACCGTGAGCTCGGCGGGCTCGGACGCCATCGTCGCCTCCGCGAAGGCCCGCGGCGTGCCCGTCGTCTCCGGCCGCCAGATGCTCACCTGGCTCGACGGGCGCAACGGCTCGGCCTTCGCCGCGATCGGCTGGAGCAACAACACGCTGAGCTTCCGCGTCACCGAAGCGGTCGGCGCGACCGGACTGCGCGGCATGCTCCCGACGACCTTCGCGGGCAAGGCGCTCCAGACCATCACGCGCGACGGGAGCGCCGTCGCGATCACGCGCGAGACGATCAAGGGCGTCCAGTACGCCTTCTTCAGCGCGACCGGCGGCCAGTACTCGGCGACCTACGAGGCCGACACGACGGCACCGGCCATCTCGGCCGTCGCGGCGGCGCCCGCGGCCGACGGCACGGCGACGGTCACGTGGACGACGGACGAGGCCGCGGACTCACGCGTCGACTTCGGCACGTCCCCGAGCGCGCTGACCCAGAGCGCCTCCGACGCCAGCTCCGTGACCGCGCACAGCGTGAAGCTGACCGGCCTCAGCCAGGGCACGGCCTACTACCGCGTGCGCTCCGCCGATCCGTCCGGCAACGCGACGACGTCGCCGGCCGCCCCCGGCGCGCCGGCGAGCTTCACCACGCCGGTGGCCGCGTTCCCCGCGGCGACCGCGATCGAGACCGGCACCGCGCGGGCGGGCAACGCCGCGTCGCTGACCGCCGACGACAACAACTTCTTCCAGGTCACTTCGACGACCAGCGGCACTCGCACGACGTCCTGGTACGGCAGCTTCACGAACGTGCCGGGCGGTGCAACGAACCTGAAGCTGAGCTACATCGGCAAGAACTCGCGCTCTTGCACGCAGGTCCTCGCCGCCTGGCGGTGGACCGACAGCACCTGGCAGCAGCTCGACTCGCGCGCCGTCAGCACCACCGAGATCGCGGTCACCGACCTCACCCCGCCCGGCGCGGCCTCCGGCTACGTGAACGCGACGACGGGCGAGGTGCGCGTCCGCGTGCGCTGCACCACCACGGCCAACTTCTTCGCCTCGGGCGAGCTCATGAAGCTCGCCTACAGCACGCCGTAGGCGCCAACGGCACGCCCGGGCACTGCGCGAGGCAGGGTGTCGGGGGGCTCGCGACGAACCCTGATCTACCCTTTCTGGCTTCCTGATGTCCCGTCGAGAGCGCCAACGC
>DATDJX010000209.1:0-15325 GCA_036520275.1 Asanoa sp.
GGCCGGTCGGGTGAGCGGTGATCCCCGCCAAGTGCACTCGACGCCGATCAAGCTCCACAACGAACAGCACATACAGCCGGGTCAGACCAACTGTCTCGACCGTGAAGAAGTCGCACGCCAACATCTCGCCGGCCTGCGCCCGCAAAAACGCCGCCCAACTCGGTCCGTTGCGCCGAGGCGCCGGCCCGAGGTGGCGGCGGCGCAAGATCCTACGCACCGACGTCGCCGACACCCGAATGCCCAGCTTGCGGCACTCCCCCACGATCCGTACATAGCCCCAGCGAGGGTTCTCCCGCGCCATCCGCACGACCAGATCGACGACATCGGGCGGCAAGCCCTGTTGAACTCGGCCAAGACGCGGATATGTCCAGCGGCGGGCCACCAACTCACGATGCCACCGAAGCAGCGTCCCGGGCGTGACCAGAAACGCGGGCCACCGCTCCCGCGGCAGCAACCGCGCCAACATCGCCAACACCACCCGGTCCTGCGGCGTGTAGCGCGGCCGAGCAACCTGGCGCCGCACCACCATCAACTGATGCCGCAGCACCGCGATCTCTACGTCCTTCGCATCCGGCGCCTGGCCTAAACCGACCAGGGCCAGAACCCGCCGGACCACCACGAACGCCAGGGTGCAAACCACCATGACCCGACAGCCTGCCAGGAGGTGTCGACCCTGGTCACGGCCCTGACGCTGAGATGGCACCCTTCACCTCACCGACGGCCTCCCCAACGCCCGCAAAGCGATGTGCGAAGCCATGATCAAAGAGATCGTGATCATCGCGGACGACGCCGTCCGGCCGATCTTTAAGCTCCCCATCGCCGGCAACGACGAAGGGCTGGCCCGCGACGGGCCAGCCCTCTCCGACAGCGAGCACGCGGTTCGCGCACTGCCAACTATGGTGGGCGATACTGGGATCGAACCAGTGACCTCTTCGGTGTGAACGAAGCGCTCTCCCGCTGAGCTAATCGCCCTCAGCGCCGACGACTGTACCGGATCCGGACAGCACCGCGCACATCGCGCCACCCATGGGTCAGAGCCACCCGCGCATGAGGGCGACCAGGTCCACGCCAAGGCTGTACTTCACCGACAGCCACACCACGCACGCGACGAACAGGAGCCCCAGCGCGCCGATGAGCAGCCGTACCGCTAGGATCTGTCGGGCCGCCCAGCTGGTCCACGCCTGCACGTTGCGGCGGGTGAAGTGAAGCAGCCGCTTGGCCCAAGCGAACTCGACCGCCCAGATGGCGAGGCCGCCGATGACGATGAGCCAACCGGGGCCCGGCAGGGGGATCAGCACGGCACCGAGCGCGACGACCAGCAGACCCGAGACGCCGACGAAGACGCGCAACGCCGTCCGGCCCCCCGGCGTCGACCGGAGGCGCTCCAGAGGCGTACGCGGCTTGGGTGTCGGATCCTCGACGGGAGATCCGGTCTCGTCGTCAGGCGACACCCCGTACCTCCGCAAATCCGCCGAATCAGACCGACGCGTCCCGACGTCCGGTTGCTCCATTGAGGATGGTTTCACCGACCCGTCCCTTCCGTTCCGACACGGCCCGTCACTTCACCGGACCACTGGACGTTACCGGAGTGAGTCGACGTCTGAACCACCCGACGCCGAGCGGGACCAAGTACATGGGCAGGGCCGGGCATTTTACATGAATTCCGGCCTTCCGGTGGTTACTCGGCACCCTCTTCCCACTACTGGGTGAGATCAGCGTATGGCGGAGCGTAACTAGGAGTATCACCTGAGTATGGGAAACGCGGGGCGAGCGCGCCTCGCAGCGGTGCCGGGGGGAGAACGTCCATGAGTGTCATCCGACCGACGACCGTAGAGGTCGAAACCTCGCTGCGGCT
This sequence comes from Asanoa sp., assembly GCA_036520275.1. GTDB lineage: Bacteria > Actinomycetota > Actinomycetes > Mycobacteriales > Micromonosporaceae > Asanoa. The sequence continues at coordinate 1,856 of DATDJX010000209.1, forward strand.
CGTCGCGCCCGACGCCACCGCACTGCCGGTGCGCGCCAGCCTGCGCTACGACCCAGCCGACCCGTACGCGGTCCATGTCCTGTTCCACGCCGACTCCGCCGGTGGCGAGGCGGTGAGCTGGTCGTTCGCGCGGGAGCTGCTCGTGACGGGCCTCGACGAACCGGCCGGGATCGGAGACGTTCGCGTCTGGCCGTGGGCAACGCCACGCGGCGACTTCGTCGCCCTGGCGCTGTCCTCGCCGGACGGCAACGCCCTGTTCGAGGTGCCGCGCAGCGTGCTCGTCCGCTTTCTGCGCCGCACCTACGTCGTCGTCCCGCGCGGCCGGGAAAGCGACCACCTCGACGTCGACGCCGCAGTCAACCGCCTGCTCGCCGGGCGATAGCCACCGAAACACCAGTGCGCCGCGCGGAGCTGCCGACTCCGCGCGGCGCTTCGTCCGTCAGCCATGGGACGTGAGGCCACCGTCGACCGGGATGACCGCGCCGGTGAGGTACGACCCGGCCCGCGCGGCGAGAAAGATCGCCGTACCCGCCATGTCGTCGGGCCGGCCGATCCGCCGCAACGGGACCTGTTCCTCGATCGCTGCCCGCGCCGCGGGGTCGTCGAGCACGAACGCCATCATCTTGCTGTCGAACGGGCCCGGCGCGATCGCGTTCACCGTGATGTGCTCCGGCGCCAGCTGGTGAGCGAGCGCACGGGTGAGCATGTGCACCGCGGCCTTCGACGCCGAGTAGGCGTACGTCTCCATGTCCGGCACCCGGATGCCGTCGATGGAGCCGATGTTGATGACCCGCGCCGGGTCCTCGGCGGTGGCGGCCGCGCGCAGCGCCGGAAGCAGCCCCACGGTGAGCCGGAAGACGCCCTTGACATTGACCGCCCACAGCTTGTCGAACGCGGCGTCCGGATAGGACTCCAGCGGCGCGCCCCAGGCGGCACCGGCGTTGTTGACGAGGACGTCGAGCCGGGGCACCCGCTCCCGTACGGCCGCCGCGAGGCCGGACGCACCGTCGTCCGTGGACAGGTCGGCGGGGATCGCCGTACAGGAGCCGACCGTGGACAGCTGCGCCGCGACCGCCTCGCAGACCTCGGCCTTGCGGGACGAGATCACCACGTCGGCGCCGGCCTCGACGAAGCCTTGGGCGATCATCAGGCCGATCCCCCGCGAGCCCCCGGTGACGAGGACGGTCTTTCCCTTGACCGAGAACAGGTCGGACATGGCGGTCCTTCCGCAATCGACAGCGTAACGAGAGTCACGTCGTTCCACATCTTGACGTAGCACATTGTCAGGTCGACGATTAACCTATGGTTGATCTTGCTCTGAGTGACCCTACCCGGATCATCGCCGGCGTGGTGCTCATCACGGTGCCCACGATCGAGGTCGGCGGGTGGTTCATGACCCGCATCGTGCGCGGCATGGTGCCGATGACGGACTTCCAGAAGGCGTTCGCCCGGGCCGGCCACGCCCACGCCGGTGTGCTCGTCACGCTCGGCCTGGTCGGGCTGATCCTCGTCGACGCCGCGAACCTGTCCGGCTTCCTCGCCTGGGTGGGGCGTCTCGGCATCCCGCTTGCCGCCGCCCTCATGTCGGCCGGCTTCTTCGCCTCCTCGGCCGGCAGGGGCGTCACCCGACCCAACCAGGCGATCTGGGTGCTGTGGATCGGCGCCCTCTGCCTCGCGGCCGGCGCGCTGAGCCTCGGCATCGGCCTCCTCGCCGCCTGACCCGCACGAGCAATGACAGTGTTTCTGTCGCTGCGAAGGGTCAGGAGAGGAGGTCAAGCGAGACGTGCCACAGCCGGGCGGCCGCTTCGGGGTCCAGGGCGTAGGCCGCCACTCCGGTCCGGGTGCCCGGCTGGTGGGGCCCGGCCTCGTTGCAGTCCTCGAAGTACCGGCCGCCGACGCCGTCGAGCAGCGGCGAGGCCGCGCAGAGCACCGAGGTCGCGGCGCCCTGCTCCGGCGTCTTCCAGCTGGGCGCGGCGCCGCCGGAGCCCGCCGCCGCGCGCATCCGGGCCAGCTCCTCCTCCGACACGTAACGCTGCAGGTTGGTGCGGATGCCGCCCGGGTGCAGCGCGTTGACGAAGACCCCATCGGCCGCCCACCGCCGGGTCGCGTCGACCGCGAACAGGACGTTCGCCGTCTTGGACTGGCCGTACGCGGCCCAGGGCTGGTACTCGCGGTGCTCGAACATGACGTCGTCGAAGACGACCGGCGAACGCAGGTGCGCGGCGGAGCTGACCGAGGCGACGCGCGCGCCGCCCGCGGCGGCGAGGGCGTCGTGCAGGCCGGTGGCGAGCGCGAAGCGGCCGAGATGATTGGTGGCGAGCTGCATCTCCCACCCCTCGGCGGTGCGCATCAGCGGCGACGCCATCACGCCGGCATTGTCGACCAGCATGTGCAGCGGAACGACCCAGTCGGCCACGAAGGCGCGGACCGACGCCGGGTCGGCGAGCTCGAGGCGCGCGACGCGCACGGGCCGGCCGGTCGTCGCCTCGACCAGTGCGGCGGTCTGCTTGCCGGCGTCCAGGTTGCGCACGGCGATCGTCACGTCGGCGCCCGCGCCGGCGAGCGAGCGCCCGCGCGGTCTCGACGCCGATGCCCGAGGCACCGCCGGTCACGATCGCGCGCCGACCGGTCAGGTCCAGGCCCTCGACGACCTCTTCCGCCGTCGTCTGTGCGCCGTACGGCGTGGTGACTCGGATGGTCGCGGTCATGTCGTCCCCAACGGGCTAAGGTAAACGGAGGAACCTCCGATACCTCACCAGGCTAAGCGGAGGATGCTCCGTTTGCCCGCTCCCCCGGAGGCGTCGTGTCCGCCACAGCGAGACCGCAACGCGCCGACGCCCGCCGCAACCGGGAGCGGCTGCTCGAGGCGGCCGTACGGGCGTTCGCGGCCGTCGACGGCCCCGAGGCGACCCTCGACGCGATCGCCAAGGACGCGGGCGTCGGCATCGGCACCCTCTACCGCCACTTTCCAACCCGCGAGGCGCTCGTCGAGGCGGCGTACCGCAACGAGCTCGCCAAGCTCTGTCACGGCGTGACCGGGCTACTGGCGACCATGCCGCCCGAGGCCGCCCTGCGGGCGTGGATGGACGACTTCATCGACTACATGACCACCAAGCGCGGCATGGCCGACGCGCTGCGCGCGGTGATCGCGTCGGGCGGCGACCCGTACGCCCATAGCCGCGGCAGCCTGACGGGTGCGATCCGGACCCTGCTGGCGGCGGGTGCGGCGGCCGGCACGGTACGGACCGACGTCGAGCCCGGCGACGTCCTGGCCAGCCTCAGCGGGATCTCGTTGACGGCCGGCGATCCCACGCAGCGCGCGCAGGCCCGGCGGCTCCTGGACCTGCTGACCGACGGCCTGCGCTACGGCTCTTGACGGTGACCGGCCGGCCGAGGGCATAGACCGTGACGGTCGGGGCCCGTGCTGGCCACCCGGCCGGGCGGCCCGCCCCGGGTAGGCGCGGCGACCGGTTTCGGTCGGCGTCGCATACAGGCGGTGACAGCTGAGTGCCGCAGTGTTCCTCGCCGTGCGGACCACGACGCCATTGGCTACCGTCAGCCGATGTCCCTTTTCGATCAGTCGCCGGGCAGCGACATCGCGGGCTGGGCCGGGGTGTCCACTATCACGCTGCGTGAGATGCTGGTCGACGGGTGGTTCCGGTCGGCGCGCCTCCTCCGCCAGCACATGCTCATGCTGGTCACCGTCGGGCACGGCCACCACGAGATCGACTTCAGGGCGCTCGCCTGCCGGCCCGGCACGCTGCTGTGGGCCACCCCCGGCCAGGCGGTACGCCTGGGTGGTCAGCCCGGCCTCGACGCGATCGTCGTCTGCTGGGACCCCTCGGCGGTCACCGACGTGCCGGCCGGCCTCTGCGGCGGATACTGGCAGCTCGCCGGCGAGGACGAGGACGCCGTCATCAACGAGGTGAGCCAACTGGTCGTCGACTGCCAGCGGCACAGCTCCGGCACGCTCGCCGCCGAGCTTTTGCGCCACCAGCTCACCGTCCTGTTGCTGCGGATCGCGCTGCTGCCCGCCGGCGAGCCCGCCGGCGACGGCGCCTACCAGCCGTTTCGGGCGGCGGTCGAGGAGCACTATGCGCGCACCCGGCGGGTCGAGGAGTACGCCGAGCGGATGGGCTACTCGGTCCGCACGATCACCCGGGCCTGCCTGGCCGCGACCGGCCGCAGCGCGAAACAGGTCATCGACGACCGGGTGACGCTGGAGGCGAAGCGGCTGCTCGCGGCCACGGACACGCCGATCGCCGACATCGGCCGCATGCTCGGGTTCCCCGAGCCGACCAACTTCGGGCGGTTCTTCTACCGCGAGGTCGGCACGAGCCCCGGCGCGTTCCGCGCCGGGCAACGCACGGTGCCGGGCGCCCGTTCGGCATGATGGTGCGGTGCAGATCTCGGCGCGTGGCGACTACGCGGTACGGGCGGCCCTCAGCCTCGCCGCGTCGTACCCGGCGCTGATGTCCGCGCAGGCGATCGCCGCCGACCAGGACATGCCGCGCAAGTTCCTCGAGGCGGTGCTCGCAGACCTGCGGCGGGCCGGCGTCGTGCGGGCCCAGCGCGGCGCCGAGGGCGGCTACACGCTGGCCCAACCGCCACACGACGTGACGGTCGGCGGCATTCTGCGCGCGGTCGACGGACCGTTGGCCGGCGTGCGCGGCCTGCGCCCGGAGGAGACCCGGTATGTCGGCGCCGCCGCCCACCTGCCCGACCTGTGGGTCGCGGTCCGGGCGGCCGTCCGCGACGTGGTCGACGAGGTCAGCCTGGCCGCGCTGCTGAGCGGCAAGATGCCCGCGCGGGTGCGCAAGCTGATCACTCGCCCGGACGCCTGGCAGCCCCGCTGACCCGGCTCGGCGGTCGGCGGGCGAGGGCCCCGGCGGAGACCGTCCGGGCCGGGTGCTTGCCGGGGATGGGGGCATCGGATCAAAGCGTCAGCCGATCGGCCCACGGACGGTTTGCCCACGGCGGCCGGAAAGAACTCGAGCGTGAGCTCCCCGGCAGCCGGGTACGCCTAGTCTGTCCGAAAGGCCATCGGGGGTGATCGCCATGCTCAGCCAGGACGACCGGGAACGACTCGCGCAGATCGAGCGGCAGTTGGCCGCCGAGGATCCGCGGTTCGCCGCCCGGATGGGCGCGACCGAGCGCCGCCGCCGTACGCCGTTGGTGATCGCCCTGGTCGCCTTCGCCGGCGGCCTGGTCGCCATCGCGTTCCTCGCCGGCGTCTTGCTGGCGGTCTCGACGGCGCTCGCGGTCGTCGCCATCGAGCTGGCCCGGCGGGCCGTCACCTCGGCGCGACCCTCGTCGCCACGGACGCCTCGCTGGCGCGTCGCATGGCGACGGCCTCTGCTTCGGCCGCCGTGGAGACGACGTCGGGCCTGACGCCGACGCCTTCCCAGCTGGTGCGGGTCGTCGGGTGGACCGCGGTCACCACCGGGATGGTCGCCTCCAGGTGCGGGTGTAGGCGGAAGGACTCCCGGGCGTTGGCGCCGCCGCGGGTCTGCTCGCCGACGATGGTGGCGCGCCCGAGCTGCTGCAGGTCGTAGGCCAGCTGCTCGCCGCCCGAGAACGTGGTCCCGCCGGTCAGCACGTACACCGGGCGGTCCTTGCCGAACCGGCGACCCGGGACGTACGGCAGCGTCCAACTCTGGCGGGTGCTGCCCGCCCGGTCCCGTAGACCCGTCAACGGCGCGGGCTCGTGGTCCCACAGGTAGCTGATCAGGAACGCGACCGTCGACGGCTCGCCGCCGACGCACCGGCGCAGGTCGACGACGAGCGCGTCGGAGTCGGCGACCAGCGTCAGCGCGGCGGTCACGGGCTCGGCCGCGATCACCGAGGGGAACAACACCGGGCCGAGGCGCAGGACGCCGACGTTGGACGGACCGCGGGTCACCGCGGCGACGCCTCCGCCGGTGCGGGCCGCCCACCGCCGCATTGCCCGGTACTCCTCGGCGTCGTCGCCCGGCGCCGACTCCGGGATCGGCTCGTCGTGGTGGACGACGCGCAGGTGCTTGTCCCGGCTGTCGGCCTGCAGGTCGGCGGTGACGGCTTCGGCGAACGCGGCAAGGTCGGTCGGGTAACGGCCGGCGGCGAGCCGGTGCGACACGGTCGCGGCGACGTCGGCAAACACGTAGCGCTCTTCGATGAGGGTACGGAGGCGCGCGATGAGATCCATGCGTTGAGAAAAGCAGACGCTTGACAAAGCGTCAAGAGAGTTGAACGCTTTGGCCGTGACGAGCACGGCACAACACAAGGCCCTCGGCCATCCCATGCGGCGCCGGTTGCTGTTCGCGCTGGGCCGCGCGGAGTCCACGATCAGCCAGCTCGCGGTGGCGCTCGAGACCAACAAGGGCGGCGTCGCCCACCACCTGAAGGTCCTGCGCGAGGCCGGCCTGGTCGAGGTCGTCCGGTCGGCCCGGGTCCGCGGGGGGACCGAGGTCTACTACCGGCCGGTGCCGCAGCGGGTCACGGTCGACGACCCGGAGGCGAAGACGGCGGCGCTCACCACCGTGGCGACCGAGGTCGCGACGGCCGCCGAGACACCCGTCCTCGTCCTGCGCAACGTCCACCTGAGCGCCACCCAGGTGGCGGCGATCGCGGCGACCCTCGAGCGGCTGGCCGAGGACACGGACGACGCCGGCCGCGACCACCCGCAGTACCGCCTCCTGCTCGGCCTCTACCGACCCGCGGGCTGACCTCGGCCCCGCCCGCCGAGGCCGGATGCGCATGATCATGGGCGTGACATCGATCCGCATCACAACCGCCGTTTCCCGATCGGATGTTCTGGGCACTGTGGACGTACCCGAGGCGACGAGCGAAGGAGGCACACCCACCATGGCTGTGTTGGTCCGCAAGCAGTGGAAGCTCGGCCCCCTGCGTCTGCACTTCACACAGGGCGGCTTCTCCTCATGGAGCATCAAGATCGGGCGCTGGTCGTGGAACTCACGGACCCGCGCGCACCGCGTGGATCTTCCCGGCCCTGCGTCGTGGAAGCAGGACAAGACCTGACCGGTTAGACCCTCGACATCGGCCCCGCCGCTTCCGGATTCGTCTGGTCGGCGGGGTTTTGTCTGACTAGGGTGGCCGGCATGGCACGCGGGAGCCGCATCCATCCGATCGCACGGGTGACCGTCGCATCCGTACTGATCTTGGTGGCCTACTACGTCGTGCCGGTGGAGCCGGGCGTGGCCGGCGGCTGGCTCGTGGCGCGGATCGTCGCAAGCCTGCTGATCGTCGTCGCCGCCACCCTGGTCGTCATCCGCCAGGTGCGCCGCCAGATCCGGCCCGGCAGCGATGAACCGCCGCTGGCCGGGCTGGCGATCGCCCTGGTCGCCGGCGTGGCGGCGTTCGCGCTGGCCGACTACATCCTGGCGTTCTCCAAGCCCGGGCAGTTCGTCAGCATGCAGACCCGGACGGACGCCCTCTACTTCGCCCTGGCCACGCTGCTGACCGTCGGCTACGGCGACGTATACGCGCAGGGTCAGGCGGCGCGCGTCCTGGTCAGCACGCAGATGCTGTTCAACATCGCCGTGCTGGCGACCAGCGCCTCGTTCCTGGTCAACGAGATCGGCGACCGGCTGCGCCGGCAGCGGGAGCGATGAGCACGTCGCCGGAGAGGCGACCGGCCATGGGACTGCGGGTGACCAGCCCGGCCGCGAGCAGCGCGGTGATCACCGGGTTGGCGTCGGAGCTGCGGTACACCGTCTCGGTGACCGTGAACCGCCGCAGGTCGGTGACCGACAAGGCGCCGGCCGAGGCGAGGTGGGCGAGCAGCCCGCGCCGCAGCGGCCCCGGATGGGGGCGCAGCGAGATGTCGAGCAGGTGCGCCTCGGGATCCCGGGGATCGCGGTAGTGGACGCCGGCGTACTCGTCGACGGCCCACATGGCGTCCTTGAACGCCTCGAGGCTCCGGTCGGAACCCGTCGCGAAGGCCACCAGCAGCGTGACCTGCCCGGCGACCAGGTCCACGTCGGCCACCAACGGGAAGCGGGCCTCCCGCAACGCGACCCGGTGGTCGAAGCCGGAACGGGCGGCCGGGCCCAACGCGAGCATCAACTCGGCCGGGTTGCCGGTCGCGACGGCGGCCAGGGCGGCCGGGGAGGGTGGCCCACCGGTCGAGGCGTCGAGGTACGCCAGGATCGGCGCGCCGGCCGCCGAGGCGGCCTTGACCGCGACCGGGACGGCGTCGAGGCTGCCAGGCATGGCGTGGATCGCGAGCCCGGACGGGCTGTCGAGCTCACGGTGCACCGCGTCCAGGGCGGGTCGCAGCTCGTCGGCCGACGGCGCGACCACCAGCGCGGTCAGGCGCCGGCCGCGGAGCATGTCGGTGAACTCGTCGAACACCCGCAGGGACGCCGCGGGCAGGTCTCCCGGCGGACCGCCGTACGCCTGCAGGAAGCAGGCCCGCTTGGAACGGTGCAGTGCCGCCGGTCCCCAGGCGTCGAGCCGTCGCACGAGCAGCTCGCGCACCACGTCGTCGGTCGGGCCGGCCATACGACGGTTGTACCGGACCAGGGGCTACACCGGAACCGAGATGCCGACCCCGCCTCGCGTCTGCCCGCCGTACCGCCGCTTCTCTGCCTCGAGATCGAGCCGGCCGATCCTCTTGCGGGCGGAGAGCGCGGCGTCGTCGAGCTTGTCGGCCGGGATCAGCCAGACCACCTCGAACTCGAGGCCGTCGGGGTCCTTGCCGTAGAGGCTCTTGGTCGTGCCGTGGTCGGACGCGCCGACGAGGCCGCCGGCCACCGCGAGCCGCTCCTGGAGCTCCGAAAGGGTGTCGAGCGTGTCCACCTCCCAGGCCAGGTGGTAGAGGCCGACGGTCGCCCGGCCGGCCGGCGACGGGCCGGCCCCCGAGACCTCGAACAGGCCGAGGTCGTGGTCGTTGGTGGAGTCCGGGGCCTGCAGGAAGGCGGCGCCCGCGAACCCGTCCGGCGTCATCGGGACGACCCGGAAGCCCAGCACGTCGCGGTAGAAGGCGACGGATCGCACGAGGTCGCTCACGAACAAGACCGCGTGGTTGAGACGATGGATGCCCATGCACCAACGGTACGCCGAATCTGGTTGAGCGCTCAACTACGTGCGGTATGATGTGTGTCATGACCCGATGGCTCGACGCCGACGAGCAGCAGACCTGGCGGGCTTTCCTCGCCGCGTCGCGCGGCCTCATGGACGCCCTCGACCGCGAGCTGCAGCGGGACGCCGGCATGCCGCACGCCTACTACGAGATCCTCGTCCGGCTCTCCGAGACGCCCGGCCACTCGCTGCGGATGAGCGACCTCGCCGAGGCGTGCGGGTCGAGCCGCAGCCGTCTTTCACACGCCGTCGCCCGGCTCGAGGAGACCGGCTGGGTCCGGCGGGAGAACTGCGCCACCGACCGGCGCGGCCAGGTCGCGGTGCTCACCGACGAGGGATACGCCGTGCTCGAGGCCGCGGCGCCCGGCCATGTCGAAGGCGTCCGGCGTCACCTGTTCGACGCGCTCACGCCGACCCAGGTCGACCAGCTGCGGCGGATCAGCGAGGCGGTCCTCGGCACGCTGGACGTGCCGGCCCCGTCCGCATAGGACGCGCTGCGGACACGAAATCTCCGCCCCTGACCCTTGTACAGATCGTGGCCGGCCACGCACGATGAGGCGATGTCCCTCGGCCTGGGTGATCTCACCACGCGGGCGCACGACCGGATCTCTGACGGCGATCTCGATGGCGCGCGCCAGCTCCTCGCCGCCGCGCTCGCCGACGCCGACCCGAGCCCGGCGCACGCGACGGCCGAGCTCGCCACCGCCGCCACGCTGCTGGCCAAGGTCCTCGTCGCGCAGGGCGAGGCCCAGGCCGCGCGGGGCTGGGCCGCCTTCGCATACGCCGCGCGCACCCGCCTGCACGGCCCCCACGACCCGCAGACCACGGACGCCGCGGTCACGCTCGCCGCGGTGCTGCACCGGGTCGGCAACCACACCCGCGCCGCCCGGCTCTACCACGCGGTCATCCTCGACCTGTCGGCCCAGGACGGGCCCGAGGCCCAGCGGGTGCTCGCCGCCCACGCCGACCTCGCCGTCGTCGAGTACGCCCGCGGGGAGTGCGCGACCGCCCGCACCCGCCTCGAAGACGCCTGGGAGCTGCACCGCGAGGTGCACGGCGACGGCCACCCGGCCGGCATCCGGATGCTCGCCCGGCTCGGGGACATGGAGCGTGACTGCGGACGGCTCGCCGAGGCCCATCGGCACCTCGCGCTGGCCCAGGAGCTGTGCCGCACGCATCTGCCGCCCGACCACCCGCTCGTCGGCCAGGTCGCGGCGCTCGCGCGCGCGGCCGCCGACCCCGACCACGTGTGCGCGGCCGAGGACGGCGTACGGATCGCGGCCGCCTCCGGGCCTCACCCGCCGCGCACCCCGACGCCGCCGACGGCGCCCTCGGCGCCCGACCGGGGGCCGCCGCCGTTCGGGCCGCCCGAGTCGGCCGCGGCTGCCGACCGCGGGCGATCCGAGCCGACCCCGCCCGGCGGCACGTCCACGGTGCCGCACCAGCGTGCGGCCGAGCCGACCCCGACCGGCGGCACGGCCCCGGTGCCGCACCAGCGGGCGGCCGAGCTGCCACCGCGGCCGGCCTGGGAGCCACCCCAGGAGGGCACCTACTACCGCGAGCCGCCGCGCATCTACACGCCCGGCGGTGTGATCGAGCGGCGGCCGGCGTCCCGGACCCGGCTGCCCGAGCCGGTCGTCCCGGAGAGCCTGCCCGTCGCGTACGTGCCGTCCCGGGCGCCCCGGCGCGCGCTGCCGCTCGTGCTCATCGGCCTGGTCGTGGTCGTGCTCGGCGCCGCCGCGGTGATCGCCGGCTTCGACCCCTTCGACGGCGCTTCCGCCCCGCGGACCACGCCGACCGCATCGCGGCAGGCGCCGGCCACGACCGCGCCCGCTCGGACCACGGCGGCACCCCCGACCACCACCGCGCCGCCGGCACCGCCCGGCACGCCACCCGGCGCGGTCACCCTCGTCGACGGCGGCGACCTGGTCACCCTGCGCTGGTCGTACCCGCGCGGCGCAAAGGGACCGGTCGTGGTCTCCGGCGGCCGCAAGGGACAACCGGCGCAGGCCTTCCAGGACCTGCCCGCGGGATCCACCAGCTACGTCGTGTACGGGCTGGACCGCGGCAGCGACTACTGCTTCGTGGTCGGCGTCGTCTACTCGAGGCAGACCGTCGGCCGCGCCGCTCCGGTCTGCACCAGGCGCTAGGCCGCGGCGGGCGCCACGGGGAGGCGGACCTCGGCGCGCAGCCCGCGGTCGTCGGGCGTCGCCGGCAGCAGCCGGACGGTGCCGTGGTGCCGCTGCACCAACTCGCGGACGATCGACAGCCCCAGACCGGCCCCACCCGCGTCGCGGGCGCGCGCGTCGTCGAGGCGGGTGAAGCGGTCGAAGACCCGCTCGCGGTCGCGCTCCGCGACGCCCGGGCCGTCGTCGGTAACGGTGACGACGCACCAGTTGGCGTCCTCCGACGGCGCGGCGGCGAGCACGACCGAGGACCGCGCGTACCGCACCGCGTTGTCGACGAGGTTGCCGAACACCCGCTCCAAACCGGCCTCGTCGCCTTCCGTCCAGAGCGGACCATCCGGAAGGGACACCGAGACCGGCGGCGAGGCGTACCGCCCGCCGACCGTCTTCAGCAGCCCGCCCAGCTCCACCGGGCCGGTCACCGGCGCCGGCGCGAGCGGGTCGTCGGAGCGGGCCAGCAGCAGCAGGTCGTCGACCAGCCGGCTCAGCCGCTGGACGTCGGCGAGCAGGTCGTCCGCGACCTCCGGCCACTGCGTCGCGTCGCCGATGTGCTGCGCCACCTCGAGCTGCGTGCGCATGTTAGTCAGCGGGCTGCGAAGCTCGTGCGCCGCGTCGGCGACGAACGTCCGCTGCCGCGCGCGCGCCGCCTCCAGCCGGTCGAGCATGCCGTTGAGCGTCACCGCGAGCCGGTGGATCTCGTCGTTGGCCGCCGGTACCGGCAGCCGTTCGCCGCCGGTCACCGACTCCGCGCCGCTGCGCAGCGCCTCTACCGGGCGCAGCGTCGCCCCGATCACCCGCCAGGCCACGGCGGCCAGGATCAGCAGGAGCAGCGGGAACGCGACGAGCAGCCCGACCCGCAGCAGGTCCACGCTGCGGTTGAGGTCGGCGAGCGACTTGGCCACGAGGACGGTCCGCGGACCGTCGGGTGTGTTGGCGGGCACGGCGACCACCCGCACCGGCCCGTCCAACCCGAGCCGGGACCCGGGCACGAACCGGCGCGCGGACTGCCCCGGGGCCGGCCGCTCGTCGGCGTACAGGAAGGGCACCAGCCGGTCCGCGTTGCCGGACGCGGCGATCACCCGCCCCTGGGGATCGACCAGCTGCGCCCGGACGTCATCGCCGGCGACCGGCAGCGGGTCGGGCAGCGAGTCGGCGTCGGCCAGCGAGGCCATCGACTCGGCGGTGCGCAGCGCCTCGTTGTCGGCGGTGCGGTTGATGGTCTGGCCGAGCGCGCCGACCAGCAGCACGCCGCCCACCAGGAGGCCTGCGGCCAGGCCGAACACCCCGATGAGCATCAGCCGGGCCCGCAGGCTCGGCGTGCGCCAGAGCCGGCGCGGCCTCATGCGGTGCCGGCCTTCATGCGGCCAACCGGTAGCCCGCCCCGCGCACGGTCTCCAGCCGGTCGCGGCCGATCTTGCGGCGCAGGTAGCCCACGTAGACCTCGACCGTGTTGGGCGCCGTGTCGAGCGCCGCGTCCCAGACGTGGTCGAGCAGCTCGGTCTTGGAGACCACCTCGCCCGGTCGGCGCATGAGGTATTCGAGCAGCGCGAACTCGCGGGTAGTGAGCCCCACGGCCGACGAGCCGAGCGTGACCCGGCGCTGGGCCGGGTCGAGCGTGAGGTCGCCGACCGTGAGCACGGACGGTCGGGCGGGGGCACCGCGGCGCAGCAGCGCCCGCAGCCGGGCCAGCAGGACGACGTACGAGAAGGGCTTGGTCAGGTAGTCGTCGGCGCCGCAGTCGAGCCCGTCGGCCTGGTCGTACTCGCCGTCCTTGGCAGAGAGCATGAGCACCGGCAGCCAGCGCTGCTCGGCCCGCAGCGCGCGCACCACCCGGTAGCCGGACAGGCCGGGCAGCATGACGTCGAGGATCATGGCGTCGTAGTCGCCGTGCCGGGCGAGGTCGAGGCCGCTGGGTCCGTCGGCGGCGAGGTCGACCGCGAAGCCCTCGGCCTGCAGCCCGCGCTGCAGCGCCGAGGCCAGCCGGGCCTCGTCTTCCACGACCAGCAACCGCACGGGACAAGCCTGCCATCCCGGCTGAGGATGCCCACAGCGACTCTCAGCGACGACACAGGGGACGAAGCGCACGATGGGTCCCAGGAGGTAACCCGATGTCTTTCCTGAGCTCCCGCCCGGCCATGCGCTGGGTCGTCCCCGGTGCCGCCGCGACCGCCGTCCTGGGCGGCGGCATCGCGATCGGCACGCT
>DATDJX010000210.1:0-30951 GCA_036520275.1 Asanoa sp.
GAGAAGGTCGGCCAGATGACGCAGACCGAGCGGTACCAGGTCTTCGACAACCCCTCCCTGATCACCACCTGGAAGCTGGGCAGCATCCTGTCCGGCGGCGGCTCGACGCCCGCCCAGAACAACCCGGCGGCGTGGGCCGACATGGTCGATCGGTTCCAGCAGGCGGCGCTGGCCACCCGGCTGCACATCCCGATCCTGTACGGCATCGACTCGGTGCACGGCGACGGCAACATGTACGGCGCCACCGTCTTCCCGCACAACATCGGCCTCGGCGCCAGCCGCAACCCGGCCCTAGTCGCCCAGGTGGAACACATCACCGCCCAGGAGACCCGGGCCACTGGTCCGCAGTGGACGTTCGCGCCGTGCATCTGCGCGGCCCGCGACGACCGCTGGGGACGTACGTACGAGAGCTTCAGCGAGAACCCAGACCTGGTCATCCAGATGGAGACCGCGATCGACGGCTTCCAGGGTGCGGACATGTCGGCCAACGACCGGGTGATGGCGACTGCCAAGCATTACGCCGGTGACGGCTACACCCACTACGACACCGCGGCGGCCGGCACCGGTGCGTACCCGATCGACCAGGGCGTGTCGATCACGAACCGGCAGGACTTCTGGAACCTGGCGCTGCGCCAGTACGTCCCGGCCGTCCAGCAGCACAAGGTCGGCAGCGTCATGCCGTCGTTCTCCAGCGTGGACTGGACCGAGGACGGCGTCGGCAACCCGATCAAGATGCACGCCAACCAGGAGCTGATCACCGGCACACTCAAGGGCACCATGGGCTTCGGCGGCCTGGTCATCAGCGACTGGGAGGGCATCCACCAGATCCCGGGCGACTGGACGACCCAGGTCAAGACCGGCGTGATGGCCGGCATCGACATGTTCATGGAGCCCAACATCTACCAGAGCTTCGAGACCACGCTGCTCGGTCTGGTCGACTCCGGTCAAGTGCCGATGGCCCGCATCGACGACGCGGTCTCCCGCATCCTCACCAAGAAGTTCGAGCTGGGGCTGTTCGAGCACCCGTTCACCGACCGCACCCACCTGGCCGAGGTCGGGTCGGCCGCGCACCACGCGCTCGCCCGGCAGGCCGCTGCCGCGTCGCAGGTGCTACTGAAGAACAACAGCGCCACACTGCCGATAGCGGGCCAGCGGATCTACGTGGCCGGCAGCAACGCCGACAGCATCGGCAACCAGGCCGGCGGCTGGACGTTGACCTGGCAGGGCGGCTCGACCAACAAGATCCCCGGCACCACCATCCTCAACGGCATCCGCGAGCTGGCCGGCGCCAACCGGGTCACGTACAGCGAGGACGCCTCCGACCCGATCGGCCGCGGCGACGTCGGCATCGTGGTGGTCGGCGAGACCCCGTACGCGGAGGGCTTCGGCGACGTCGGCGGTCCGCAGTGGGGTTACGACCCCGCCGACCACGGCGTGCTGCGTCCGGCGCAGACGATGAAGCTGAACGCGGCCGACTTGGCCGCGGTGGACAAGGTGTGCGCCCGGGCCGCGAAGTGTGTCGTGGTGGTCGTCTCCGGGCGGCCGATGATCCTCGACCCGCAGCAGCTCTCGAACATCGACGCCCTGGTCGCCGCCTGGCTGCCGGGCAGCGAGGGCGCGGGCGTGGCGGACACCCTGTTCGGCAAGCGTCCGTTCACCGGCAAGCTCCCCGTCACCTGGCCGCGGTCGCTCGACCAGGAACCGATCAACATCGGCGACGCCAACTACAACCCGCTTTACCCGTACGGGTACGGGCTCACGACGCGCTGACCCGTTAACCGCGCACCCGCCGCACCCGCCGCACCGGTCGACCGATCGGTGCGGCGGTGCGTCACCCAGTCTGCGGAGCACCGGCGGTGAGACGCCCGGTGGCCAGGATCGCGGCCAGCACAGCCCGCAGCCGGATGGGTTGGCTAGCGGCCACCGCTCCCATGGATTTGGCCAGGCGACGGTCGTCCGATCGTCGTAGGCGCCCGAGCGCAGGTGTAGGCGTTCCCAGCCTCGGTCAGTCACGCCAACATGTTCGCTCCAGCCGATGGGCCGCTCACCGTGTCGGCCACGCCCCGCCTGTAGGGGATCCTGCCGCGAACAGCCAGCGCTTCGTTGCTGGAGCCTGACACCCGCACGCTTCCCCACTGCGGCGGCATTACTTCGGCCGGGGACTAGGTTGAAACGTGCCTACCCAGGCCTTGTTGCCGTCCGGGTCGGCGATGGCCGTGGTCGACGGCGCCCTGTTCTCGTCGACGATCACGGCCCCACGGCGACGCGCAACGCGACTGGCACCGTCCGGTCGTCCACGTAGCGTGGCAGCTCGGCAACGACGTTCAGCGAGTGTGCGACCTGAGTTCCTCGCCGTCGAGGCCAGCTGAATGTCCATCGGGACCGAAGGATAGACCGGCTTTCTGTCGCACAGGACGTGCCCTGCTCTGCCACACCCTGAAGCAGGGATGCGTTCAGTGTCAACTAGGTCAAGATCGATTCCTGACCTGGCTGTTTGGCTATACGCGCCGGTCAGGCTGCTGGTCCACGTTGGCTTGTCGTGGTCATCCACGGTGCGTTTTGCAAGATCGTCTCCCAGATTTCTCCCAAGCCGGGGGTGCCGTGTTGCGGTAGTGGCATCCCGTCGCGCGGGCTCCGCACAGCCGGGCCGCGCCCGGGTGGTGACGGTGGAGCGCTCCACCGGACGAACGACCTTCGCCACCCGGGCTCGGTCTGGTCGCCTCCGGTGTGCGATGGGTCGCGGAGCTGGGCCGGCCGTCCCAGAGCTGCCCGGGTCCAGGGGCGGAGCCCCGGCCGCCGGAGGCCTGATCCGGGTCGTAGGGCCGGAGGCCCTGCCCGCCGGAGGCAGGATCCCGGCGGGTCACCAAACCGCCAACGCGCCGAAGCCGTCTTGCGCCGGGTCAACCACGACCGACGCGGTCAAGGCCGACGGCCATCCGATCCTGTGGGCCGTCACGTGGCGCGCACGCAGCGCGTTGTGGCTGGCGACCCACCGCGCCTTGCTCTGCCGCGCTCTCATGCACCTTTGAATATCGGATTGCCCGGTAGCCCGGATTGCCATCGTCGACCTGGCTACCTAGTTTCCGGTGCATGGACATCACTCAGGCGCAGGCCCGGAGGGCGTCATCGCGGGCGGTGGGGGTAGCCGGGCTGGCCACTGTCGTCCTGACGTTCGCGGGCGCCTTCCTGTCAATCGCCGGCGGATCCCCCGAGCCCGATCCCGGCTCCCCAGATTCGGCGGTCACCGACTCTCTGACCTCCCGCAACGCGACGGTGTTCGCGTTCGGTTCCTACCTGGTCGTGCTCGGAATGGTCGGGCTGCTCTGGTTCGCGGCCGGGCTATCCGGGGCGTTGCGCCGGGCAGCGCCGTACCAGGACTGGATGCCGTCGGTGGTTCTCGCCGCGGGGGCGGCCGTGGCCGGGACGATGCTGGTCGGCAACTTCGAGATCGCCGCCAGCACGACCGACTCGGCGGCGGCCGTGGCGTTCTTCCGGTCCGGCAGCCTCGAAATGGTCAACAGCGTGCTGGCGATGGGCAGCCTGGCCCTGGCCGCCGGTGTGGCGATCGTCCGCGGCCGGATCGGCCCGGCCTGGCTCGGCTGGTGGGCGATTGTCGCTGGCGTCGGCCTGATCGCGGGCCGGGCGGTGTGGACCATCAGCTTGTGGTGGTTCCCGTACATCCTCTTATGGCTCTGGATCATCGTCGTCGGCGTCCGCATGCTGACGGGCCGCCGGGTCTGAGTAGCGGATTGAGAGGCAGACCGGGGTACCTAATGCAAAGGGGCGGCCGCCGCTGGTGCTGGATGTTTCGGCTCATTGCTCTTCACGAACACCGCAAGCGTCAGGCCGCCGATCGAGTGGCTGCCGGTGGCGACTGGATCGACGTCGGTCTGGTGTTCACCACCGCCTCCGGGCGGCACATCGAGCCGCGCAACCTCAACACCGCATTCGGCCGGTTGGTAGCCCGAGCTGGCGTCCGACCGATTCGCTTCCATGACTCTCTGGCACACTTGCGCGACCCTGTTGCTCTCCCGAGGCGTGTCACCACGCACCCTGATGGACATCCTCGGCCACACGCAGATTGCAGTAACGATGAACACGTACGGTCACGTCATTCCAGTCATGCAGCAGGAGGCGGCACGCCAGATGGACGCCGCGCTCGGCGACCCGGATCGGCGGGACATGACCGATGGGCACTAACGCCGTTGCGGTCAGGGTTGCTGTCAGAACGGGCCACCAAGATCAAGGCCACGTGCCTGGAGGGCTATACGGCCTGGTCAATCGGGGTGGGCCGCCGGGGACTCGAACCCCGAACCCGAAGATTAAAAGTCTCCCGCTCTGCCCGTTGAGCTAGCGGCCCGCGATTGACAAGGCTACCGGTCTGACCGGCAGACGTTGTCAGCGATCCAGTCGAAGCGGCGTTTACGCAGGTCAGCGCGCAGTCGCGCGCTCGTTGAGAGGGGTCGTCGCAGTGGCCAGGTCTGACAGGTCGGGTACTGACAGGCCGATTTTCTGGATGCTGAGGATCGACGGAGCAACAGCGGAGCACCCGTCGGCCGCGTTAGGCGATCGTGCCGGACGCCGACGTAACGTGGCTGCCCGCCGGCCGTGTACTGCTTGGGCTCGTCCCGCTTCCGCCCCACGCCGTTTCGTACGACCGCGTCCGCCGTTACAGAGCAAATGAGACGTCGGCCTTGATGGCATGACGGCAGCGACTGGGCCCGTCGACGCGCCTTACGGCCCGCCGGCGGGGTTGGTGGTCGCCGGCTAGCCGCCATTCGGGCGAGTTGGTCGGGCACCGGCGCTCGACGGGCGAAACGCGGCGGCGTCACCCACGTCGTTTTCCTTCGCCGTGTCGTTCGTCGCTCTGCCCGCGTCGTCCTGCTCGTTGCAGCCGTTGCGACGCCTTTCGCTGTCCGGCTGCTGCCCGGCGATGCCGGGCGGATCGGCACCGCGGCCCTGGTCAGCAGCCTGATGCTGGTCGGAGCGTTCCTGACACTCAACGTCGTCCGTACCCACGGGGGCCTGCGACTGGCGCTCGTGGCCATGGCGGTGGGCTGGCTGTTGAACACCGCTGCGATCATCGCCAACGGGCACATGGCCTCGCCGGCTGGGGTGCTGGCCGGTCCCCGGTCGCCGGTGAACACCTGGATTGGGCCGCACCTTGCCGAGCACAGTGTGCTCGGTTCGCATACGCGGCTGCCGTGGCTGGCGGACGCCATGGTGGTGCACGTGCCGGGCTACCTGATCTCGATCAGTCTCGGAGACCTCGTGCTCGCGACCGGCGTCGTGTTGTTCGTCGTCGAGGCCATGCGTACCGGCGGACGGGTCACGAAGGAGCAGGTCGCCAGCCGCTGGTCGGCTCACCCCTAGTCGAGTAAGTCCCAACGCCTTCGTTGCGATGCGAAAGCCGCGATCAGGATGGCTGACGCAAGCAGAAACGCGGCCTTCGCCGACCACGGCCACAGCCGTGGACGGCCCCGGTTACGTCTGCCTTCGTGCTCCGTGGGCACGCAGCGAGCTGATCCACGACAGTCTATGCGATGAGGCCGGGTTAGCCAGCCACGCCTCAGACAATGGATCCAGCGCGCCGCTGACCTCCATACCTGCCGGCACCTGGGTAGGTCACACCGCCGCTGACCGGCCGCGACCAACTCGGCTGGCGAATCGGGTCGTCGCTCCGGTCCGCGCCGGCGCCGTGTTCGTGAACGGCAGTTGGTCGAACGACCCGCTGAAACCGCGACGGCATCGCGGCACCATCGAGACCGGCACAATGATCCGGTGGGTATTTCGGGTAGCGCCGCATTCGGCGCAAGCACCGACCTACCGCCGCAAGTCCAGGCCGCCGTCGAGCTGGCCCAGGCTGCCCGGTTCCGCCACTCCTGCCTGCCCGAGCAGGGTGAGCTGTTGCGGCTGCTGGCCCGCGGCGCGGGACCGGCGGTAATCGGCGAGACCGGAACCGGGTACGGAGTGGGCCTGGCCTGGCTGGCCGCTGGAGCACATCCCCACGCCAAACTCGTCAGCATCGAAAGCGACCCAGACCGTGCCACACAAGTCAACGTCACCCCGGAGTCGACCACCATCCTCGCGACGTACCTCCGGTGACAGATACGTCGCGGCCCCCGATGCACTCGTAGAACGCGGCCTGGTCGTTGAGGGAGACCGCGGCGGAGTCATTCGCCGCTTGTACGGGTCAGGATCGTTGCCTGGGTGTTGCCCTCAGTCGCACCGGGGCTTCCTCGGTTGGGCTCCGGCAGCGTCGGGTGGCCAGAGGCGGGCGTACGCGGCTGTGCGCGCACCGGCCCAGCCTTGGAAGGCTGGTACGTCGATGGCTAGCTGGCGGCGGGGACCTGTCCCGCGGTCTGCGCGGCTGGGCCGGCTGGAGCCTCGGCCGTGGCGGTGACCGACGTCGGCCCGCCGACCGCCTGGCCTTGAGCGACCGGTGCGGCGATCGGACCGCGGCCGTCCTGCTCGGTGGTGATCACTTTGCGCAGCGACGTCGACAGCGCCGCCGCGGTGAGGCAGCCGGCGATGGTGAGGGCGAGCCACGTCGTGCTGTGTCCGCCGCCGATCAGCGGTGCGGCGGTGACCGGGCCGACGATGCCGCTGATGCCCCAGATCATCGAGCCCAGTGCGTTGAACCGTCCTCGCAGCTCGTCGTTGGCGAGAGCGTTGAGCAGGGTGGGGCTGATCGGCGACAGGAGGGTCTCGCCGAACGCGAATACCGCGGCACAGGCGATGACGGCGACGGCTGACATGATCGCGTTGCGGCCGTCGACCCTGCCGGCCACGCCCAGGATCAGCCAGGACGCGGCCATGATCAGGCCCACCAGGGAGAGCAGGCGGGTTCGGCTGCGGCCCTGGATGAACCGGACGACGAACAGCTGTGCCAGCACGATGACGAGGGTGTTCGCGGTGAACGCGTATGCCACGGTTTTGGCGCTGACGTGCGCGACGTTGACCGAGAAAGCGGTGAAGCCGACCTCGATCTGCGCGTACCCGCTGATCGTCAGCACCAGGCTGAAGGCCAGGAAACGCCGGAAGCCGCGGTGGGCGAAGACCTCGCGGTAACCGGGTTGGCGCGCCCGCGTCGCGGCGTCACCGGTGGTTTGCGTGAGTCGCCGGCCGACGTCGGTCATCGTCAGCAGGTTGACGAACGGCACGAGGTAGAGCGCCGCGTCGATGAGGTAGACGAGCTGGAAGGTGCCGGCCCGGTGCAGGTCGACGATCGCACCGGCAATGATGGTGCCGGTCCCGATGCCGAGGTTGAGCAGGGCGAAGTTTAGCCCGAAGGCCTTCTGCCGCTCCGCGCCGTCGGTCACCGACGACAGGATCGTGGTGTTGGCCGCCCAGATCACACCCCCGCCGGCGCCGATCAGCGTCACGGCGACGAACGCCTGCCACGGCTCGCGCGCGAAGCCGATGCTGCCGACGCCCGTCGCCTCGACGAGCAGCATCGGCAGGACGATGCGGCGAGCGCCGAAGCGGTCCACCGCCCAGCCGCCGACCGGGCCGATGGCCAGCGAGCAGACCGCCAACCAGGCGATGACCAGACCGGCGGTCCCGGCCGGGATGTCCCTCACCTTCGTGAGGTAGATGAACATGAACGGCAGCGTCAGGCCTCGGCCGGTGGCCGAGAAGAACGTGGCGGCCAGCAGGCGGCGAGCCTCGGGGCGACGAGGAAGGGTGTCGCGCAGCATGGCCCCATCGTGGCCGGCGGGTACGACACTCCGCGAACGACTTACCGTAAGGTACCGCACGATTACTGTGCCTTACCGGCATTGGCACTGGTGCCATCGGCGGCGCCTCCGCGCCCGAGGGCCGATCCTCTCGCGACGTGGTTGGCGGCTTCTATGCCGCACCCGTGCGCGACCACCGAGCCAGGCGGATGGCGGGTAGATCGGGGGGCAGGCGCGCGGCCGACCGGAAGGCGTCGCCGCGGTCGGGTCTCCGGGTTCAGCCACCGGTCGCGGACCGCGCGGGCAACGTCCAGGAGTCCGTGGTGACCGTGACCACGATTCCCGTCGTACCCCAGGCCCAGGATGGCCATATGAGGTTCGGGCTGGATGTTCCGATCGACGGCGCATACTCCGATCCGCGGCTGTTGGCGTCGATGGCCGCCGAGGCGGAGGCGGGTTCTTCCTGCAGGACGTCCTCGCGTCCGCAGACTCCGTATCCGATCCGTGGATCAGCCTGGCCGGGGTGGCGCTGAGCACCTCCCGGATGCGCATCGGCATCATGCTGACGCCGCTGGCCGGCAGGTTGCCGTGGGAGGCGGCGCGCCAGGCGGCGACGATCGATCACCTGAGCGGCGGGCGCCTCGTGTTCGGGGCCGGTCTTGGCTACAGCGAGGCGGACTTCACCCCGTTCGGCGGGCAATGGGACGCGCTGCACCATCGCGCCCGTCGGGTGCGGTCGGCGCCGGTGTTCTCGCCGGGCGTGCGGTGGGCGGTGTACGAAGCGCTGCCTGGGGCGCGGCGGCGCGGCGTGCGCCACGCGCGGCCCGAGCACCTCGTGGTCGGGTCGCTCGCGCTGCCCCGCCGCGCAGCGAGCGCTCCGCTCGGATGGCCCACGATCCGGCTCCGCCGGGGGTGTCCCGATCCCTGGACGCACCGCCCTGGGCGGGCCGCGCGAGGCCAGCCTGTCCGCGCGACGGCTCGGCCACCCGTATGCCGGCACCGTCCACCTGCCGGCCGCGCTGCTTGTCAAGGACTCGGCGTCGACCCCGACACGGTCCGGTCGCAGGCGCAGGCCGCGATCGGCGCCCGCTAGAAGCCAGACGAGCGTGTCGGATAGCACAAGCCGGCGTCACGCGGACCGGCACCGCAGTCAGGTCCGCCACACGACCACCTGAGACTCCGGGTCGCGAGCAGTGAAGTCCGCCGAGGAAGCGTCCCGACCATGAACCCGTAGCGGCTACTGGCCCGTGCGGCCGTCGATGCGCTCGCGCAGCAGGTCGGCGTGGCCACAGTGTCGGGCGTACTCCTCGATCATGTGAATGAGGATGTCGCGCACGCTCGCCCGCTCGCCGCTTGCCGTGACGACCATGGCGCCCGGGTCAATCTGCCCGTCCAGCCATTCGTCGGCGGCCGCAATCTGCGCCCTCCAGACGGCGAACGCCTCCTCGACCACGGCCGGGTCAGCGACCGCGCCGTTGAAGTCGAGGTCGCCGTCGTCGGGGGACCAGAACGGCCGAGGCGCCTCCCGCTGGCCCTGCAGCGTTCGCTGAAACCAGGTGTGTTCCACCCGGGCCATATGCCGGACCAGGCCGAGCAGGCTCAGTGTTGACGGCGGGACGGACCGGGTGGCGAGCTGCTCCGGTGAGAGATCCTCGCATTTCATGCCGAGGGTGAGCCGGTAGTTGGAGAGGTACTCGCGGATGGTCGCGAGCTCGCCGACGGGATTTCCGGCCACCCGGAGGTCGTCCTCCGGCTTCGCCCACATCCCGCCGTAGCCGACGACACGTTCATCTGCCACGGTGTCAACCTTGCCGAATACGCAGGATCGGGCAAACGAATTCGCCCGGTGACAGCCCGGCTGGATCGGGCTCGTCATCCCGGCAGGTTCGTGCGCGTGGACGGTCCGGTGGACCGAGCCACACCCTCTTCGCCGCCAAGGGCCGGGTTCCGTGAGCCGGCCGGCGGATTCGGGGAAGCGGCGGCCCGGGCGCTCCGGTCATCGGCCGGCTGCGGGCCGTCCAGCCCCAGCACCCCGGCGGCGGCGCGGGTGGCTAGGGTCTCGTCGTGCGGCGCCTGGCCGGCCAGCGCGATCACCGCCCCCTCGAGCGTCCCCAGGTAGGCCATCGCGACGACCTTGGCCGGCGGCCCGGACGGGATCGAACCGTTCCTGCGGCCCGCTTCGATCAGGCCGGCGCAGCGCTTGACCAACGTCCGCGAGATCCGGTGGACCTCGCGCCCGACCGGATGGTCCCGATCGCTGAACTCCACCCGCAACGCCATCATCACGCGGGCGATGTCGCGGCGGCAGAAGACCGTGTGACCGCGCGCCAGCGCGATCAGCGCCGCCACCGGATCGGGCTCCTGCGACGCCGGTTCGCCCACCTCCCGCCACCACGTCTGGTCGACCCAGTCGACCACCGCCAGAGCGAGATCCTCCTTGTCCTTGAACTGGTGGTAAAGGGCGCCGCGCGTGTAGCCGGCCTCGCGCGCCACCTCTTCGAGCAGGAGGTTGCCGTAGCCATAGCGGGACAGGCCCTTCGCGGCCGCCTCCAGCAACGCGCCGCGGGTGCGCTCGCTCCGCTCGGCCTGCGTCGACCGACTACGTACATGCATGTACGTATGTTAGCATCGCCTCATGCGTTCCTTCCGCTGCGCGGCCGAGGCGCGCGACGCCGAGGTCGACGCCGAGGACGTCCGGGGCC
The DNA here is from genome assembly GCA_036520275.1 of Asanoa sp. Classification (GTDB taxonomy): domain Bacteria; phylum Actinomycetota; class Actinomycetes; order Mycobacteriales; family Micromonosporaceae; genus Asanoa. The sequence continues at coordinate 10,382 of DATDJX010000210.1, forward strand.
GGGACTTGGTGCGTCACGACGAGACCGCGCGGGTCGTCGGGCTCACGGTGTGTGTCAGACCCCTCCCGGGCGCCGTGGATCTGCGCGTACGCATGGCCGCCGAGCTGGCCCGGCCATGAGACTGCCCAGCGCGGCCCACACCGACCGACCGTGGCGGATCCACGAGCTGGCGCCCGACTTCCGCCTGGAGGACGTATGGGGCCTGCGGACGCCGGGCGGTGCCGACGACTTCCCGCGGCTGGTCGAGGAGATCGTCGCCGGCGACCCGGCCCGCGGCTCGTCCCGGGCCGCCCGCGGGCTGTGGGCGATCCGCTGGAAGCTCGGCGCACTACTCGGCTGGGACGACCCGGAGCGCGGGCTCGGCTCCCGGGTGCACACCCTGCGCGAGCGATTGCCGGCGGATCTGCGCGACGCCCCGGGCCCGGAATTCACGGCGCTGCCGTTCGCCCCGCTGTACCTGATCGCCGACGAGTTCGCGGCGGAGATCGCCAACCGGACCGTCCACGGTGTCCTCCACGTCGGCTGGGTCCCGGACCGGCCCGGCCGCTACCACGGCCAGATCGCGGTCCTGGTCAAGCCCAACGGTGCGCTCGGACGAAGCTACCTCGCCGCGATCAGGCCGTTCCGCCACTGGATCGTCTACCCGCCGGTGATGCGGGAGATCGAGCGCCGCTGGCGCGCTCACGCGTCGGGAAACCGAGGGACCTGACTCACGGACACTCCGGCGGCCGAACGCGCCGGCCCGGGCGTGGAACAGCGCCATCGCCAGGCCTCCGACCGCAGCGGCGGTCGTGGCCACAGCAGGGAACCGGATCAGGTAAAGCTGCGGCCCTGCGTCGCGTCCCTCGCGGGCCAGCCCGAACAAGCCGTCACCGGGACTCGAACGCGGTGCGGCCGACGTCGTCCGGTCGGACCTGGGCCAGGTCGATCTGCGGGTAGAGCGGGTACTGAGTGAGCAGGGCATGCACGCGCTTTCCGGCCTCGTCGACGACGCCGGGTTCGGTCGCGAACTTCGCCTTGCTCGCCGGCTTCCCACCCTCTCCCGGTGGCGGGGTGGTGGCGGCCAGGACGCGAGCCGCGATGTCGGCGATCTCGTCCATCTCGTCGGGACCCATGCCGAGCGTAGTCAACGCCGGCGTGCCCAGCCGCAGGCCGCTGGTGTACCAGGGCCCGTTCACGTCGCCCGGCAGGCTGTTGCGGTTCAGCGTCATGCCGCACTCGCGCAGCGCCTGCTCGGCCTGCCGACCGGTGAGCCCGAACCCTTCGGCGACGTCGACGAGCAGCAGGTGGTTGTCGGTGCCCCCGGTCAGGACCGGGGCGCCCCGGCGCAGCAGGCCGTCGGCCAGTGCCCGCGCGTTCGTGACGATCCGGTGCGCGTAGTCACCGAACTCGGGCCGCGACGCCTCACGCAGGGCAACGGCCTTGGCCGCCATCACGTGCGACAGCGGACCGCCCAGAATGGCGGGGCAGCCCTTGTCCACCGCGTCCGCGTAATCGCCCCTTGACAGCACCATGCCGCCGCGCGGGCCGCGCAGCGTCTTGTGCGTCGTCGTGGTGACCACGTGGGCGTGAGCGACCGGGTCATAGTCGCCGGTGAACACCCTTCCCGCGACGAGGCCCGCGAAGTGCGCCATGTCGACCATCAGCGTGGCACCGACCTCGTCGGCGATCGACCGGAGCTCGGCGAAGTTGATCCGCCGCGAGTAGGCGGAGTAACCCGCGAGGAGGACCAACGGACGCACCGACCGGGCCTGTTCGCGTACCGCCGCCAGGTCCAGCAGCTTGGTCTGCGGGTCGACGGAGTAGGAGTGCGCATCGAACAGGCGGCTGGAGATGTTGAATCGGTAGCCGTGCGTGAGGTGGCCGCCGGAGTAGTAGTCCATCGCCAGCAGCCGCTGGTTGTGCAGCTCGTCGCGCAGCTGCGCGAACTGCCCGGCGTCGAGAGCGCCGAGCTTCGCCGGCCCGTCGGGGCCGCCGAACCGGGCGAGCACCGTGGACTCGACGCGGGTGGCGAGGATCGCGAGGAACGCCACCAGGTTGGCGTCGGCGCCCGAGTGCGGCTGCACGTACGCGTGCTCGGCGCCGAACAGGTCCCGCGCGAGCCCGGCGGCGGTCGACTCGATCGTGTCGACGTTGTCGCACCCGGCGTAAAAACGGTGGCCCGGGTAACCCTCGGCGTACTTGTCCGTGAGCAGCGAGCCCTGGGCCGCCTGCACGGAGAGGGAGCTGAAGTTTTCCGACGCGATCAGCTTGAGGTGCGCCCGCTGGTCGAGCAGCTCCTGGACGATCGCCGCCGCGATACTCGGATCGACCGCCCGGACCGAGTCGAGCATCGCGTAGAACCCGACCGCCGACGGGTCCAGCCGAGCCGGGTCGACCGCCCGCACGTACCTGCCAACGATCGAGTCCGTACCGTCGATGGACACCCACGCCTCCCGCACCTGAGCTTCTCCCGGCTACCGCGTTGCCATCAGCCTAGAGCGCCGCCGGCGCGACCAGCATGACGACCGCGAGAGTCGCCGTCGTCAGCGGGCTTTCGGCAGGTCGAACTGGTCGGCGGCGCGGCAGTCGCGCGAACCGCCGACCGCTGCGGGGCCGAGCCGCTCCAGCGTGGCCCGGGCCCGCGCGCGACCGAGGTTCCACGCGTACCAGGGGTCTGGCTGCGCGAGGTCGTCGACGATCCAGCTGAGCGCGCACCGCCGTACGGCGTCGGGAAGCGTCGCCAAGGCCGGGGTGGCGTCGGCGGAGAGCGCCCGCAGGTACCAGGCGTCGATCTTGCCGGTCTCCTCGTAGCGGGCGATGTTGCGCCGGGCCACGTAGTCCTCGGGGTTGAGTACCGCCAGCGTGAGCAGCAGCACGACGCCGAGGGCGACGGTCAGCCGCGGGATCCAGGCGCCGCGCCACCGGATGCCGGCCGCCGCGATCATCACGAATACCGTGCCCAGCAACAGCTCGAACGCCATGACGAAGATGCGTTCGCCGGTGAAGCTGTAGACCTTCTGGTACGTGTACATGCGAAACAGCGCCGACACGACGATGACCAGGCTTAGTGCGCAGAGCAGGCCGAGCAGCACCCGCAGCAGCACGGCCTCGACCGGCTGCTCACGACGTGCCCAGCGGGTGACGCCGGCGAGCACGGCGAGGGTCAGGACCGTCACCGCGACGAGCTGCCAGAAGCCGCTGCGCGCGTATTCGGCGTAGTTCAGGCCGGCCGTCTCGAGCACGTGCCGCTGACCGCCGAACAGCACGGCGAACTGCACCGCGACGAAACCTCCGAAGAGGACGACCAGCGCGCCGATCGGCAGGCCCCAGTCCACGAGGCCGATCCGGTGCCGACCCGACTTATCCATGGCGGATAAATCGGGCGGCGCAGAGATGGTGTAGGCCGCGGCGACGGTGATCAGCGCGCCCACTGCCAACAGGAAGATCCGGCCGAACACGAAGCCGCCGTCGACCTGCGGGAAGATGTCGCCGAGCACCTGCGAGAAGGCGGCGTCGGCCGATGCGAGCAGGGCACCGAAGACGAGCAGCACGAGCGCGGTGAACGCCACCGACCAAGCGACCCGCCTGCCGGCGCCGGCGCGGGCCCGCGCCCGCAGGTGGTGCCGCACCCACGGCAGACCACGGACCGCGGCGTACGGTGTGGCCACCAAGCTGAACAGGATCGAGCGGACGAGCCGGCCGCCGACGATCGCGAGTGCCGCGCAACCCAGCGCGGCGAGCACGCAGAACGTGACCAACCACCACGCGTTGCGGAAGGTGAGCACCGCGAGCAGGGCCAGCGCGGCCATCGCCCAGCCGGCGCGGATCCACCGCTCGGGGCGGGGTTCGGCGGCGGCGCCCCCGCGCACCGCGACGCCGACGGCGACCGCCAGGACCAGCGCGCCGAGGAACCAGCCGATGCCCGTACGGCTGAGCGGCAGGAACACCGCCAGGCCGAGCGCACCGGCCAGCACGGCACCCGGTACGGCGCGGCCGCGGGCCGGCGCCGGTCCGGGCCACCGCGTCGCGAGGAACGTCGGGCGCGGCGGCGGCGCGAACCGCGGGAGCGGCGGCGGGGGCATCGGGGGCGCCTGCGGAGGTACGGTCGGTGGCCCGACCGCCCGGACCGGCGTATCGACAGGCAAGGCGGGCCCCGCAACCGCGGGCCCCGCAACCGCGGGCCCCGCACCCGCAGGCTTCGCATCCGCGGACTGGGCATCAGCGGGCCCCGCATCCGCCGGCCCCTCCGCGGGCCCCTCCGCAGGCTCGGCGACCGCCGGCTCGGCAGCCGAGGGCGCCGGCTTGGCAGCCGAGGGCGCCGGCGACACCGGCGCCGCCAGCTCGATCGGTGGCGCGTCCGGCTGGACCAGTGGGACGAACACGGCGTACCCCCGGATGCCCGCCGGCACGGTCACCGGAATCGCCCAGGCCGGGTCCCCCTCCGGGCCGGGCCACTCCATCGCGTGCGGGGCGGCTCCGGCGGGTAGGACGAGCAGATAGGGTGTCGCATCGCCGGTGCCGGCGCGTGGCGGCTCGGTCACAGCACACTCCTCGGAGCGGGGACGGTGCCGGCCACTCTAGGGCCCACCGTCCAGCCCCGCCGCCCCACCGCCGACCACCGGCGGCCCGCCGGCCCACCACACCGGTCAGGCGTCGCGACGCTCCGTCATCTCGGCCAGCCGGCGCAGCCCGCGGTGGGCGGCGGTCCGTACCGCTCCCGGTCTCTTGCCCAGGACCTTGGCGGCCGACGCGGCGTCGAGCCCGACGACGACCCGCAGCAACACGGCCTCCGCCTGGTCGGGCGGCAACGCCGCGATCATCTCCAGCGCCTGCCTGGTGGCGATCGCGTCGGTGGCGAGCGTCGCCGTGTCGGCGTCGTCGGCGACCTCGGCGAGGTACCCCTCGTCGGGCACCGTCTCGGGCCGCCGGCGGATCCGCCGCAGGTGGTCCATGGCGCGGTGCCGCCCCACGGTCGCGCACCAGGCCCGGAAGCCGTGGATGTCGCCGGAGAATCGCGGCAGGTCGCGACAGACCTGCAGCCAGGTCTCCGATGCGACGTCGTCGGCCTCCGCACCGACGAGGAAGCGCAGGTAGCGCACCAGGCCCGGCTGGACGGCGCGGTAGAGGATGCGGAACGCGTGCTCGTCGCCGCCGAGCGCCGCGGACAACGCCGCGTCGAGCTGGCCCGACGTGCCGTCGCCAGCCGGGGTCGGCGGAGATGGGCCGGGCCGGGTCACCACCACGGCAGCGCGGGCCGGCGGGAGCGTCGTGTACCGGCGATATGCCCGTCATACGGCAAAGGTGGATCCCCCGTTCTGGTTCCAGGTTCGCGTGTGACGATCGCACCGCCAACGGCGCTTCACAACCGGAGAGCGTCACACCCCTCCCGGCGGCGGGGCGGGTGGGCGGCCCCGCCCCCCGGGCCGCCGCCCGCCCCAACGCCGTCTATCACCCGGCGCTCGCGGGACCGGGGCTGACCTCTTGCGGCGTGCTGGTCTCGGGCGTCGGCTCCGGCGTCGGCGCCACCGTCGGGCCGCCGGTGGGTGCGGTCGTCGGTCCGGTGCCGCCGGCGGGCGAGGTGGCTGGCGTAGGCGGAGCAGCCGCGCCGGCGGTGGCCGAGGGCGCGGATCGGCTGCCCGCCGCCGGCGTCACCGTCGTCGGACCGGGCGCATCCGCGCCGCGTGACGGTCCGGTGCTGGGCACCACGCCGCCGCCCGTGCCGCCGGCCGACCCGGTCCCGGACTCGCCGGCCGGGGAGGACGGCGCGACGGGCCGCTCCGGCTCGCCGGTGGAGGGATGGCGGAACAGTCCGACGGGATTCGCGAACGCCAGCGCCGCCGCCAAGGCCACCACGCCGGCCAGCGCGGTCACGAGGCCGGCACGCCATCGGCTACGCCGGGAGGGCGCGGGCGACGGCTCCGCGGCGACGGCGGACGGGACCACCGCGGTCGGGCGTTCCGGCGTGCCGACGGCCCAGGCGGCCCGCGCCATGGCGGATGCGCTCGGGAACCGCTGCGCGGGGTCCTTCGCCATCGCGGTCGCCACGAGCCGGCGGGCGTCCTCCGGCACGGCGTCGGGAAGGGGCGGCGGCGGATCGTCGTCGAGGTGCCGCAGCGCCACCGCCAGCGCGTTGTCGCCTTCGTACGGAGGATGACCGGCGAGGCAGTGGTAGGCCACGGCGCCCAACGCGTAGATGTCGGCGGCCGGGGTGATCTCGTCCTTGGCCACCTGCTCGGGCGCCATGTAGCGGGCGGTGCCGACGACCTCGTGCACGCCGGTCAGCTCGAGGGCCTCGGTCGTGACCGCGACGCCGAAGTCGATGAGCACCACACGCCCGTCGGGCTCGAGGATGAGGTTGGCGGGTTTGACGTCACGGTGGATCACCCCGGCGTCGTGCACGACCTGCAGCGCCTGCGCCGTCTGCGTGACGATCGACATCGCCTCGGCCGGGTCGAACGCCCCGCGCGCGGCGATCCGATCGGACAGCGGCTGCCCCTCGACGCAGGCCATCACCAGGTAGGGCAGCGTCGTGCCGTCGGCCGTCGTCGTCTCGCCGTAGTCGTAGACGTCGGCGACGCCCGGATGGTGCAGCGCGGCCATCGCGCGCGCCTCGCTGCGGAAGCGGGCGCCGAAGCGGCCGTCATGCAGGAGCTTGACCGCCACCGTGCGGCGCAGCATCTCGTCGGTGGCGCGCCACACGTCACCCATGCCGCCGGCGGCGATCTGCTCGGTCAGCCGGTAGCGGCCGTCAATAACCTGGTCGGCCTTCGGCATGGCCTGCCGGTACCCACCATGGCGGTTGATCATGCCGCCCGATCGGGACCAGTTGTGATGTGTGACGGATTAGTCGACCGCAGCGCTTCTATCGACCGACGAGGGCGAGGTGTTCCGCGACGCGCGTGGACGAGGCCGTCCCGCTCAACCGAACGCGCGATCGGTCGGCCTTCGGACTCGATCCGCGGCGGGACGCCCAAGCGGTGTTTCACTGGAGGCGTGACACCGGAGCCGGCGCTCGCCCTGGACGGCCTCGTCGTCGACGCCGCCTACCGTTACCGGCGCGGGTTCGACGAGACATTCCTCGGCCTGCGGGTGCCGCTGCCGGTGCTCGACGCCACCAGGGCGGCCGACGTCGCGGCTCCGGCGGACAGCCCCGACGGCGTGCTGCGCTACCACCACTTCTCGGTGGTGATGAGCCGCAGCCGGCGGTTCGCGATCTACTCCGCGGCCAACCTCGACGGTAAGCGCCGGTTCGCGCAGACGCGGGCCGGCGACCGGTGGATCGTCGACATCCGGCTGCCCGACGGTCAGGTCGACAACCACCTGTACGCACACAACGACCTCGACCGCGGTCACCTCACCCGCCGCGCCGACATGCTCTGGGGCGACACCCTCGCCGAGGCCGTCGCGAGCGTCGCCGACACGTTCCACTACACCAACTGCGTCCCGCAGCACCGGCTGTTCAACCAGAGCGAGCTGACCTGGCAGGGCCTCGAGGACTACCTCCTGTCCGTGGTCGCCGACCGGCGGCTGCGGGCCGATGTCTACACCGGGCCGGTATTCGCCGCCGACGACCCGCTCTACCGCGGGGTACGGCTGCCGCGCTCATTCTGGAAGGTCGTCGCCGCCGGCGCGGAGGAGTCGAAGCTGCACGCCACCGCCTACCTGCTGGCCCAGGAGGACCTGGTCGAGCACTTCGAGGGGGTGGTCGAGGAGCCGCCGTTCGGCGCCTACCGCACCTACCAGACATCCGTCCGCGACATCGAGGCCAGCACCGGGCTCGACTTCGGCGAGCTGCGCGACCACGACCCGTACGAGCAGGGCCGGTTCGTCGACGCCCCGCCACAGGGACGCCTTCCGCTCAAGGGCCTGGGCGACGTCGTCATCTGAGCCCCCGACCCGTGTCGATGACGGACTGTCGGCTGCGCCCGCATACGATCGCGACGTCGCCCCCAGGATCCGGTCCGTTCGCCGGGAGGGCGTATGCACTCGTCCTGGAATCGGTCGGCCGCTGGTGCGCACGCCGGCACTGGATCGTCATCTGCGGGTGGCTCGTGCCCGCCCGCGACCGGTGGGGCGCACGGACATGCTGAAACGCGAGTTCCCCGACCACTGCACGTAGTCGGGACAGGTGGTGTTCGCGGGCGGCGCGCCGCAGCGCAACGAAAGCGCGGTGAACCAGGCGGTCGACAACGTCTCAAAGCTGCCGCACGTGCTGAGCACGGGCACCAACGGTCCGCTCCCCGTGCTCGTCACCGTCCCTTCCGGACAGTCGTCGTCGCGGCGGTCGACCAACGCTCAGCAGACCTGCAGCAGACGCCGGGCCGGGCCACAGGACGAGGTGACGAACACGCCGATCGACACGGTGCGGGGAGACGTTCTGCCGTCGATCCCGGCGCCGACCTATCTGACCGGCACGACCGCCGGATGCGCCGACTTCACCGCGCAGGCCGTGCAACAGCCGCGGTGGCTCATCGCGGCGGTGGTGCCGCTGCCGCCCACGATCAAGATGCTGGCGGTCGGCGTGGCGGTCGCGGTGCTGATCGACGCCAGCGTGCTGCGCATGATCCTGGTGCCGGCGGTGATGTCGGCGCTGGGTGAGCACGTCTGGTGGCTGCCGCGCTGGCTGCGCCGGCTTGGACATCGAGGGCGGCGACGTGCCGGCTTCCCAGCCCGGGCAGGGTGCGAACCTCATCCGCGCAGGGTGAGGACGGATGGTGTCGACCGGACCATCGTGAAGGGGCAGGACGACTCCGGAAAGGGGTTTCGTGATGACGATCGGACCCGTACAGCTGCTGGTTCTGGGCTTTGACCGGCCCACCTTCCAGGGCCAGATCATGGCAGAGCTCCAGCGCCTGCGCGACAACGACGTGGTACGGCTGGTGGACGGCCTCGCGGTCTACAAGGATGCCGACGGCAACGTGTCGCGGCTGCGGGAGACCCAGCTCACCGAGGAGGAGATGGCCGACTTCGGCGCCGTCGTCGGCGCCCTGATCGGGTTGGGCGCGGACGGAGGGGACGGCATGGCGGAAGGCGTGGATGCCGGCGCCGCACTCGTCGAGGAGCGCGAGGGCGTGTTCGACGCCGACGACGCGTGGGACGTGCTCGCCGAGATCCCCGAGGACAGCGCCGCCGCGCTGCTGTTGATCGAGCACCGGTGGGCGATCCCGCTGCGGGACTCCGTCGCGCAGGCCGGCGGCATGCGGCTGGCCTCGGAGTTCATCAGCCCGATCGACCTCGTGGCGATCGGCATGACGACCGCGGACGAGGCCGAGGCGCTGGTCGCGGTGAACGGCGAGACCATCTAAGGAGGCATGCGATGCTCGGATCGAGCCGAAGGGTCGCGCGGCGCACCGCGCGACGGGTCGACCGGCGGGAGCCGGGCGCGGCTCGCGGCGCACCGGTGGCCGCGGCGGCCACCGTGGGCGCGGTGGGTGGGGCCGGGGGCTCCCGGCGGACGGCGCGCCGCGTCTCCCGCCGCCGCTTCTGATGGCCACCCGCCTGAGCCCTGACGAGCGCAGGGCGCTGGGCCGGCAGGCTCGGGAGCGGGTGCCGCGGTCGAGCCACGCGGGATGGCGTCCGGCGAACGACCGCGCAGACCCGCTGGTCCTGCTCGAGGAGCAGAACCGCACCCGCGAGCCCGACCTGGTACCGGTGCGACACGGCCGCATGATGGTCTCGCCGTTCACGTTCTACCGCGGCACGGCCCGGATCATGGCGGCGGACCTGGCGCGTACCCCGACGGCCGGGCTCGACGTGCAGCTCTGCGGCGACGCCCACCTGTCCAACTTCGGCGTGTTCGCCTCTCCCGAGCGGCGGCTCCTGTTCGATCTGAACGACTTCGACGAGACGCTGCCGGGCCCGTTCGAGTACGACGTCGAGCGGATGGCAGCCAGCTTCACGATCGCCGCTCGCAACAACGGCTTCGCGAAGGCGGACCAGCGGGCGGCCACGCTGGCGGCCGTGCGGGCGTACCGCGAGGCGATGGCCGGCTTCGCCGCCATGCGGACGATGGAGGTCTGGTACGCGAGCCTGTCCGACGAAGACATGATGAGCGCGATGCGGTCCATGCTCGCCCAGACCGAAAGGGAGGTGCGGAAAGGCAAGCTGGACCGCAAGAGCGCGCAAAGCGCGCAGAAGGCGGCGAGCACGGCCGAGCGGGCACGGGACAAAGCCCGTACCCGCGACAGCCTTCAGGCCCTGTCCAAGCTCGGCGAAGTGGTCGACGGTCAGGTCCGCATCGTCAGCCAGCCGCCGGTCGTGGTACCGATGCGCGAGATGGCCGCGTACTACGGCGTGTCGCCGGAGGGGATCGACGAGGCGATCCGCACCCAGTACGAGGGCTACCGCGCCAGCCTCCCCGACGACCGCCGACACCTCCTGGAGCAGTTCCGCATCGTCGACGTGGCCCGCAAGGTGGTGGGGGTCGGCAGCGTCGGCACCCGCGCGTTCATCGCGCTCCTGCAGGGCCGCGACGACGCCGATCCGCTCTTCCTCCAGGTCAAGGAGGCGACGGCATCGGTGCTCGAGGAGCACCTGCCGGCGAGCCGGTACGAGCAGCACGGCGAGCGCGTGGTGCAGGGGCAGCGGTTGATGCAGGCCGCAAGCGATATCTACCTGGGATGGACGAGGGGGGCCGACCGGGATCGCCACTTCTACTGGCGCCAGCTGCGGGACATGAAGGGCTCGCCGCTCGTCGAGGCGATGACGCCGGTCGGGCTGACCTTCTACGCGCGCGTATGCGGATGGACGCTGGCGCGGGCGCACGCCCGCTCCGGCGACTCGGTCGCCATCGCCGCCTACCTCGGCAAGAGCGACGCCTTCGACCGTTCGATGCTCGCCTTCTCCGAGCGTTACGCCGACCGGACCGAGCGCGACTACGAAGAGTTCGCCAAGGCGATCAGATCGGGGCGGCTGCGGGCCATGGAGGGCGTGTAGCAGCACTACGACCCGGCCGCCTGCCCGACGACCTCAACGGGGTCGGCTGGGCCCGGCCGGCGGTCCGGCGCCTGCGTTGTGACGGCCGTGTGTCGCCGCCGCGTCACGCTGCGCGATCTCGGACACGTGCCCCTCCCGGGGTCGGTCGCTACAGGCGTGGTGTTCTGCGGTCACTGCGGGTTACGGCGGCGCGGCAGTCACTCGGCTCGTGTCTTTTCCGGGGCATTCCGTTCGTCGTACCGGTGGAAGTACGGCCAACGGAAGGGAAGGATGTCGGGATGAGTGGCGTAAGGGTTTTGGTGGGTACCCGCAAGGGCGCGTTCGTGTTGACCTCAGATGGCAGGCGGGACGACTGGACCGTCGACGGTCCGCATTTCGCGGGCTGGGAGATCTTCCATCTGACCGGGTCGCCGGCGGACCCGAGCCGGCTTTACGCCTCCCAGTCCGGGGGCTGGTTCGGGCAGGTCATCCAGCGCTCCGACGACGGCGGCAAGACCTGGTCCACGGGCGGCAACGACTTCACCTACGAGGGCGAGGTCGGCGAGCACCTGTGGTACGACGGGACGCCGCGGCCGTGGGAGTTCAAGCGCATCTGGCACCTCGAGCCCGCGCGCCACGACCCCGACACCGTGTACGCCGGCGCTGAGGACGCCGCGCTTTACCTGAGCACCGACGGCGGCCTGAAATGGAGGGAGCTCACCGGCCTGCGCACCCATCCGACCGGCCCGACGTGGCAGCCCGGGGCCGGCGGCATGTGCCTGCACACGATCATCCTGGACCCGGTTCTCGAGAACCGCATCTACGTTGCCATCTCGGCGGCGGGCGCGTTCCGCAGCGACGACGCCGGCGCCAGCTGGCTCCCGATCAACAAGGGCCTGCGCTCCGGTGAGATCCCCGACCAGGATTCCGAGGTCGGCCACTGCGTGCACCACATCACCCAGCACCCGTCCCGGCCGGACACGCTCTACATGCAAAAGCACTGGGACGTCATGCGCACCGACGACGCCGGCGCGAACTGGCGCGAGATCAGTGGCGAGCTGCCGTCCGACTTCGGGTTCCCGATCGCCGTGCACGCGCACGAGCCGGAGACCGTCTACGTCGTGCCGATCAAGAACGACTCCGAACACTTCCCGCCCGAGGGCAAGTTGCGCGTCTACCGCAGCCGCACCGGCGGCGACGACTGGGAGCCGCTGACCGCCGGCCTGCCGCAGTCCGACTGCTACGTCAACGTCTACCGCGACGCGATGGCGGTCGACACGCTCGACCCGTGCGGCATCTACTTCGGCACCACCGGCGGCCAGGTCTACCGTTCGGCCGACGGAGGCGACAGCTGGGCGGCGATCGTACGCGACCTCCCGGCGGTGCTCTCGGTGGAAGTCCAGGCGCTGCCGTGATCCGGGTCATCCTCCCGGCACACCTGAAGAGCCTGGCGCACCTGCACGGCGAGGTGCGACTCGAGCCGCCCTCCCCGGTCACCCAGCGCACGGTCCTGGACACGCTCGAGGCGACCTACCCGATGCTGCTCGGCACGATCCGCGACCGGCACAGCGGCCGGCGCCGGGCATTCGTCCGGTTCTATGCGTGCGAGGAGGACCTGTCGAACGAGTCGCCGGACGCGCCGCTGCCCCAACGGGTCGTCAACGGCGAGGAGCCGTTCATCATCCTCGGAGCGATGGCCGGCGGGTGACGTCCGGGACCGTGGCAGGAAGACGATCGTGACTCGGTTCCGGCTGGACGTGCCCGAGGCCGCACTGGACGATCTGCGGAACCGATTGCGAAACACGCGCTGGCCGGAGCCGGAGACGGTGGACGACTGGTCGCAGGGCGTGCCGCTGGCATACCTGCGCGACCTGTGCGCCTACTGGGCAGAGGGCTACGACTGGCGGCCGACGGAGTCCCGGTTGAATGCGCTCTCCGAGCGCACGGAGATCGACGGCCTGGGCATCCACCTCCTGCACGCCCGCTCGCCGCATCGAGAGGCCTTGCCGCTCGTGCTCACCCACGGTTGGCCGGGCTCGGTCGTGGAGTTCCTGGACGTGCTCGATCCGTTGACGGATCCGCCCGACCCGGCCGACGCGTTCCACGTCGTCGTGCCGTCACTGCCGGGCTACGGGTTCAGCGACAAGCCGACCCGGCCGGGCTGGGGCGTCGAGCGCACCGCCGACGGCTGGGCCGCGCTCATGTCGCAGCTCGGCTACGGGCGGTTCGGCGCGGCCGGGCACGACTGGGGCACGAGCGTCAGCACGCTGCTCGGGGAGCGCTTTCCAAGCCGGGTCGCCGGGATCCACCTGTTCCCGCCGCTCGTGCCGCCCGACCCGGCGACGCTCGACGACCTGACCGACGCCGAGCGCGCCGCGCTGCAGGATCTGGAGACGGCGGCGAGCGACGGCGACGGTTACTCGTTCGAGCAGCGGACCAGACCGCAGACCATCGGGTACGCGCTGGTCGACTCGCCGGCCGCCCTGTGTGCGTGGGTGGTGGAGAAGTTCGAGGCCTGGTCGGACACCGCGGTCGACCGGGACCGAGTGCTCGACAACCTCATGCTGTACTGGCTGCCGGGCGCGGGCGCGTCCTCGGCGCGGCTCTACTGGGAGAGCTTCGGGCGGGTGCGGCAATGGTTCACGTCGTCCACACCGGACAGCATCGACGTGCCGACCGGGTGTTCCGTGTTCGCCAAGGAGCTTCCCCGGCCGTCGCGTCGCTGGGCTGCGCGGCGCTTCACGAACATCCTCTGGTGGAACGAGCTGGACCGCGGCGGACACTTCGCGGCGCTCGAGCAGCCGGACCTGTTCGTAGCCGAGCTCCGGTCGTTCTTCCGCCTTGTACGTTGACCCGTCGACTTCTGGCCCTCGACACGACCAAACCGCAGGGGCGCCGTTGCCCGGCACGCAGATCGACCGTGTCCTCCACTGTGGACCGCCTAACGGGCGGCAGTCAGTGGAGCTCGTGCGCCAGCCGTTCCATGAGGTTCTCCCCGCCGTAGACCTCGGTTACGACGTGCAGGGCGTGGACAGCGGCTGGGCCGGATTCATGCCGCGAGGGTGGCGAAGCGGGCCGGGCTCGTGCCGACGTGGCTGACGAAATGGCGCGTCAGGTGGGCCTGGTCGTGGAAGCCGACCTCGGCGGCAACCTCGGCCGGTCGCCGGCCGGCGAGCAGGAGACGCCGGGCCCGGTCGATGCGACGGCCGGTCAGATAGCGATGCGGTGGCAGGCCGTACGCGTGTGTGAACGCCCGCAGCAGGTGCGCGGGGTGGGCGAACAGGACCGTGGACGCCTCGGCGAGCGAGACGCCCTCGACCGTACGGGAGTCGAGCAACTCCCGGAACCGTGGCGCCAGGCCTTTCGGGGCCGCGGGTGTGGCGGGGGCGCCGCGGAGGTGCTCGCGCAGGCGCTCCCGTACCAGCGCGAGCCGGCTCTCGGCCTCGAACGCGTCCGCCGGGTCGGCGAGCGCACCGTGGAGCCGGTGGATCCGCTGCCACAACACCGGGTCGGTGAACCCGGGCCGGTCGACGGCCGCGCCGGTCAGGTCCTCGCCCAGCATCGACGCTTCGAGGTAGAGGACCCGCTTGCGGAAGCCGTACGGGGTGGCCGACCGGCCGTCGTGGGGCACGTGCGGAGGCAGCAACGTGACTGTCGTGCCCGCGGCGGCGTGGTCGTGCCGGTCCAGCTCGAACCGGATCGCGCCGTCATCCAGGATGATCAAAGTCCAGGTGTCATGAGTGTGCGCCGGGTAGGCGTGGTCCACGAAGTGGGCGTGGAACACCTCGGCGATGCCCCCGACCTCGGGTCGCCACGCCGTGAGGTGCTCCCCCGACATGCTCAGAACGTACAAGACCGGCCCCGGTCGGTCGGCGGAGAGTGGAGGCATGCGCTTCGACACCAAGATCGCCGTGTTGTTGCGGGACGACCTCGCGACGTGGCAGCGGCTGAACGTCACCGCGTTCCTCGTCAGCGGCATCGCCGGGAGCCTGCCGGAGCTGCTGGGCGAGGACTACGAGGACGCGGACGGCACGCCGTACCTCCCGATGTTCCGCCAGCCCGTACTGGTCTTCGAGGGCGACCACCAGACGCTGGTCGCGGCGCACGCGCGGGCGCTCGATCGGGCTCTCCGGCCGGCGATCTTCACCGCCGACCTGTTCGCGACCGGCCACGACGCCGACAACCGCGCGGCCGTACGAGCGGTGTCGCGCGACAAGCTGGACCTGGTCGGGCTAGCGCTGCACGGCCCACGCAACGCCGTGGACAAGGTGGTCAAAGGTGCCCGCCTGCACGGCTGAGGCGCGCTACTCGTTGACCACCCACGGCGGCGGACCGTCGAACGTGAGCATGTGCACGTCGAAGAGCACGGCTGCGTTGACACCCATCCGCTGGCCGGCCGTTCTCGCCATCCAGGTGAGGAACGGCCCGGGATCCGGGCCGGAAACGCCCAGCCCCTTCGTGTACTCCGCGTGGGCGGCGAGCGAGGCGATGCCGCGTTGCAACGGCTCGCCGGTGACGTCGACCCCGTGGCTCGGCTCGGACGCGCCGGCGAAGCACACGTACCGGACGCCGCCCCACGGGACCAGACCCTCGTCGGCAAGCTCCGGGAAGATCCAGCGGTTGCCGGCGTCGCGGGCGGCGTCGAGGGCGGCGAGCCCGACCGCGCGATGGTCGGCCTGGTTGCTCATGCCGCCGATCATCCGCACGGCGTAGCTGCCGGACAGGATGACCTCGGGACGGTGGCGGCGGATCGACCTCACGATGTCGCGGCGCAGTGCCGGTCCGTACTCGACGACGCCGTCGCGGTGGTCGAGGAACTCGACGATCTCGACGCCGACCTCCGCCGCGCCGGCCCGTTCTTCGGCCTCGCGCAGCGGGGCGGCCTTCTCGGGCGGGACGCTGTCGATGCCGGCCTCACCGCGGGTGGCGAGCAGGTAGGCAACCTGCTTGCCCTGGGTGGTCCAGCGGGCAACAGCCGACGCGGTGCCGTATTCGATGTCGTCGGGATGGGCAACGACCGCGAGAGCGCGTTGCCAGTCTTCGGGCAGGTGCGGAAGGACGGAGTCGGTCACGTCGTCGAGCTTAGGTCCTGTTCTGTCGATCATGGTGGTCGGCGGCGAGGTCCGGGCGGCGTCCGGCGAGGCCTGGGCTTTCGGGTGGCCTACCGGTACGGGTCAGTGATCTCCCGCAGTGCCTCGAGCGCGCCGCGCAGCTGGGCCATCCGCTTGTCGCCGAGATACGCGGTCCACTCGGCCTCGATCTCGGCGACGACGGCAGCGGCGGCCGGGAGGGCCTTCGCGCCGCGCTCCGCGATGCGCACCAGGCGGGCGCGGGCGTCGCGCGGGTCGCGCGCCCGCTCGACGTACCCGGCGCGTTCGAGCTGGTCGACGAGGAACCCGGCCGTCTGCTTGGTGACCTGTGCACGTTCGGCCAGCTCGGTCAACCGGGTGCCGCCCTCGTCGATGCGCTGGAAGATCCGCGCCTGGGCCGGGGTGAAATCGTCGTAGCCCCGGACGGCGAGCTCGGTGAAGATGCGGGCCTCCATGGCCCGGTAGGGGAGGTAGAGGAGGAGTCCGATGTTGAGGGGTTCGCTTGACATTGGTCAGAGCCTCTGATTAATTTTAGTCAGTGCGACTTACTAAGTTAGCACCCGTAGGGAGTGTCATGGACAGCGAGGCGAGCTGGCGCGTGATCCGCGAGCAACGGCTGGAGCTGGCCGACCTGCTCGACGACCTCACCGACGCGGAGTGGGAGCAGCCGTCCCTCTGCGACGCCTGGCGGGTGCGCGACGTCGCCGCCCATGTCGCGATGGCGCCTCAGGTGCCCTCCGTGGCGTTCATGGCCATCGAGGCGGTGCGCGCCCGAGGCAGCTACCACCGACTCAACCACGACGTGGCCGTCCGCCACGCGGACACGCGCCCTCCGGCCGAGCTGGTCGCCGAGTTGCGCGCCCATGCGGCCTCCCGGCGGCTGCCGGCCGTCACCAATTACCGCAACATCCTGTTCGACGTTCTCGTCCATGTGCAGGACATCGCGATACCCCTTGGCGTCTCCCGCCCGATGCCTCCCCACGCGGCCGCCGCCGGCGCTACCCGACTGTGGGAGATGGGCTGGCCTTTCTGGGCCCGCCGACGCCTGCGCGGCCTTCGCCTCCTGGCCACCGACGTGCCGTGGTCCGTCGGCGCGGGCCCCGAGCTGACCGGTCCGATAGGGGCGATCCTTCTGCTGTTGACCGGCCGCACGGCGACCGCACTCCCCCGCTTGACCGGCGCCGGCACCGCCCGGCTGTAATCAGGTGCCCAGAGGCGGGACCTCCGCTCGCGGGCTCAACTTCGGCCGCACGACTCCGATCACGCGGTGTCCGAAAAGCAGCTCCAGCGACATCGCAGCTCGCAGATCGCCGAAGCCCGATCGAACCGCTGACCGGCACACGTTCGCCACCCACCGGCGACAGCGCCGCAGGCGCACCGCGCGAAGCAATCGACGCCGCCTAAGACGGCGACCTGTCCATGTCTCGCAGAGCCCGCACCGAGCGCTCGACCAGCTCGCGCAGCACGTCCATGTCGACGCCGTCCAGGCGCTTGAGGTAGAGGCAGCCCTTCCCGGTCGTGTGCGGACCGAGCCGGTCGAGGGCGGAGCCGTACCGGTCCTCGAAGCCGCCGACCAGGTACACGACCAGGTGCTGCTTGCGCGGGGAAAAGCCGGCCAGTAACGACTCGCCCTCGCGACCGCTGTCGTACCGGTAGTGGTAGCGCCCGAACCCGACGATGCCCGTACCCCACATCACCGGCGGCTCATCGGTCACCTCCGACATGAGCGCGCACAGCCGCCGGGCGTCGCCACGCCTGTGTTCGTCCGGAACCGCGTCAAGGAAGTCGTCGACCGATGCGTCCGTCGGACCCGTCACCATGCCGCCATCGTAGGGTGGTCCGGCATGATCGTGATACGGGCCGTTTGACGGCTTTGCCCGGGTGATCTGCGTGGCTTTCGTGAGACTCGCGTCGACCCGCAGGCCCGGGTCTGTTTCACTCCGATCGTGTCTGCGATCGACCACCTGCTCCACGCCAACGAGGCGTACGCGAAGACCTTTCCCGGCGCGCGCCCGCAGCGACCCAAGCTCCGCCTCGCGGTCATCGCGTGCATGGACTCGCGGCAGGACCTGTTCGGCGCGCTGGGGCTCGAGATCGGCGACGCGCACCTGATCCGCAACGCGGGCGGCCTGCCCACCGATGACGTGCTCCGCTCGCTCGCGGTGAGCCAGCGTAACCTCGGCACCCGCGAGGTCGTCCTGATCCACCACACCGAATGCGGGATGGAGGACTTCGACGACGACGAATTTCGTGCGGAGCTCGGCACGGAGACCGGCGTGACGCCTGAGTGGTCGGTGCCGCCCTTCACCGACGTACGCCAGACAATGGCGAACTCGCTGGCCGCCGTCCGAGGGTGCGCGTGGATCCCGCACCGCGACGACGTGCGCGGCTTCGTCTTCGACATCGCGACGGGCCGCCTGGAGGAGGTCGTCTAGCGTTACGGCTCCGGCCACGCGATACGATGGACGTGATGGCGTTCAGCGTGACCACGCACCTCCCCGACGAGCCGGGCAACATCACCCTGGCCGGCGAGCTCGACCTGTCGGCGGTCACGGCGATCCACGCGGCTATTCGGGACACTCTGGCCGACTCGCGCACATCCACGGTAAAACTCGATTTAGCAGCCGCCACCTTCATCGACTCGACGGCATTGGGAGCCGTCGTGCGCGGTCGCCGGGCCGAATTCGCCGAGGGTCGCCGCTTCGTCGTGGTCCACCCTACCAGCCACGTGTTGCGTGTCCTCGAGATCACCGGCGTTGCCGCCATGCTCATGGCCGAGCCTTAGGCTCAACCACGATCTGCTCCACTATGGACAGGTCCGTCCACATCGGATCACCCGGGCGGGATAGTGGGAACGCCGGGTCCGTGAAGCCGAGCTCGGCATGCCGTTCGAAGTGGTCGACGAAGGCCTGCACCGAGGCAAGCGCGCAGGAAGTCACAGAACATGGTGTCTCAGCGATCGGCGGGGGCATCAAGGACACCGGCGAGGAATCGCCCAAGAGCCGGAGACATGTTCGCATCCCCGATGCCACCCCGCCCGGCGGGCTGAACCGCCTGTTCTCCGCGACGTTCGCCGCCACGATGGTCGTAACGGCTGTCGTGGCGCTCGCCGCAGTCGCCGCCGCGGCCCTGATACTGGTCTCGTCGGAGCCGGCGGTGGCCATCCCGGTCGGGTGTTCGCGCTGTTCCTGGTGCGCCTGCCGGGTTCGGCGCATACGTCCGGTGGACCCCGCGGCGGCCGACGGGGAACGCGACATTACTGCCGTCGCCGGACGGCATCACCAAGGCGTACGGTTCCGCTACGCCGGCCGCCCGTACTACTGGTTCACCGGATTCCTGACATCGATGCTGCTGTTGATGCTCGGCTTGGCTGCCCTCTTCGCGACGTCGGGCGCGGTGGCCGGCATCGTGTTCGCGGTCGTCATCGGCGCCGCGGCCGCGCTGCTCGGATGGCTGCTGGTCACCGCCCTGCGCCTGGCGTCCGGCGAGGTCACCGTCTCCCCCGTCGGGGTGTTCCATCGCGGCCCGACCTTCGTGCACTTCGTGCCGTGGTACGCCGTCGACGCCGTCGACGCTCGTGGGATCGGATCCCCAGTTGTCGTCGTCAGGTCGTACCCGGCCCAGGACACCGTGGTGCGCAACGTCACCGGCCGGATCCACACCGGCGAGCTGACCTACCTGCCGCTGATGGTCGTCCGTAGCTACTGGCTGGGCACCGACCCCACCACGGTCTACCACGCCCTGGCATACCACCACGCCCATGTGGACCGCGGGCCGGAACTGGCGACACCCGCCGCCATCGACAGGATCAACAGCGGGACGGCGACCCTCGCGCACTGATCACGAACATCCGAGCCGTGCCGGCCAGTCCTGGGGACGGCAGATCACGCAATGCCGCGCGCCGGCGGGTCGACAGTCGACCACGTTCTGGACCCTCTTGACCAACCGCGTCGCCGTCAGATTCGGTAACGGCGCGCAGTACGCCAACTCCGGCTAACGTTTCTGTTATGTCCGATATCACGGTATTGCCAGATCAGGGCCAGGGTGGGACGTTCTCGTACCGGATCGACTACCGTCCCGCGTTCGCGCTGGCGACGCTGACGCTCGGCGCCGATCAGTCGATCAAGACGCAGTCCGGCGCGATGGTGAGCATGAGCTCGAACCTGGAGCTGGAGTCCAAGATGGAGGGTGGGCTGTGGGGGGCGGTAAAGCGCAGCGTCGGTGGGCGATCGGCGTTCGTGTCGACGTTCACCGCCCGCAACGGCGCCGGTGAGCTCACGCTCGCACCCGGCACGCCCGGCGACATCGTGCCGCTACGGCTGGCGAACGAGCGGTACAACATCGCCGCGTCGGGCTACCTAGCCAGCGACCCGATGCTCGAGGTCGACACCAGCTGGGGCGGCGGGAAATCCTTCTTCGCGAGCGACAGTCTGTTCGTGCTTCAGGTACGCGGGGCCGGCGTACAGTTCGTGACGTCGTTCGGTGCGCTGCACCGGCGGGTGCTCGCGCCGGGTGAGCAGTACACGGTCGACACCGGCCACGTCGTGGCCTGGCACGCCGACATGCCATGCAAGATCCGCAAGG
>DATDJX010000211.1:0-3218 GCA_036520275.1 Asanoa sp.
CACGGTCTGCGCGAGGTAGGGCGCGACGCGGCGCAGCTCGTCGCCCTCGAGCACGTGGGTCTCCAGGCCGGCGGCCTCCTCGATGCGCTGCTTGTCGTGCAGCAGGCGCAGCTGCTCCTCGGTCTCGGCCACCATCAGCCCGCCGGTGACGTGCAGCTCGAGGCCGCCGCCGAGCTCGGCGTCGAGGGCGTGCCACAGGCGCGCGGCCTCGGCGGCCAGGCGCGTCTCGTCGCGCAGCCGATCGGCGACGTCGGCCGTGTCGAACGCCGTGAGCTGGTGGATCGCGATCTGCAGGTGCATCGAGCCGGCGTTCGTGCCCGACGCCTCGCGGTTGAGCTCGCCCCGCTCGACCAGCACGACCTCGACGCCTTGTGCGGCGAGCTCGTCGGCCAACGCGACGCCCGCCACGCCGCCGCCGACGATCAGCACGTCGGTTTCTCGCGGCAGGTCGGTCATTGGAAGAGCCCGAGGTCTTCGTCGGGCGCCCGCGCCATCGCCCCGAGGGGGACGGGCCGGGCCGGCAGGCGCGGTGTCGTCATCGCAACCTCGGCGACGGTGCCGCCGTGGCGCGCCGCGATCATCGCCGCCACCTGGCGCTGGCAGTTGCGGGCCTGGCAGAGCCCCATGCCGGCCCGGGTGAGCGCCTTCGCCACGCCCGGGTCCGCGCTCGTGGCGATCGCCTCGTCGAGCTCCGCGCGCCGCACCTCCTCGCAGCGGCAGATCACGGTGTCGGGATCGGCGAGCTCGTAGATGCCCGGACCGACGCGGTGCATGCGCCGCAGCGCCCGCGCGAACGCCCGCTTGCGCGCGAGCCGGCGTCGAACCGGCGCCGCGCTGCGCCGCGCGGCGGCCTCGTCGATCCGCCCGCGGTCGAGCGCGGCGCCGATCGCGGCCAGGCGGCCCTCGTCGATGGCGACGTACGACCCGTCGACGCCGGTGCCGTCGCCGGCAGCCAGGACGCCGGGAACCGTCGTGCGCATCCACCCGTCGACGGTCACCACGGGCCCGCCGCGGTCCTCGTCGTAGCCGAGCCCGCAGCCGGCGAGGCGCGACAGCTCGACCGACGGCACGAAGCCGTAGCCCACGCACAGCACGTCAGCCGCGACGGTCTCGTCGGTCCCCGCGACGACGCGCCAGTCGCCGTCCACCGCGGCGTGGGTGACCGTTTCGACCCGGCCGTCGCCCTCGGCCCGCACGACGATCCGGCGGTAGCGCAGCGGGATGCGCGCGCGCAGCAGCCGGCCGCGGTAGCGCGCGGCGTCGCGCAGCAGCCCGGCATTGCCGGGGACGGCCGCGAGCATCCGCGCGACGTCGCCCGCGCGCGGCGGCGGCCCGGCCTCGAGCACGACCGCCACGCCGGCGCCGTAGCCGTGCAACTGGGCCGGGAAGGCCAGCGCGAGCGGACCGCTGCCGGCGAACACCATCCGGTCGCCCGGCAGCACGCGCTGGGTCTTGACGAGCGTCTGGGCGCCCCCTGCGGTGAGCACGCCGGGCAGTGTCCACCCCGGGAAGGCGACGGGACGGTCGTGCGCGCCCGCCGCCAGCAGCAGCCGTTGCGCGGTGACCGTCCGCGCGTGCTCGCCCTCGGAGGCGAGGACCACGGCCTCGCCTTCGATCGCCACCACCGCGGTGCGCAACATCACTCGCGTGCCCGCGGCGACGGCCGCATCGATCAGCTTGCGCCCGCGGACGTGGTCGGGGCCGAGCGCTCGCGGATCACGAACCTCGAAGCCCGGCCCTGGCTGCTTGAAGATCTGACCGCCGAGGGCGACCCGCTCGTCGACCAGCCCGACCGTGAGCCCGGCGGCGGCCGCGTCGGCCGCCGCCGCCAGGCCCGCCGGTCCACCACCGGCGACGAGCAGGTCGTAGGTCTCGGGGTCAGTCAGCGGGCGGTGTCCTCAGCAGTCGGGCATCGGCGGGAACTCGTCGACCGAGAAGTCCTTCTTGTACAGCTCCTCGAGCGTCCCGTCCGTCTGAGCCTTGCACAGCCACGTGTCGAGGTACTTCACGAACTCATCGTTGCCCTTCGGCACCGCCCACGATCCGTACTGGACGTCGAGCGGCTTGGCGATCGCCGCCTTCTCGAGCTTGCCGGCGTTGGAGGCCTGGAACTGCGCGAGCAGGTAGTCCTCGACGACGATCGCGTCCGCGCGACCCGTCGCCACCTCGAGGAAGGCGGCGTTCTGATCGGGGAAGCCCTTCACCTTGGCCTTGGGGAACAGCTTCTTCGCCAGCTGCTCGCCGGTCGAGCCCTGCAGGGCGGTGACCGTCTTGCCCGACGCGTTCACCGCGTCGACCGAGGTGATCGAGGAGGCGTCCTTGGTCGGCACGCCGAGGACCAGCGCGTACGGAACGTACGCGCGCGTGAAGTCGACGACCTTCTTGCGCTCCGGGGTGGCCGACAGGCCGACCGACACCATGTCGAACTTCTTGGACTGCAGCCCGGGGATCAGCCCGTTGAAGTCCAGGTTTTGGATGTTGAGGGCGACGCCGAGGTCGGGCACGAGCTTCTTGAGCAGGTCCACGTCGTAGCCCGCGGGCTGGCCGTTGTCGAGGTACATCTCCGGCTTGAACTGCAGGTTCATCCCCACGGTCAGCTTGCCGCTGTTGATGGGCTTGAGCCCCGTGGCCGGGCCGCTGTCGGACTCCGCCGACGTCGAGGACGTCGATGCGGCGGTCGAGCCGTTGTCGTCGTCGCTGCCGCAGGCGGCGAGGACGAGGGCCACCGCGACCGCCGTCAGCGCCGCGAGGGCCGCGCGCAGCACGGAGCGGTTCCTCGTTGCCTTCTTGAACATCAGCGATCCTCCATGTGAGTGAGTGGGACGCGCCGTCAGGTGACCGCTCTCGAGGCGCTCACGCGCTCGATCACCGCGGCGACGCGCCGGCGCTTGCGGCGGGTCAGCAGGCGGGCGATCCGGCCTCTTGGAGGGCTCTCCATGGCCGTCTCGACCGCCCGGAAGATGAAGTCGACGAGGAACGCCACCGCGACGTACAGCCCGGCCGCGGCGGTGTAGAGGACGAACGGCTGGAAGTACGTCGAGTTGATGTTCTGGGTGACGCGGACGACCTCCAGAAGCCCGATGACCGTGAAGGTCGACGTGTCCTTGATCATCCCGATGAACATCGAGCCGATGTTCGGGATGGCCATCTTCGTCGCCTGAGGCAGGGTCACCGACCCGAACACGCGCATCGGGTGCATGCCGAGGGCCAGGCCCGCC
>DATDJX010000212.1:0-2659 GCA_036520275.1 Asanoa sp.
TCGGGCTGCTCGGCCTGGTCGCGGCCGCGCCCGGCCTCGTGCTCCTGGCCGCGGTCGCGGTGACCGCCAGACGCCACCCGGCCCATCTCGGCGTCAAGGCACTGCCCGACTGAGGACGGCGGCATGGGAACCGACCAGGCGCAACCGGACGGGACCGGCTCGGCGGAGATCCGGGTCTCGACCATCGAGGGGTCCGCTCCAGTGGACCCTGTGGACGGCGGCCGCCGGGCTGCACTGGGCTCGCCGTTCGTCACGGCGGTGTCGGGCTTCCCCATCCGGGCCGCCCACTTCGTGGAGCGCCACGGGCTCATCGTGCTGATCGCGCTCGGCGAATCGATCGTCGCCGTTGGCATCGGCATGGCAGGACATCGCCTCCGAGCCGACCGCGTCGTCACCGCGGCGCTGGGCGGGATCGTCGTGTTCGCCGCCGGCGTCAAGCACGCGGTGGGGCGATCCGGCGGACCGGTGGCCTCGACGGCGTGGTTGCTGGCGGGCGGCGTCGCCACCTGCCTTCTCGGGCTGGCACTGTTCCGGCGACTGCTCGGCATCGGCCCCATCGGCGCGCGCGTGGCGGTCGCCGGCGCCGTGCTACCCTCCGCGGTCGTCGGCCTGGCGATCTCCCCCGTCGCGCAGTTGGGCGTGCTGGCACTCCTCGTGGCCGGCGGCGTCCTGACCGAGCCCGCCTGGGAGCGCCACACGAGCACGGCGGCTGGAGGACAGCGGCTGCAGGACAAGGGAGGATCACCGTGACCGGAGCCAGCGTGAAGGCGGTCCCCGAGGGGCTGCACACCATCACCCCGCACATCGTCGTCCGGGACGCGGCGCGAGCCGCAGACTGGTACAAGCAGGCGTTCGGCGCCCACGAGCGCAGCCGCGTGCCGCTGCCCGGCGGCAAGCTGCTGTCCGTTGAGCTGTGGTTCGGCGACTCGGCCGTGATGGTGGCCGACGAGTTCCCGGAGATGGACGTCCTGTCGCCGCAGACCGTGGGCGGCACGTCCACCGTGCTGCACCTCTACACCGAGGACGTTGACGCCCTGTGGACACGCGCGGTGGACGCGGGCGCCCAGGTGCTGCACCCGCTGCAGGACCAGTTCTGGGGTGATCGCCAGGGACAGCTCATCGACCCGTTCGGGCATCGGTGGGGCCTCGCCACCCACCTGCGCGACGTCCCGGCCGCGGAGATCGCCCGCGCCGCGGCGACGGCGTTCGGCGGCTAGCCGGGGGACGCAAGGCGCCTGGGCGAGATCGTTGACGGCATCCCCCTTGGTAGGCAAACATCGGATGACTTGCCGCGTTGGAGAGGGTGGAGAAGGCGGATGGCCGCGCCACGCACGGAGACCGCGATCGCAAGGATCAGGGATCTGATCCTGTCCGGTCGGCTGGCGGCCGGGTCGCGGCTGCCAGCCGAGCACGAGCTGGCCGCCCAGCTCGGCCTGTCGCGCAACACCACCCGCGAGGCGGTGCGGGCGCTGATGACGGCCGGGGTGCTCGACGTGCGGCGCGGCGACGGCACCTATGTCACCAGCCTCACCCCCGCCCTGTTGCTCGAGGGCGTCGGCGCCGCGGTGGAGCTGATGCGCGACGACAGCGTGCTGGAAGTCCTGGAGGTGCGACGCTACCTGGAGCCGGCGGCGACCGCGCAGGCGGCCAGCCATATCGACGCCGCCGGACTGGAGGCGCTGCAGGCGACCATCAGGCGCATGCGGCAGGCGACCGACGACGAGCAGTTCGTGGCCGAGGACGCCAGCTTCCACGCCCGCGTCGCCGAGGCGTCGGGCAACGGCACGATGGCGTCGCTGCTGGCCGGGCTCTCCAGCCGTACCCTGCGGGTGCGGGTGCTGCGGGCGATGACCAGCGCCGACGCGCTCGAACGCACGATCGACCAGCACGAGGCGATCTACGCCGCGCTGGCGGCCGGCGATCCCAACCTGGCCCATGCCATGGCGGTGCAGCACGTGGTGACCACCGAGGCCTGGCTGCGCCAGCTGTTGGCCAGCGGGGCAGAGGACGGCGGCGCGGCCTAGCCTGCAGGGGCCGCCGCCGGGGCCCAGATCGGCCCGTCAGGGAAGCGGTGGCCGGCGAGGGCGGCCGCCGTCATGGCGGCGAAGCCGGGCGCCACCGGCAGCCGGTAGCGGCCGCCGGTCACCCGCACCGGCTCGGTGAAGTGCTCGTGCAGGTGGTCGACATACTCGATCATCCGCTCGTCCAGCGAGCCGCTGACGGCGATGAAGTCGAATGCCGACAGGTGCACCACCAGCTCGCACAGGCCGACCCCGCCGGCGTGGGGGCACACCGGCACCCCGAACTTGGCCGCCAGCAGCAGCACCGCCACCACCTCGTTGACGCCGGCGAGACGGCAGGCATCCACCTGACAGGCCGCGATCGCTCCGGCCTGGAGGAACTGCTTGAACATCACCCGGTTCTGCACGTGCTCGCCGGTGACCACCCGGACCGGGGCGATCGCCTTCGCGATGGCGGCGTGGCCGAGGACGTCGTCGGGGCTGGTCGGCTCCTCGATCCACCACGGGTCGAAGCGGGCCAGCTCACCCATCCAGGCGATCGCCTCGGGCACGCTCCACACCTGGTTGGCGTCGAGCATGAGCCCCCGGTCGGGGCCGATCGCCTCCCGGGCGACGCCGAGGCGCCGCAGGTCGTCCTC
>DATDJX010000213.1:0-10840 GCA_036520275.1 Asanoa sp.
CCCTGGATCCAGGCGGTGAGCCGGTCGAGGTCCGTCATGGACACATTCTCACCGCAGGCCGAGCACCTCCGCCGCCGCGCGGCCGTTCGCGTGGCTGGCGCCGTAGGTCAGGACGACGGCGACCACCCCGGCCGGCCGCCAAGACGAGGGCCAGCCCATCTCGACGACGGTGACCGGGTGACGGGCGGCGAGCGCCTCGATCAGCGGCGCGGCGCCGGGCAGCCGGTGGGCGTGGCGGGTGACCACCACGATCGGCCGGTCGCCGGCGCGGGCCAGGAGCTCGTCCGCCCGAGCGTCCGCCGCCGCGACACGCACGTGCTCGACGTCGCGCAGGTGCGGCTCGAGGCCCCACGGCACCCGGCCCTCGGCGATCGTCGCCGCGGCGGCGAGCTGCACGACCAGGGAAGGACCGCCGCGCGGCGGCTCACCCTCGACGCGCACGGCCCGCACGGCCGCCTCGTACCCCAGCCCGCTCGGCACGCCCTCCGCGTCGATCCGTGGCCCGGCCCAGGCCGCGAGCGCCTCCGTCCGGGCCGCCGCCTCCTCGACCCGCGCGCCGGTCAACCGGCCGTCGGCGATCGCCGCGGCGATCTCCGCGGCCGTCTCCTCGACCAGTGCCGCGTCCACATCGGCACCGATGCACAACAGGTCGGCGCCCGCGGCGAGGGCGAGCGGGGCGGCCTGCGCGGTGCCGCCGGCGAGGATCGACGCGCCCTTCATCTCCAGCGCGTCGGTGACGATCGCGCCGGTGAAACCGAGCTCGCCGCGCAGGAGGTCGACCAGCACTCGTCGGCTGAAGGTTGCGGGCAGCTCGCCGGTCAGCGCGGGCACCCGGATGTGCGCGGTCATCACCGCCTTGGCGCCGGCGGCGACGACCGCCGCGAACGGCGGCAGATCGCGGGCGGCCAGGACGTCGGGTGACACGTCCACAGTGGGCAGTTCGAGGTGGGAGTCGGTCACCGTCGCGCCGTGGCCGGGGAAATGCTTCGCGCACGCGGCGACGCCCGCCTCCTGAAGTCCCTCCACGGCGGCGGCCGAATGGGCGGCGACCCGGGCGGGGTCCGCGCCGAACGAGCGGGTGCCGATGATGGGGTTGTCGTCGGCGGTGTTGACGTCGACCGTGGGCGCGAGGTCGAGGTTGATCCCGAGGGCGGCCAGGTCGGCACCGATCGACCGGTAGACCGCACGGGTCACGGCCACGTCATCGACCGCGCCGAGTGCCGCGTTGCCCGGGTACGGGCTGCCGGAGCCGTGGTCGAGCCGGGTGACGTCGCCGCCCTCCTCGTCGATCGCGACCAGCACGTCCGTGCGCCCTGCGCGTAGGGCCGCGGTGGTCGCGGCGACCTGGGCGTCGTCGACGATGTTGAAGCCGAACAGCGTGTGGCCGGCCAGACCCTCGCCGACGAGGTCGACGGCCCAGGGCGGCGGGACCTCACCCGGGAAAGCGGCCAGCAGGGTCCGCAGCGCCAGCCGGCGCAGCGCGGGATCGGTCGCCATGTCTCGCTCATCCCTCCCGCAGCCGTTGCTGCCGGGTCGTGTGATCGTCGGACAACCCGTGGTCGGTACGCTACGCGTTACCGGTAAGGCAGCCTAATCTCATTGTAAAGTTTCCTAATCGCTAGAGGACGACCGGATGGCGAACCGACTGCCCGGCACGCCGCGACTGCTGCGCGCGCTCAACGACCGCGCCGCTCTCGAGCTGCTGCTGTCCCGCGGGCCGCTGACCCGCGCGCAGCTGGGCGAGCTCACCGGCCTGTCCAAGGTCACGGCCTCGCAGCTGGTCGAACGGCTCGAAGAGCGCGGCCTGGTCACGCGGGTGGGCGAGCAGGCTGGCGGGCGCGGGCCCAACGCGCAGCTCTACGCGGTCACGCCGGGCAGCGCCCACGTCGTGGGCGTAGAGGTGGCTGCCGACCGCGTGGTAGCGGCCTGCGCCGACATCACCGGGGACGTCATCGGCCGGGTCGAGCAGTCCACCAAGGACACCGACGACCCGGTCGGCGTCGTGCACAACGCCGTCGTGCGGGCCGCCAGCAGCGCGCAGGCGCAGCTCGCGAGCGTACGACGGGTGGTGCTCGGCACGCCCGGCCTGGTCGACCCGTCGACCGGCGACATCACGTTCGCGTTCAACCTGCCGCGTTGGCACCGCGGCCTGCTCGCCGCGCTCCGCGAGGACCTGCACACGCCGGTCGTGTTCGAGAACGACGTCAACCTCGCCGCCGTCGCCGAGGCGCACATCGGCGCGGCGGCGGGCGTCGACGACTTCGTGCTCGTCTGGTGCGACACCGGCGTCGGCCTCGCGATCATGCTGGACGGCCGGTTGCACCACGGCAGCGCGGGAGCGGCCGGCGAGATCGGCTACCTGCCCGTGCCCGGCGCCCCGATCCCCCGCGACACCAGCAAGCGCGCCAAGCCACCGTTCGGGCGGCTCGCCGGCGCCGAGGCGCTGCGGGCCGTGGCCCGCGAGCACGGTTTCCGCGGCTCCTCGGCCGCCGACGCGATCCGGTCCGCGATCGCCTCCGGCACCGCGGGCGGTCCGGTCCTCGACGAGATCGCCCGGCGGCTCGCGCTCGGCGTGGCCAGCACCTGCGTCGTGCTCGACCCGCCACTCGTGGTCCTGGCCGGCGCGGTCGGCCAGGCCGGCGGGACGGCCCTGGCCGAACGCGTCCAGCACGAGGTCGCCGCGATCACCCTCGTCTCGCCCGCGGTCGTCGTGACCCAGGTCGAAGACGAGCCCGTGCTGCGCGGCGCCCTGCGCAGGGCGCTGGACGCCGTACGCGACGAGGTGTTCGGGTCGACCGTGGCCTGACCCGCGCCGCATGCTTTGATGGGCCTCGTGCCCGCAGCCAACGACGACCTGGTGATCGACCTCGACGGGGTCGGCGTGACGCGCTCCGGCACCCACCTCCTGCGGGACGTGACCTGGCGGGTCGAGCTCGACGAGCGCTGGGTGGTCCTCGGCCCCAACGGGGCGGGCAAGACGACGCTGCTCAACCTCGCGTCCGCGCGGATCCACCCGACGGTCGGCGCGGCCACCGTGCTGGGCGAGCGCATCGGGCGCACCGACGTCACCGAGCTGCGCACGCGCATCGGCCTGTCGACCGCGGCCTTGGCGGACCGGATCCCGGCGGGCGAGCGGGTCCACGACGTCGTGGTCACCGCCGCCTGGTCGGTGGTCGGCCGGTGGCGCGAGCGGTACGACGCGATGGACGAGGCTCGGGCGCGCGGGCTGCTCGACCAGCTCGGCGTCGCGGCGCTGGCCGACCGTACGTACGGCACGCTGTCGGAAGGCGAACGCAAGCGGGTGCAGATCGCCCGCGCCCTGATGACGGACCCGGAGCTGCTGCTGCTCGACGAGCCGGCGGCCGGCCTCGACCTCGGCGGCCGTGAGGACCTGTTGGGGCGGCTGGCGGAGCTCGCCGCGGACCCCGACGCGCCCACGCTCGTGCTGGTCACCCATCACGTCGAGGAGATCCCGCCCGACTTCACCCAGGCGCTGCTGCTCCGCGAGGGGATGGTGGTGGCGCAGGGCCTGATCGGGGAGACGGTGACGGCCGACCACCTGTCCAAGACCTTCGGCCTGCCGCTCGCGGTCGAGCGTCGGGCCGGTCGCTTCACCGCCCGAGCCGCCTGATGGCGTCGTCAGCCGAGCTGGGCTCGCGGGTCGTCGTGGTCGGCAGCGCCAACCTCGACCTGGTCGCGGTAACCCCGGTGCTGCCGACACCTGGCGAGACCGTGCTGGGTACGGAGTTCATGCAGGTCGCCGGCGGCAAGGGCGCCAACCAGGCGATCGCGGCGGCGCGGGCCGGGGCGCGGTGCGCGTTCCTCGGTGCGATCGGCTCCGACTCGTTCGGCGTCACGCTGAAGGCCCGGATCGACGCCGCGGGCGTGGACACGTCGTTGCTGCGCGTCGTGTACGGCACCTCGGGTGTCGCGGTGATCATGGTCGACGCGACCGGTGAGAACGTGATCACGGTGATCCCCGGGGCGAACGGCGCGTTCCTCGGGTTGACCGGGCCGGAGCAGTCCTGCGTGGCCGAGGCCGACGTGCTGGTGGCGCAGCTGGAGATCCCGCTCGCGACGGTCGGCGCGGCCGTCGCGGCGGCCCGGAGGGCGGGCACCCGGGTGGTGCTCAACGCGGCGCCGGCGCGCGAGCTGCCCCGCGAGCTGCTGTCCACCGTGGACGTGCTCGTCGTCAACCAGGTCGAGGCGGCCGCCATCGCCCCGGACCCGCGGACGCTGCTCGCCATGGTGCCGCACGTCGTGGTGACGCTCGGGGCGGACGGGGCCCGCTACCACTCGCGCGACGCCGACCCGGTGCATGTGCCCGCGTTCGCCGTGCGCACCGTCGACTCCACGGCCGCCGGCGACGCGTTCACCGGCGCGCTCGCGGTCGGCTGGGCCGAGGGCCGCGACATGCCCGATGCCGTGCGGTGGGCCTGCGCTGCCGGCGCCGCCAGCGCCCGCGGCCGGGGCGCCTCCATATCGCTGCCCTCGCGCGCCGCGATCGACGAGATCTACGCCGGCTGATCCGCCGGTTCCGCGTTGATCATGAAGTTATGCCCACCGGGACCGCTCCCATCTGACCCTAACTTCATGATCAACGCGGCGACGGCGACGTCGCCGGCGACGTCGTGTCGTCGCCGTCGTCGGCGAGCTTGTCCTCGCCGCGGCGCTTGAGCATCTTCAGGCCGGGGATGCCGGCGACGGCGAGCCGCAGGTCGCGGGTCACGTCCAGCAGGTCGTGGATGTCGGGACCGACGCGGTCCAGGGTAGCGAGAATCGGCAGCACGTCGTCGCGCAGGTGGCCGGTCAGCTTGGGCAGCTCGTCGACGAGGCGGATCGCCGCCTCGACCTCCTCGGCCGACAGCTGCTCGACGAACCGGGTGGCCATCGGCGCACCCCGGCGCAGCACCGGCTCGTACTCGGTCATCAGCTCGTCGGCCTTCGTCGCGGTCAGGGCCGCGGTTCCGATCACGTCGTCGGCGGCGGCGGCGACCCGGTGTGCGTCGGCGATCGTCGTGCCGGCGCCTTCGGCGATCTTCTGTGCCTCGGCCACCACGAGGCCGGCGGCGGCGGCGACCTTGGCGGCCTCTTCGATCTGCGCGGCCGCGGCGAGGCTGACGGTCGCGGCCCGTTCGATGACCGTGTCGGCGCCGTCGACCGCGCGGTCCGCGCGCCGGATCAGGAGCTCCGCCCGGTCGACGACGCCATCGATGCGCTTGACCAGCGCCTCGATCTCGTCGAGGACGCGGAACGCGCGGGCGGGCAGGGTCACGGCCGCGCGGGTCAGGTCGAGGACGTCGCCGGGACGGGGGATCGCAAGTGCCATGCCGTCATTGTGCGGGGCGGCCGCACGTACCGCCGATCTCAGCCGCCGTCCGCTTCGACCGCGCGCTGCACCGCCCGGTAGATCTGCCCGAAATGCAGAGCGTCGCTGGTGCGCAGCAGCAGCACGTCGCGGTCGTGCAGGCGCGCCCACAGCTCGTGCACGGCGCTGCCGCGGTCGTACGAGCGGTCCAGCCAGCCCAGCGGCAGCTCGGCGAGCGGCGCCAGGGCCAACGCGCCGACGACGAGCAGGGCCACGATGACGGCCGCGAGCCGCCAGTTGGCCCGGTCCTGGGCCGAGTAGACCAGCGAGACCCCGCAGACGATCGCGCCCGCCGGCAGCGCCGAGATCAGCAGCACCAGGACGGCGCGGCCGAGCAGCCGCGAGCGGGTACGGACGGTGCCGCGGCCCTTGCGGTGCCAGACCAGCGACAAGTCGCGTACCCGGTAGGCGACGCCGTCGACCGTGATCGTTGCCGATGTCACCTCCACCCGTCGGTCGCGGTAGTAGAGCACGCCCGTCAACGCCGGCGCGCGACGGCCATGCCGGGCCTCACCGAAGCATGCGGCGCCCCCTCGACGGCCCGCTGCAGGGCCCGGTAGATCTGGCCGAACCGCAGCGCGTCGGACGTCTGGAGGAGCAGCGTCGGCCGGCCGCCGACCACGGCCCAGATCTCCATCGGATGGCTGCCCTTGGCGTACGAGCGGTCCAGGTGCTCGAGCAGGTAGTCGGCCATCGGGCCGAACGCGAGGCCGACCAGGATCGAGCCGCCGACCAGGGCGACGGTCGCGGTGGTGGAGGCGTGCAGGGACAGCGCGACGACGATGCCGATCACGGCCGCGACGAGGGGGGCGAGCAGGGCGATGCCGAGGGCGCCACGGCCGGCGACCACGCTCCAGGACCGCCTGCCCCGCTCGTGCCAGACCTTCGTCAGCGCGTGGAGGGGATAACTGCGCCCGGCCAACCGGATCGACTCCGAGGTGACCCGCACCGCCCGGTCGTCGTAATAGGTGATCATCCCAGCGCCCTCCACCGGGTACGTTACCCAACCAGGAACCCGCAGTAACCGGAGGTTGACGTGGCTGACTTCGTACGGGTGGAGATTCGCGAGGGCATCGGCACCATCCTGCTGGACCGGCCGCCGATGAACGCCCTCAACACGCAGGTGCAGGAGGAGTTGCGCGCGGCGGCGCACGCGGCCACCGCCGACGAAGGCGTACGGGCGGTCGTCGTCTACGGCGGCGCGAAGGTCTTCGCGGCCGGCGCCGACATCAAGGAGATGGCCGACATGTCCTACGTGGACATGGCGGCGCGTGCCACGGACCTCTCGGCGGCGTTCGACGCGATCGCGCGCATCCCGAAGCCCGTCGTCGCGGCGGTGACCGGCTACGCCCTCGGCGGGGGCTGCGAGCTGGCGCTGGCGTGCGACTGGCGGGTGTTGGCCGAGGACGCCAAGCTGGGGCAGCCCGAGATCCGGCTCGGCGTCATCCCCGGTGCCGGCGGTACGCAGCGGTTGGCCCGGCTCGTCGGCCCCGCCCGCGCCAAGGACATCGTCCTTTCCGGACGGATGGTCGACGCGCAGGAGGCCCTGCGGATCGGCCTGGCGGACCGGGTGGCGCCGGCCGCGCAGGTATATGAGGAGGCGTCGGCGATGGTGCGGACGTTCGTCACCGGTCCGGCGCAGGCGTTGCGGGCGGCGAAGCTCGCGATCGACGGCGGCCTCGAGATGGACCTCGCGTCCGGGCTCAGGTGGGAGAGCCAGCTGTTCGCGGCGCTGTTCGCCACCGACGACCGGCGCGAGGGGATGGCCGCGTTCGTCGACAAGCGCACGCCCGACTTCACCGGTCGCTGAACGCGCGGGAACCCAAAGCGAGTCCCCTTCACGTTTTGCGGTGACCAACCGATAGCCTGCTCCCAGAAACCGGCGACGGACGGAGTGAGAATGCCCGAGCGGATCGAGGGACACGGCGGCGAACTCGCCCTGGCGGCGCTGCGTGCGGCCGGCGTTACGGAGATGTTCACCCTCTCCGGCGGCCACGTCTTCCCGCTCTACGACGCGGCACACCGGGCCGGCTTCCCGATCTTTGACGTCCGCCATGAGCAGTCCGCCGTGTTCGCCGCCGAGGCGGTCGCGAAGCTGCGGCGCCGGCCGGGGTTGGCCGTGCTGACCGCCGGTCCGGGCGTCACCAACGGCATCTCCGGCATCACCACCTCTTTCTTCAACGGCTCGCCGGTGCTCGTGCTCGCCGGCCGCGCCCCCGCGATGCGCTGGGGTGCGGGCAGCCTGCAGGAGATCGACCACCTGCCGCTGGTCATGCCGGTCACGAAAAGCGCGGCCACGGTCTTCGCGTCCGACGCGATCCCTGGTGCGGTCACGGCGGCGCTGACCGCCGCACTGACGCCCCACCGAGGGCCGGCGTTCCTCGACCTGCCGCTCGAGGTGGTCTTCTCGCACGCCGAGGCTGACGCGCCGGCCGCCGCGGACGTCGCGCCGATAGAGCCCGACCCCGAGGAGGTCGACAAGGCCGGCCGCCTGATCGCGGCCGCGGAGCGGCCGATCCTGATCGCCGGGTCCGACGTCTACGCGGGCAACGCCGTCGCCGCCCTCCGCGAGGCGGCCGAGGCGTTGCAGGTACCGGTGTTCGCCAACGGCATGGGCCGGGGGGCGCTGCCCCCGTCGCACCCGCTGGCGTTCGCCAGGGCGCGCCGCGCCGGCCTCAACGGCGCCGACGTGGTGGTCGTGGTCGGCACGCCGCTGGACTTCCGGCTGGGCTTCGGCGACTACGGCGCGGCCCAGGTCGTGCACATCGTCGACGCGCCGGGCCAGCGGGCCATCCACGTCGAGCCGGCCGCCGCACCGGCCGGTGACCTGCGGCTCATCCTGTCCGCGCTGGCGGACTTCTCCGGATCGCGCGCGGACCATGGGAGCTGGATCACCGACCTGCGCACGGCCGAGGACGCCGCGAAGGCTCGCGACGCCGAGGAGGTGGCCGCCGACAAGGACCCCATCAAGCCCGCCCGCGTCTACGGCGAGCTGCGTCGCGTGCTGGCCGAGGATGCGGTGACGATCGGCGACGGCGGCGACTTCGTGTCGTACGCCGGCCGCTACCTCGAACCCGCCGTGCCCGGCTCCTGGCTGGACCCGGGGCCGTACGGCTGTCTCGGCACCGGCATGGGCTACGCGATGGGTGCCCGGGTCACCTACCCGGACCGCCAGATCTGCGTGCTGATGGGCGACGGCGCCGCGGGCTTCTCGCTGATGGACGCCGAGTCGCTGGTCCGCCAGCACCTGCCGGTCGTCATCGTGGTGGGCAACAACGGGATCTGGGGCCTCGAGAAGCACCCCATGCGCTCGATGTACGGCTACGACGTCGCCGCCGACCTGCAGCCGGGCCTGCGCTACGACGACGTCGTCCGGGCGCTCGGCGGCGCCGGCGAGACGGTCGCCAAGGCCGCCGACCTCGGCGGCGCACTGGACCGGGCGTTCGCCGCCGGCGTGCCGTACCTCGTCAACGTGTTGACCGACCCCGCCGACGCCTACCCGCGCTCGTCCAACCTGGCCTGACGACCACCACGGCCCGGCGTACGGTGTCGCGCATGGACGCGGCAGAGGAGCGCGCGCTGGCGGTCGCGCTGTTCAACGGGGTGTGGACCCTGCTCGACAAGCCCGACCGCACGCGCGACGACGACGACACCATGTTGCACATGGCACATGCGAGCCGACACCACTGGGGGCGCGTCGGCACCCCGGTCAACCTGGCCCGCGGCGAGTGGCAGTGCTCGCGGGTCTACGCGGTACTCGGGCGGTCCGAGCCGGCGGAGCACCACGCGCGGCGGTGCCTCGAGCTCTGCGCGGAGCACGGCATCGGCGACTTCGACATCGCGTACGCGCACGAGGCTCTCGCCCGCGCGGCCTCGGTGGCCGGCGATCCCGATGCAACCCGGGACCGCCTGGCCCGGGCCCGCGCGGCGCTCGACGGCATCGCAGACGCCGGTGACCGTGAACACGTCGAGAGCGACCTGGCGACGATCAAGGTCTAGGTCTAGGGCTCGGGGGAGGGCGGCGGATCGTCGTTGCGCCGTCGCAGCTCCTGCTCCCACTCGTCGAACAGGTCGCGGTCCCGCTCGCGGCTGGTGTTGCTGTCGTCGAGCGATCTCAGGAACTCGGGGCTGTCGTCGGGCCCGACCGGCCGTCGCCGTTCCCCGAAGGTCGGCCCCAGCCGGGGTCCGGGGGAGACGTCGGCGATGCCCGACGAGCCGCCGCCGGGAACCGCCGCCCGGGGGCGCCCCGCCAGGAACCAGGCGATCGCCCCGACGAGCGGTAGGAAAAGGATGATCAGCACCCACACCAGCCGGGGGAGGGCACGGATCTCCTCGTCCTCGGCCGAGAGGCAGCTGATCAGCGCGAGCACCGCGAGCACGACCTCGGCGAGGAAGACCACGATGGAGAGGCGGGCCATGCGGCAATGATGGCGCTCGCCGAGCCTTCAGGCCACTGCCGCGAGCACGAGCCCCGCCCCGAAGAGCGCGGCGCCCACCGCGCCGGCGGCGCAGGCGACCAGGGCGACCGGGTCGCTCGTCGCCCCGCCGCCGGTCAGCGCCGGGTCGACGGTCGCGCGGCCCCCGGCGAGGGCGCGCATCCGGCGCCCCGCGACCGCCGCGAAGACCACCCATCCGAGCAGCGCGATGCCGGCCAGCAGGCCGCCGACGACCGCGGCATCCCGGTCGAGCAGCTCGACGCAGAAGCGGGCCGCGAGCAGGGCGACCGCGGCGCCGGACAGGACCGTGCGCCGCCAGGACAGCCGGGTCCGCTCCGCCGCGGCGCTCGGGTCGGCCGCCGGATCAGTCACGGAACGCCTGGGTCAGCACCACGACGACCAGCCCCAACGACCCGATCCCCAGGCCGATCGCCAGCACCGCCGGGAACCGGGAGAGCGGCAGGTCACGCTTGAGCCGCATCGCCCGTTCGGACCGCGCCCAGTGGTCGAGCGCCCGCACCGCGACCGCACCGCCGAGCAGCAGCAGCGCGATCGCGAAGCCCTCCCGCAGGTGCGGGACCGGCATCGGCGGCAGGAACTGCGCCACCGCAAGGCCGCCCGCGACGAGCGCGAGCCCGGTGCGGATCCACGCCAGGAATGTGCGTTCGTTCGCCAGCGAGAAGCGGTAGTCGGGCGTTTCGCCACCTTGCTGCGGGTCGAACCAGAGCCGGGCCACACCGAGATTATCGGCTCGACGGCCGCCCTAGCCTGAGCGGGTGACCAATCTCGACCCGACCACGCTGCGTGACGCGTACGACGCGCAGCTGCGGACCTACGGCGGCGCGAGGACCGGCATGGAGGTCGAATGGGACGGCCCGCTCCGGCGGGCCACCGCGGTCGACGGCGCCGGCTCGGGCTTCATCATCTACCGCGACCTGGGCGGGCTCGACGGCGCGGAGCTCGACGCGCTCATCGAGCGGCAGCGCGCCCACTTCGCCGCGCGCGGCCAGGAGGTCGAGTGGAAGCTGCACGGCCA
>DATDJX010000214.1:0-2166 GCA_036520275.1 Asanoa sp.
GAGGTTGTCGGTGCCGCCCAAGGTCCTGGCGACGATGGACTCGACGTCGTCGAGATCCATCACGATCGAGGCGACGTCGCGGGTGAACCGCACCCGCTGGCCATTGGCGGAGACGTCCATCCTCTCGTTGACGTTGCTGCCGTTGAACCGCATCGTGTTGGTGCCGTCCTGACCCTCGACCGTGTCACTCCCATCGCCGGGGTCCCACTGGAAGGTGTCGTCGCCTGCTCCGAGGAGGGCGACGTCGTCGCCCTGGTTGCCGTCGACGAAGTCGTTGCCGTCGCCGCCGAGCAGGACGTCGGCCCCGTTGCTGCCCAGGATCGTGTCGTTGCCCGCACCGCCGTCGACGGTGAGCTTGATGAGCGCCGCCAGGTTGCCGGTGGCGGAGAACAGGTCTTCGCCACCGTTCATGTTGAGGACGAGGTTCTCGCTCGTGCCGATGTCGATCGCGAACGGTGCGGGGGTGAGACGGTCGAAGCGGACACGGGTGCCGTTGGCCGTGGCGGCGAACTGCTCAGTGCCGTTGCCGCCGTTGACCACGACCGTGTCGACGCCGGCACCGCCTTCGTTGAGGTCGGTGTCGTCGCCGGGGTTCCAGATCATCCGGTCGTCGTCACCCTGGCCGAAGGCCTGATCGTCGGCGTCGCCTCCGGTCAAGGTGTCGTCCCCGCTGCCGCCGAACAGCAGGTCGCTGCTGCCCTTGCCAAGCAGCGTGTCGTTGCCGGCCTGGCCGAAGAGCTGGTCGGCACTGGAGCCGCCGGAGAGGGTGTCGTTGTCCGCGCCGCCGGACAGCTGCGCTGCGGGCAGCGCGCCACCGGTCTCGTTGAGCGCGATCTGGTCGTTGCCGGCCAGACCGAACACCTGGATCAACGATGTGTTGGCCACCGTCGGCGTGCCGCCGATGACGGCGACCGCGCCCCCGTTCACGAGGATCCTGCCCGCCGCATTGCGGCTGATCACGATCGAGTTCGCGGCGCTGTCACCGGACACGGTCAGCGTCCCGGAGCTGAACGTCGCGGTGGTCGCCGCGCTCGCGGGGACCGCCGCGCCGGCGATGACACCGGCGGCGAGCAGGTTGGCGGCGAGCAGGCGGCGCGCTGCGCGTCGCCAGGCCTTTTCACGTCGTGCGTTCATCATCTCTCCCCCAGTGGGTCGGTCCTTGGACCGCGTGAGTGACTAGA
This sequence comes from Asanoa sp., assembly GCA_036520275.1. Classification (GTDB taxonomy): domain Bacteria; phylum Actinomycetota; class Actinomycetes; order Mycobacteriales; family Micromonosporaceae; genus Asanoa. The sequence continues at coordinate 1,182 of DATDJX010000214.1, forward strand.
CGCCGCCGCGGGCGCAGCCTTCCGCGATGCCCCATCGGGATCGCGGGCGTGTGGGCCAACTCACACAGCGCGACGGGTCGCCGGGCCGTCGTAGGCGACCGGCGCGTTCGTGGAAACGCGGTAGTGTCGGCCCACCAGGCGGACAGATGCCGACTACCGCAGCAAGCCGATGGAGGCTGGCGGCCCTGACAGCGGCGATGGTCGCGGCCGCCGGCGTCGAAGCGGGCGAGGCGGACGCAACGTGCTCTTCCTCGGTGCCCGTCGCCGCCAGCTTCGCTGACGACCCGTTCGACGGCGAGATCGGGCTCGCCCCGGAGGTCGCGACCGTCGACGTGAGCCTTGGCGCCGTGTGCGAGCTCGCCGTCATCCCGAGGCTCGCCGACCGCTCTGAGACCGCTGGGCTCATCCGCGACGAGACCGTCACGACGTACATCGACACCGACGGGAACCCCGCCACGGGCGCTCCTCAGTGGGGCGGCGCCGACCGCGCCGTGCTCGTCGTCGGCCAGAACGGACCCGACCTTCCGCCCGCGCTGGGGACCTGGACCGGCGGCGAGTTCAGCTTCAGCGCCGCTCCCATCCTGCCCGCGGTGGGTGCCGCCGGATTCACGACGACGGTCGATCAGCTCGCCGTGCCCGGCTCGAAGACGCTCGGCATCCGCGTGGCCTCGAGTTGGAGCGGTCTACGCGACGTCTACGACGACTTCGCTCCCGAGCCGGGGGCGCCCTCGTACGCCTTCGCCGTGACCTTCGCCGCCGCGCCTGTCGCCCCGCCGCCGGCCGCCGCACCACCGCCGCCGCCCGCCACGACTGCCCAGAGTCGCCAGGCCTGCACGGTCCCCAACGTCCGCCGCCTCGTCGCCACCTCGGCCCGCCGCAAGCTCAGCCGCGTCGGCTGCCGCTCGCGAGTCGTCAGGGTTCGCAGCCGGGTCAAGGCGGGTCGTGTCGTGTCGACGTTCCCCACGGCCGGTACGCGAACCCGGCG
>DATDJX010000215.1:0-2258 GCA_036520275.1 Asanoa sp.
CAGCTCACGCACCGCGCCTCCGTGTCGTTTTCGTCTCCGTGCCCCTCCCAGTGCACGTTACACGCGGGAGCTGATGACCGTCCGCGCGCGCCGCCGGCACCGTCGGGTTACCAGACCGAGCCTACGGCACGGTTCGGGTGCCAGCGCGGTGCGAGCGCGGTCCCGTCTCCGGCGCGAACGGTCAGCCGAGCAGGTCCCGCAGCCCGGCGCGGACCAGCGCCGCCTGCAGCTGTTGGGCGAGCCCGGTCAGCTACCGCGCCGCCGAGCAGCCGGGCGAACAACCCGATCTCGCGGTCCGCGGCGACGCGGTACGGGCGCAGGTGCCGGACCCGCAGACCGTACGCGGCGAGGCCCGCCGCCGCGGCGGCGACGGCGAGCGCGTCGCCGTCGTACCAGCCGCGAGCCGGCCGGTGCCCCCCGCCGCGCCCGGTCACCCCCGGGCGGCGCCGTCGTCGGGCCGCGGGCCGGCGATGAACACCAGCCGGAACTTGCCGATCTGCACCTCGTCGCCGTTGGACAGCGTCGCCGCCTCGACCCGCTCCCGGTTGACGTAGGTGCCGTTGAGGCTGCCCACGTCACGGACCGTGAACGTGCCGCCGTCGCGGTGGAACTCCGCGTGCCGCCGGGAGACCGTCACGTCGTCGAGGAAGATGTCGCTGTCCGGGTGCCGCCCGCTGGTGGTCACGTCGTGGTCGAGCAGGAACCGCGCTCCCGCGTTCGGGCCGCGGCGCACGACGAGAAGCGCCATTCCGGGCGGGAGCGAGCCGGACATCCGGCTGGGCACGACGTCGGCGTCCGGGCCCTCCAACACCTCGTCGAGCGAACCGAGGTTCAGCGTCGACGTGACGTCGAGTGGGGGGAACTCGTCGTCGGGACGCGTCATCGGACCACCTCACGGATCTGTTCGGGCTGCAACGGGACGGAGCGTGCGGTCAACCCGGCGAGCCTAGCCAGCCCTGAAATCCAGGGTCAACCAGTCGCGCGGGCACAACCTTCCGGTCGGACCGGCAGGTGCCGGGCCACCGTCGCAAGATCAGCCTAGTCAGTTCTCGGTCAGCTCACGGTACGCGTCGGCGGTGAGGAGCGCGTCGACCGCCGCCGGATCGGACGGCGCGATCTCCACCAGCCACCCCGCGCCGTACGGGTCGGCGTTGATCGTCTCCGGCTCGTCGCCCAGCTTGTCGTTGCGGGCGACGACCGTGCCGGAGACCGGCGCATAGATCTCCGAGACGCTCTTGGTCGACTCGACCTCGCCGAACGAGTCTCCGGCCCGCACCTCGGCGCCCTGATCGGGCAGCTGGACGTAGACGATGTCGCCGAGCGCGTCCTGGGCGAAGTCGGTGATGCCCACCCGCACCCGCCCGTCGTCGGCGCCCGCGACCCATTCGTGCTCGGCGGTGTAGCGCAGGTCGTCAGGGATCACGGCCATTCCTTCGTCGTCGAGCGGCCGGTCAGGAGACCGGCCGGGCGTGTTCGAGGGCGACGGGTGCGCTCAGGGCGCTGACCTCGACCGTGTCGCGCTCGTCGATGGTCACGTTACCGCCGTCGTTTCGGACGGAGGCGACCAGGCCGTCCGGAATCTCCAGCGCTACCCGCATGTCGCGGGAGCTGCCGACGACGGTGAGGGTGTACGGGCCGGCCAGCCGTGCCGTACCGACCTGGATGCCGCCGTCGGCGTCGACGAACGCGGTCGAGGCCACGATCCGTACGGCCGTGCCGTCGCCGCCGGCGATCTGCATCGCCTCGGCGCCGGCGCCGCGCAGCTCCTCGACCGCGTTGAGCACGTCGGAGGCCTTGATCCCGTCCTTGCCGCCGATCATGCGCACCTCGATGCCCGGCCCGGTGGCCGCCACCGTGCCGGCGAGGATGGCGAGCTCGTCGGCGCGTTTGGTGGCCTCGCCGAGGGCGGCCTGCCGCCCCTCCGCGCCGGACTGCAGCTGCCGCTGCCGCGCCTCCAGGTCGTTGATCTCCTTCTGCAGCCGGTCTTCCTGCGCGGTCAGGTCGGACTGCAGGCGGACGAGGTCGTCCTCGCGCATGGCGGCGAGGTCCGAGTCGAGCGAGTCGCCGCGCAGCTGGACGACGAGCGTGAAGCCGAGCAGGGCGAGCAGCAGGCCGATGACGACGCTGGCCGAGCCGGTGCGGCGCCGGTCCGGGCCGGCCGGTCGTTCCCCCTGGTCGGTCTCGCGGGCGTCATCGTCGCGGGCGCCACCGTCGGGGTCCGGCACCCGGGCCGGCCGTGGCCCGGGCTTTCGCGGCCC
>DATDJX010000216.1:0-25170 GCA_036520275.1 Asanoa sp.
CTGCACCGGCACGTGCGCGGCGAACTGGCCGTTCGTCCCCGCGCCGAATCCGCTGCCGACGTCGCTGTCCGGCGTCACCGGGCAGGTCGGCATGACCGTCCGGCAGGACGGCGCCCGCCAGCTGACGCTCGCCGCGCACCCGCTGTACACGTTCGCCGGCGACACCGCACCCGGGCAGACCAACGGCCAGAACAAGAACCTCGACGGCGGGCTGTGGACCGTGTTGAGCGGCAACGGCACGCCGGTCACCACCAACGCCGGCGCGTCGCCGAGTTCGGGCGGCGGCGGACCCGGCTACTGACGAGCCGCGGCGGGCCAACATCGAACGGCCGCGGCGAGCTACCGCGTGGTCAGTCGCCCGCAAACTTCTGGATGCCGGCCGAGAACCAGCCCCCACCGGGCGCATTCCGGATGAGCAACGCGGGCGTTGCGCAGGAGGCGGGCGGTGCAGGCGACAGTACGTCGTCGATCGTGAAGTTCCCACTCGCGGTGAGGGGAACACCCTCAGCGGCGGTATTGCGTTCCACGAACGGAGCGATGTTTTCACAAATGAGTGTCGCGAAGACTCTCAGGCTGGCCGTTCCACCGGTGGGTGTGATCACAAGCGCGGTCCCGACGGTGTTGCCCCCGGCGAACACCAGGCCCCTCCCGTGGGCCGTGATGCGCCCGTCGGCCTTCACGGTGGCGTTGAAATCAGCGATCGCCCATGGCTGGCCGGGGGGTTGCACTCCTCTGACGATGTTGCGGTTGACGGTCTCCGCGACAGGGCCTTGCCCGTTGCCGGTGGAGACCGGTTGCACCCCGATGCCGCCTTTGAACGTGACGAGCGTGTGGTCGGTTCGGACATTTGCCTGAGTTGTGCTGAAGGCGCTGACGCTTGTCGCCGTCCCAAGCGCGACGGCCAGCGTCACACCGAGAACTGTCAGCCTTCGACTGAGCGTGATATGCCGCATCTCCGCCCTTCGACCCTTTCCGACCTTGTTTCCCCTCTCTGGAAACGAGCCCGGCACGCGCTGGTCACGGGCCCGGTCGAACACCCGACTCCTGGGATCGGAGTTGACCATGGTCAGCCGGCGGCAGTCTTCACCGGCTCCGGCTCGCGGTCCGGGACGCCGTCGGCCCTGACCTCACCACGCCGGCGCGGCAGGACGAGCACCGCCACGACGGCGCCGGCCGCCGCGCCGGCCAGGCCGGCGACCATGGTGATCTCCATGGCGTCGGTGAAGGCCTTCCGGGCCACCTCGACGAACGCCGGACCCAGCGCCAGGGTGTCGGCGATCGAGTCGCGCGCGGCGCCGGGCACCGCGTCGGGCAGGGCCGCCGAGTACGCCGCCGCGAGGACGCTGCCGAGGATCGCGACCGACAGCGCGGCGCCGGTTTGCTGCACGGTGTCGTTCATCGCCGAGCCCACGCCGCGATGCTCGGGCGGCACCGCGTGCATGAGCAGGGTGTACGCCGCGGGGCCCGCGAGACCACCGCCCACGCCCATCACCAGCAGGCCCCCGATGAGCAGCCCGTACCCGGATGTCGGTGTCACCTGGGTGAGCACGCCGTACCCCCCGGCGATGACCAGGAGGCCGGCGACGATGAGGGTGCGGTCCGACAGCCGCCTGCCGAGGGTCGCGCCGAGCACGTTGAACAACGCGGCCGAGACCGCGTACGGCAGCAGCGCCAGCCCGGCACCGAGGGCGTCGTAACCGAGGACGAACTGCAGGTACTGTGTGAGCGCCAGCAGCAGGCCGCCGGACGTGAACGACAGCAGCACGATCGAGAAGCAGGTGCCGCTGAACCGGCGGTCGCGGAACAGTCCCAGCGGCACCATCGGGTGCGCGACCCGGCGCTCCCACAGCGCGAACGCCAGCAGCCCGAGCACGCCGACCGCGAACCCGCCGAGCACCTCGGCCGAGCCGAACCCGTCGCCGGGGACGCGGATGATCGCCCACACGATCGCGGTCATGGCGACCGTCGACAGCAGGGCGCCGAGCGGGTCGGCCGGCCGGGCGGGGCTGCGAGACTCCGGGACGAGCAGGGCGGTGGCGAGCATCGCGACGACCACGATCGGGATGTTGACCAGGAAGATCGCTCCCCACCAGAAGTGGTCCAGCAGGAAACCGCCGACGGTGGGTCCGGCGACCACGCCGACCATCGCCACCATGCTCCAGCCGGCGATCGCCTTGCGTTGCTCCGCCGGCGCGAAGACGGTGAACAGGATCGAGAGCGTGCTGGGCATCACCAGCGAGCCGCCGACGCCCATGAGGGCGCGGGCGGCGACCAGCTGCCAGGGCGTCGTCGCGACCGTCGCCAGCAACGAGGCCGCACCGAACAGCACGAGCCCGATCATGAGTACGCGGCGCCGCCCGTACCGGTCCGAGAGGCTGCCCGCGGTCAGCAGCAGCCCGGCGAAGGCGAGGATGTAGGCATCGATGATCCACTGCACGTCCGCCGGCGTGGCGGACAGGTCGCGCATCAGGGCGGGGATGGCGAGGGTGAGGATCAGGTTGTCCACGACGAGCACGAGCAGGCTCAGGCAGAGGACGAGGAGGATCCACCACCGGCGGGGATGGCCGACTCCCGGCTGCGACTCCAACGGTGTACTAGTCACTCGAACACTGTACGACACACTCGTACGGCGTTCAACTGCCTTTATGATGGACGCATGACGGGCTCGGTTTGGACGCGGACGCCGGCGCAGCCGCCGCCGCGCGAGGCGCTCAGCCGGGCGCAGGTCGTCCGCGCCACGGTCGAGCTGCTGGACGAGGAAGGCCTGGCCGGGCTCAGCATGCGCAAGCTGGGCGCGAAGCTGTCGGTCGCCGCCACGACGCTGTACTGGCACGTGCAGACGAAGGACGACCTGCTCGAGTACGCCCTCGACGAGACCTACGCCGAGATCGACGTTCCCGATCCGGGGCTCGCCGGCTGGCGCGGCGCGGCGACGCTTTTCGCGCACAGCATGCGGTCGACCGTCATCCGCCACCCTTGGTTGCCCGCGGTGGTCAACAGCCGGATCAGCATAGGGCCGAACGCCATGGCGCTCAGCACCCGCGCCATGGCGATCTTCCGGGCGGCCGGGTTCACCGGCCGGGATGTCGACAACGCGGCGTCCGCCGTGATCTCGTACACGCTCGGCTTCGTCGCGTCCGAGGTGAGCTGGCGGACAATGGTGAAGGAGTCCGGCAAGCCGGTGGAGCGGTGGACCGAGGAAGCGATGGCGCAGGCCATCCCGGCCGCCGAGGCGTTCCCGGAGATCAAGGACCTGCTCGAGCTGAGAGCCAGCAGCGATCCGTACGCCGCGCTGAACGAGTCGTTCACGTTCGGGCTGGAGAGCCTCCTCGACGGCTTCGCCGTCCGCCTCGGCCCGTGATCGGCTCACCACGTCCTTGCGGGTGAACCGCCAGACCGCGAGCGACCAGAACAGCGTCGCGTAGAGGACCGCCGGTTACGTCGCGTCGACCCAGCACCTCGGCGGTCTCAGCACGTCGACGCGACATGGCCCGCCATCCCGCGACCTCGCCGATGACCCTTGCGCCATTGCTCGCCGACTCGGCAAGCCACCCGCCGGTTCCGGAGCTTGATCGTCGATCGGCACAGTCGCGCGACCAGCGGCATGAGAATGTGGACAGGGACGAATAGTTGAGATGTCCGAGCGGCAGGACTCGCCAAGGACTTCGCCTTCTGACCCGAACGCCTCGCTCGGCGGCGGCGCCTGCAACCACCGGTCAGCCGTTGTAGCTGAGCCCGTGCCCGAAGGGATAGAGGACACCCGACCCGTCTGCGCGCGGGATCGTGACGGGCAGCTTGCCGACCGGGTCGACCTCCCCGAACAACACGCGGGTCAGCGACTCGATCGAGGCGGCCGTGTAGCCGTAGGTGGCAAGGTAGGTCGGCGCCTCGGTGAGGTATGAGATGTCGTAGGGGTTGCGCATCCCCGAGACGACGACCGGCTTGCCCGTCGCCAGCAGCGCCTTGACCAGGGCCTGCTGCGCGGCGGCCGACGCCGTGGGCAGCCCAGTGGTGACGTCGACACTCGCCGCGTTCATCGTCGACACGACGACGAGGTCGCTGTGCGCGGCTTCGGTGGCCACCTGTTCGATCCTGGCCTGGCTGGGTGTCGTGCCGGTCTCCAGGACCGTGACCGTCCGCACACGCTGGCCGATCGCGTTGCCGAGCATGCTCGTCGTCGTTGCGCCCCAGCCCGTAACGAGAACCTTCCGGAGCTTACGAGTCAGCGGCAGCACGCCGGCGTCGTTTTTGACGAGCGTCGTCGTGTGATCTGTGATGGCTTGCGCGTCGGCGACGTGGTCCGGCGCGCCGACGACCTTCTCCGCCAGCTCGACATCGACGAACGGATCATCGAACAGACCCCTTGTCAGCTTCAAGCGCAGGATGCGATAGACCGATTCGTCAAGGCGTCGCTCGGAGATCTGGCCGGTGCGGATCGCGTCGAGTACCGCGGCGTAGGCGACGTCCATTTGCGGCGCCAGCACGAGCTGGTCGGCTCCGGCCCGGAACGCCTCGACCGGCGCGACGTTCGGCGGGTACGTGCTTGTCGCTCCGCCCATATCGAGGGCGTCGGTGACGATGAGCCCGTCGTAGCCGAGCTCCCCGCGGAGCAGTCCGGTGAGGATGGACTCGGACATCGTCGCCGGTGCGCCGCTGGGGTCAACCGATCGAAGCACGACGTGCGCGGTCATGATGGTGTCCACGCCTTCGTCGATGGCCGCCCGGAACGGCGGCAGGTCGATCGCCTCAAGCTGCTCGCGGGTGTGGGTGACCTCCGGTAGGCCGAAGTGGCTGTCCACGGCGGTGTCGCCGTGCCCCGGGAAATGCTTGGCGACCGTGGCCACACCGCCGGCGTGGTAGCCGTCCACCTGTGCGGCCACCATCTCAGACACCAGTGCGGGGTCCTCGCCGACAGACCGTACGCCGATGACAGGGTTGGCGGGGTTGACGTTGACGTCGGCGACCGGTGCGTAGTTCTGGTTGATCCCCACGGCCGCCAGCTCGGTCCCGATCACCTCGGCGGAGCGGTGTGCGTCCGCCGTTGATCGTCCCGCGCCGAGGGCCATGTTTCCGGGCATCGCGGTGGCCGGCGCCACCAGCCGGAACACGACGGAGCCGCCCTCCTGGTCGGTGGAGATGAGCAGTGGGATCGGTTGCCGCTGGCTGACGGCGGCCGCCTGAAGCCCGTTCGACAACGTCGCGATCTGCCGCGGATTCCGCACGTTGTCGGGCCCGCGCCTGGCGTCGAAGTAAATGATCCCGCCCGGCCTGTACTTGTCGATGACTTGAGCCGGGGTGTCCACACCGTACAAGGCCCGGTTTTTTGCCGCCACGGCCGGGGACACGGTGTTGGCGTCCTGGCCATACACCTCGACCACGAACAGTTGCCCGACCTTCTCTTGCACCGTCATGCGCTGAAGCAAGCTGATGATCTTGCCCCGGAGTGTCACGTCGTCCGCGTACCCGAGCCCATCATGGTCGGCCGCGCTGGTTGCGACCTGCTCCGCAGCGACCGACGGCACCGCCGTGGACACCAAGAGCACCCCGGCCGAGACGACCGCGATACAGACTCGCCGACCGAACCGATGGCGCATGCGAACCTCCGGAGGGAAGACCGTGACCTACTGTAAGCGACCGGTGTACCTGCTGGACCCGTCGGTAGTATAAGTCAATGTCGATGTTTACGCGGGCCCGAACCACGGTGCGACAGCCCCTGTCCGGCAGTGGGCACGGCCGTGGGGCCGCGACGGTGTCGCGGTAGGGGCGTTGACGGTGACGAGGCGGTCGATGGCCGTCCAGCACGGATATTGAGCATGACCCATCCAACCGATCCGCGCACCTGCGCGGTCCGGATGGCCGCTCCGCGGTGGGTTGACGGCGTCCTCGACACACCGGAACGGGATCGCGTCAGAAACGCCGAGTTCGCTCTGCCGGTGACCGGGGTCGCCAAGACCGCGTTCCGTGGCGCCACCCACGCGATCCCTGCACCGCGGGCGCCACCCGCCGGGTCTGCGCTCAGCGCCAGAAGACCGCGATGGCGGCGTTGCCCAGGGCGAGGCCGCCGATCGCCAGGAACAGCGGGCGGCTGACCGCCTTCTCGGCCCGTTCGCGGGTGACGGTCACGCCGAACAGCGCCCCGATGCCGAGCGCGACGACCAGCTTGACGCCCAGCTTGAGGTAGTCGAGGTCGACCCCGCTGGGGAACGGGATAGCGAGCAGCAGGCCGGTGCCGATCATCGTGCCGAGGCCGGTACGCATCAGCACGTTCACCCGCAGCGTGCCGGTAAGGTACTGGGCCAGCCAGGCACCGACCAGCAGCGCGAAGCCCACCAGGTGCAGGTACCGCAGCAGCAGTCGAAGAAATTCCACGCGCGCCTCCCTGAACCGCATTAAGTGGAGGAACTTCCTCCGGATAGCGAGGCTACCCCGAGAGATAGAAGCCGGCAAACAGGCGACCCTCGGTCAGCCGGTCCGCCGGTCGCGCACATCGTCCAGGCTCAGGCCCGGCGCCGTACCCCGGGCGTGCTCGCCGCGCAGGCCGTCGAGCATGAGGTCAAGCTGGCGGTGCGCCGCAGCGTCGTCGAACTCTCTGGTAAAGGCTCCCGGCAGCGGGCGCGCCAGCCGGATCACCATGAGCCCGAGGTCCCCCAGCCCGACGTCGGTTCGCAGCTGCCCGCTGCGCCACGCCGCCCCCACGATCGCCTCGAACAGCGACGCCAACTCGTCGCGCGCCTGCTTGAACTCGTGGTCATCCTCGATGTTCACCTTTCCATCCAGCACCGGCATCACCGCGGCGACCCGAAGATCGAGGGACTTGTGCAGGTACCGCGCCAGCGCCCGGAAGCTGTCGCTCTCCTCGGCCAGCACAGCCCGTGCCTCCGCCGCGACCTGCACCAGAACATGCAGTGCGACCGCCCGGATCAGCGCCGCCCGATCCGGGAAACGGCGGTACAAGGTGGCAATGCCCACCCCCGCCCGGTGGGCAATCTCCTCCAGCGGAACATCGACACCCTGCTCGACGAACCCGTCCCGAGCGGCCATGAGCAGCCGCTCCCGGTTCCGCCGCGCGTCGATCCTCATCGGCCCATGATGACCGACGCACCCACACACCGCCCGCACACTCGCAGTGGCAGACCACCCGCAACCCGGCATGGCACAACTGCCACCGATGAGGGCGGGTCCGCACAGCGCACGCGTCAGGACGCAGCTGCCACCACGCGAGCTCGCACGCGCGCGGCGACGGACACTTCCCGGCGGCGTCCGAGACCACGGTCTCATTCGCGGGGCGGGGGGCGCCGGAACTCGGCTCGCCAGCGGCTTTCGTTCGCCCGGCGTGGGTCGGCCAGCGCCTCGATGTGTACGGGACGGAGGCCGTCGGTCGTGAACGCGTCGATCTCGTCCCGGTTGAGCGGCCACGGCGGCCCGTCGACCCTGGCGTGGGGCTGATCCTGCCGCGCCGCGATGACGACGAGCGTCCCGCCTGGTGCGACGAATCGGCCTACGTTGGCGATTGCCATCCGCCGCGGTGGTTCGGGTAGCGCCTGGACCGTGATGACCTCGACGACCAGGTCGAAGGACCGAGACCAGGCCGCCGGCGGGTTCAGAAGATCTGCGGTGGCGTAGTCCACCCTGGTCGCAGGGTGCCGCTGCCGGGCGAGGCGGATAGCGGTCTCAGCGACGTCGAACGCCACCGTGTCGTATCCGAGCCGGGCGATGTACTCGGCGTCGGCACCCAGGCCGCAGCCGACGACGATCGCTCGTTGCCCCCTTCCGGTCAACCGGCGGGCGCGCGCGAACTGCACCAGCATGTGGTGGGGCTCCATGCGGCTCCACGGCATCGGTATCTCGCCGGCGGCTCCTGCGGCATAGAGTCGGTCAAACCACCCCGTCGGGTCACCCGCGGCGATCGACTGCGATGCGAGCCGGTCTTCCAGCGCCTCCCAGTCTGGGGCATCGTGTCGCGGTAGCCGCGGGAGGCGATTGGACCGGGGTCGCTCGCGCCGGGCTCGCGCCGCGCCGGCGGCGCCATCGGTGTGCGCGCCCAGGTCGGCGCCGTCGGCGCGGACGGCTCCGTCGTTGCTCACCGAATCTCCTCCGTTCATCCAATGGTCCGACCGTCGAGTCGAGCCAGAATCGCTTGCGGAAGCGCGGTATCCGTGCGGCTCGTCGGGGCGCCGGTAGCTCAAGGATCGCGCGTCGAGAGCCGGGCTAGCTGGCGGGTCTGCCGCAATAGCGGATGGGCGCTGCAACCGGCTGGTCGCCACGTCCCGCTTGCCGGAGGTCGCCGCGCGTGCGGCCGAGTTGGCCGCTGACCGATCCGACGTCTGCGATCTCTGGGATCGCGGCGCGATCGCTGACCGGCTGCGCCGGACCGGCTCGACCCGCGCTGTCCGGACCGAGCGGGCCGAGCCGTACCGGGCGCAGCTCGAGGGCGACCGAGAGAAGGCCGCGCAGCTCCGGACTGACCTGGGGTGTCCCTTACGACGCGGCGTTGGCGTAGCTGGACGCGGCGGACGGGCCGGCGAGCCGGAGGTGCTTGACCTGATCTGCTGCGACCATTCCAACGCGGAGATCGCCGCGCGGCTGGTCATTTCCGCGAGGACCGTGGACCACCACGTCTCGGCTGTGCTCGCGAAGCTGGGCGCACCGACTCGTTCGGCTACCGCGCCGGCATCGGCGCACCGACTCGTCGCCGATGACGTGTTCCAGGTGCAAGAGGGCTGGTGATCAAGATCGGAGCGGAGCTGAACATGTCCGCCGGGAATGCGGTGTTGAGAGACCACCGGTGGGGGCCCCGCGACCAGGCCCCACCGGTGAGCGGTCAGCGGCGGCGGCTCAGCTGCACTTCCTGTTCGTTGAAGTACTCGCTGCAGAAGACCGGCCCACACGACACGGCAAACGTGAACGTGGCGGCTCGGCCGCCGGCGAACTTCCTCCCGAACCCCGGGAAGATCTCGATCGACCATGGCTGGACGGTGCCGCCGCAGTCGACGTCGATGGTTCCGAAGCCGACCACCACGCCACGGCCGACCTGCTGTTCGAGCTGGACGTCGACGAAGGTGAAGTCGACGTCACCGACGCACGAGATCGTGCCCGACACGGTGGCGCTGCCGGTGCGTGGGTTGAAGGTGGCCACCTCGTCCACCGTCACGGTGAGCTCGGGCGGCGGAGGCGCCTCCGCGACGGTGAGGCGCAGCGTCCCGCCATTGCCGCCGCCGTCGCTCTGGTCGTCGATGATCAACAGATAGTAGGTGACGCCGGAGAGCGCCTCGAAGGCTACGGCGGCCGGACCGCAGGTGACGATCTCGAAGCCGCCGGGTGCGCCGGTGACCACGAGGACGCCCGCGGTGTAGGAGGAGGTGCCGACGTCGACGAGAAGTGCCGTGTCGGCGGCGGGTGTGACCGCGTACCAGACGCTGGCGTCGAGTGCCGGTGCTCCACATTGGGCATTGGCCTCCACGTCGTCCGCGTCGGTGGTTGCCTCGGTCACGTCCTGGGTGACGCTGAACGGGACGCTGCCGATCGTCACCGCACCGCTGAAGACATCGTTCGCCGGCGGCGCGGCGTAGGCGGGGCCGGCCACCAGGAGGCCGAGCAGGGTGACCATCGCCACGGTGCTCAGGCGGGTGATGGTCCGAATCTTGGTTCGCACGCTGATCCCCTTTCGCGTGGCGAAATGGCCGGCGATGGTGCCCGGCTTCTTGCCGGCATCATGCTCCGCCAAGGCAACCTGGTCGATGCGATCATGTTCGATGTCGCTGATCTGTCAGTCGCCGCGGGCCAGGCGCCGACGTGTCGTCCCAGCACGCCCGATGATCTTGGAGCAGCGCCTTCCACAGGCAGGACAGCGGCACGCCTGATCCGCGGTGGGATGACATAGGCGAGTCGTGTATCTCAACCGTGGCACCACGGCATCGCGACGCAGCTTCCGCAGTCTGATCGGTAGGCCGCGTCGACGTTGCTACCCCTGGCGTGCTTCATCGAGGACGCGCAATTCGGTGAGCACGTCGTGGGCGGAATGGAAGATGTCGGCCAGCGGATGCCGGCGGTGGCGGAGGCGTCTTCCGCCGCCTCGACTGCGCGCTGACCGTCGTAGGCCATCGCGCGCAGAACTACCTGGCCCGCGGCGGGCAGCGGCGCGTCGGTCGCCGTTGGCATCTGGTCGAGGTGTCGCTCGACTACCAGCAGGAGCGCCGGAGTGGCGGTGGCGATCTGCGGATGCTCACCGCCTCCGATCATGCCGCCGCCGGTGCTGAGATACAGGCTCGTAGTACCGTCAGCGAGACCGACCAGCGTCGCGGTGCCCGTGCGGGATCCGATGTCCATGACCAGCCCCCAGACTCGCGGCAAGGTTGGCGATGGGCCGATCCCGACCGACCCCGGGTCGAGCTGGAGGACCTGCCGGCGCAGCCCGTCGTAGACCTCTGGTCGTGCCGGTGGCCGCTTGCGTCTGCCGAACATGATGGTCCCTTCACTTGGACGTCGCGAAGTCGGCGCGCATGGTGTTAGCGAAGGCGTGGTAGGTGGCCGCCGCGGGTGTGCGGTCGAGCACGGCGAACACCACGTGGTCGAACCGGGCGACGCGGCGCAGCGCGGCGGCGAAGGCGTCTGCGACGACGCCCGGGTCGTTGCCGAAGACACCGCAGCCCCACGCGCCGAGCACGAGCCGGCGGTGTCCGTGCGCGGCGGCCACCTGCAGCACACGCAGCGCCCGGGCTCGCACCCCCGCCGGCGCGGACTCGGCGAGGTCGGGCTGGTTGGCGCGGATGGCCGTCAGGTTGGGCGCCGCTGCTGTGATCATCGAGAGGAGGTACGGACGATCGAGCAGCGTGCCGGTGTCGTCGCGGAACACCGGCACCTCGGGGCTATAGATCACCCGGTCGCTGTAGCGCAGGTCCCGCTGACTGCGGTGGTGGGAGTAGAAGTCAGGTGCTGCGGTGAGGCACGTGTGGAGTGCGGACGCGCGCGCGATGTCTTCCTCCTGGGCGCGGGCGCCGGTCAGGAACCCGCCGCCGGGGTTGCGTGCGGAGGCGAACACCAGCGCCGCTGTCCCGGCGCCGAGCCGACGCCCGGCCGCCAGCGTCGACCCGGTGGTGACGTCGACGAGCGGGATCCCGACCGTGCTGCCGCGGATCGGCAATGGGTCGTCGGGCAGATGCAGCCGGGTTCCGGTCACGGCGTCGCGCACCGCGTCAGCCAGGTCCACCCAAGCTCCGGAGGGTGCCTGGTAGCCGCCTTGTTCCACGATCGCAACCGTCTCGGCGGCGATGCGGCGCAACCGGTGGTTCGTTGCCGCTCCGGTCATAGCCGGTCCCGTACCTCCATGAGGGCGAAGCCGAGCAGGTTGAGGCCCCGCCACCTGGTGGGCCGAGCGACGTCGTCATGGGAGGGGGCGAGTCCGATGCCCCAAATCCGGTCGTACGGGCTGGCCTCGACAAGCACTTTCCGGCCGGTACGGCGCAGGACGTCCGCAAGCACGGGATGCTGGCTGAACTTCGCGTGGTTGCCCACTACCACGATGTCGTAGCGTGCCTCCTGCCACCGCCGCTCGTCGAAGCCACGCACCTTGCGGCCGGCCGCCTTCGCCGCACCGGGCGAGGCGGCGGCGAGCACGGCGGCCAACCCGTCCGGATCGTTGAAGAGCCGGGCCTTGCCGGCCATCATCCAATGCTCCGCGGTTGCGTACCGCACTCCGTCCACGGTGAACGGAGCTGGCCACCACTGGCTCAGGCAACCTTGGCCGACCGAGCCGTCACGCTCGGGTTTGTGGCCCCAGAACGGCAGCATCTCCAGCGGCTCGCCGGCGGTATCCGACTCGCGGAGTTGGGCGAGGCGTTGGTCGGGCGTCATGGCGCTCCGATCGGGCTGGTGAGGATGGCGTCAACTCGCTCGCCGGCGGCGGTCAGGCGCTCCGCGCGGTCGCCACGGACCTCGATCCACGGAGTGTCCTGGGCGGCGAGCACCTGGCGGAACCGGGCGGTCATCCAGCCCCGGACGTGCTCACCGTCACGGATACCGTCCTGCACGAACGGGATGTCGTCACACGTCAGGATGTAGACAGCGTACGAACGCCCGGCCGCCAGCCGCTCCACCACCGCTGACCGCGTGCCGAGATAGCGTTCGTGCCAGACGGCGGTGGCCAGCGCATCGGTGTCACAAACCAGCAAACGCGAGCCGGCACGGGCGGCCGCGCGGGCGGCCGCGTCCTCGTCGGCGAGCTGCCGCCGGGCGATGTGCTCGAAATCCGCGCCGGACCATTCGATGACCCCGGCCCGCGCGGCGCAGTACCGACGCCCGTATTCCGGCACCCAGCCGCAACCGTAGCGCCGTGCGAGATCCCGGCAGAGGCTCGTCGTACCGGTCGACTCCGCGCCGACGACGCAGACGCGGCGCACGAACCAGGCAAGCACGCACGGCGCCATGAACTCGGCCGCCGCCCACGGGTCGGCACGCGCCGCCGTGCCAGAGATGGGGAAGCGGGACCGGGCCGGGTCCACGGCGACATGACGAGCGCCGAGATATCGGGCGTACCGCGGTCCGTACTCCTCGGAGGTGAACGCGACGTCAGGGCCATGACCGAACACGGCGCCTGACAACGAGAGGGTACGTGCGGCCCAGGCCCGGGAGGTGGCCTCGGCGTCCGTTTCCGGGATGTCGTCCGGCGTGACCACGACGGTGGTGTCCGGGTGCAGCTCGCGCAGCATATCCGCGCGCACCTCGGCGGGGATCAGGTCGCCAGGCCGGGAGCAGACGATCACCAGCACCTGGTGGGCGCCCGCGCAGGCGGTCCCGATCAGGTACGAGTGGCCGACATGCGGCGGCAGGAACTTGCCGACCACCACACCGAGGCGGCCCGGCCGGCTGGTCATGCCGCTGCCGCCGCCGGGCTAGGCTCAGCCACCGCAGGCATGGCGGCCTTCCAGGATTGCAGCCCGAGCACACACAGCACGATGAACAACGGCTGCAACGCGGCCGTGAGGTACAGCTCCTTGCTCGCGTATAGCACGACGTACGCGAGATCTACTGCGATCCAACACCACCAACTGCCGAGCAGTTTGCGGCTGAGCATGTACTGCGCAATGAGCGAGACCACTGTGGTGGCGGCGTCCGGCAGCGGCGCCGCGTCGCCGACCTGCTCCATCGTCCACCACAGACCAGCCGTCGCGGTCACACCGATGCCGACCAGTACGAACGCCTGTGACCGGCCGGTCCGGCGCACCGGCAGCTCGCCGAGGCGTTCGCCCGCGGCACGCTGCCCACGCGCCCACCACACCCACCCGACGACGCCGAGTCCGACGTAGACGAGCTGGAGCCCTGCGTCCAGGAACAGCCGGGTGTCCCAGAACAGGACGAGCCAGAACACGCTGTTGGCGATCCCGACCGGCCACGCCCAGACGCTTTGTCGCACGTACAGCAGGACCGACAGTGCGCCGGCCACGAACCCGCCGATCTCCGGCCACGACATCACGTCATCATGACTCATATTGAGTCATGAAGCAACTCATCCTGAGTATGATGGGAGAGTGGACGAAAGGGACTTCCTCGCCAAGTACGACCCA
The DNA here is from genome assembly GCA_036520275.1 of Asanoa sp. Classification (GTDB taxonomy): domain Bacteria; phylum Actinomycetota; class Actinomycetes; order Mycobacteriales; family Micromonosporaceae; genus Asanoa. The sequence continues at coordinate 13,560 of DATDJX010000216.1, forward strand.
CGCGCGTTCCCGCCGGTCGCCGTCACCGCCGACATCGCGATCCTGACCGTCCGGCACGGCGAGCTGTGCGCGCTGCTGATACGTCGCGGCGTGCACCCGTACCGCGGCAGGTGGGCGCTCCCCGGCGGGTTCGTCGGCCCCGCCGAGGACCTCGACGCCGCCGCCCGCCGCGAGCTCGCCGAAGAGACCGGCCTCGAGGCGCATGCGCACCTGGAGCAGCTGGGCAGCTACGGCGACCCCGGGCGCGACCCCCGCATGCGGGTGGTCTCGGTCGCCTACCTTGCGCTCGTTCCCGACCTGCCGCTGCCGGCCGCCGGCACCGACGCGGTCGACGCCCGGTTCTGGCCCGTCACCGGCCCCGGATCCCCGCCCACACTCGCCTTCGACCACGAGCGCATCCGCACCGACGCCGTCGAACGCGCCCGGGCCAAGCTTGAGTACACCAGCCTCGCCACCACCTTCCTCGACGAGCCCTTCACCGTCGCCGATTTGCGCCGCGTCTACGAGACCGTCTGGGGGGTCCGCCTGCACCCCGCCAACTTCCGTCGCAAGGTCCTGGCCACCCCGGGCTTCGTCACCCCCACCGGCGGCAAACAACCCACTGGGCGCGGCTGGGCCGACCTCTACACCCGCGGAACCACGACTGTCCTACACCCACCCATCCTGCGGCCACACAACGATTCGGCCTGAGCCGGAGGTGAAGATCCCGGTCACCCGTGCGGGTGGTCGGCCGGGGCCGACGGCGGGCCGGTGCCGCCATCGGGGAACCGGCCCCCGAGCGTTGGCAAGAGGGCAGTCGATGGGTACCGGCGGGGGAATGCCTCAGGTTTTGGCGTTCCACCTATCCAAGGCGGCGTAGGCGGGCTGCCACTGGTCCCGGTACGCCGCGCGCACCGGTTCCGGCAGGATCGCCAGCATTGTCGCGACGGTCCGCTCGTCCGCGCCGTCGAGCAGCCAGGGGGTCAGCCGGGGCGCGTCGGGACCGGTCCGGCTGCCGTGAACCGCTCCGAACTGCTGCCACTGCTGCAGCGTCACGGTCGCCTCCATCAACGGCAGTCCCTCGTCCTCCTCGTGCTTCAGGTGTCCGCACAGCCCCCCGGCCAGCGCGTCGGTCAGCTCCCCGACGCGTTCCGGTCCCGAGTCACGGTCGGCCAGCGCGGCGTCGATCGCCTCGAGGACCGGGTCGATGGCCGCATGTTCGGCCTCCATCGCCTCCAGCAGCGCCAGGTCATCGGGCCGGCCGGCCAGGGCCCCGCGCATCACCGGCCACAGCGCCTCGTCCTCGGCGCCGTGGTGGACGTGCAGGGCCTTGTTGAACATCTCCCAGCCGGCGGCGGTGGCCAGGATCCGCCGGGGGTCGTCGTCGACGCGTGCGGTGATCTTGGCGATGTGCTCCAGCTCGCGCCGCAGCGCGTTGTGCATCGCGTACATCAACGTCATGTCGAGCCTGCAGCTCACGATTTCTCCCGGGTGGGATGGTGTGTTCTTCTCTGCGGTACGACGACACGACCCGCTGGAATGTGAGGCGACCCGCCAGCCGCCCAGTTCGGTGCGATGGCTCGTCGGCAGATGCGACGTCGCGGCACCCAACCCGCAGCTGTGCGCCGGGCAGCGAACTCGGATGGGTGTTGAACCGGCGGCCGGTTGGTCCGAGACCGGGTAGCGGTCCGGTTCGCCTGGCATCGTCAAGGGGTGAGCCGGGCGGCGAACCGGCTGAATCGCGGCACGGGGTGGGCCGGCTGGATTTGGTCTGGAAATCTTGCCGCGGGGATGTCCAGAACCGGGCAACGGCTCCGACCAGGGGGCGCGCCCGCCCCCGGGCGCCGGAGGAAGGGGACCGCGATGAAGTACATGATCATGATGTTCGGCGGACTGGGTGCCACAATGCAGGACCGGACGCCTGAGTGGATCAAGGGGATGCACGAGCTGATGATGAAGCTTGACACCCAGCTGAAGGAGGCCGGTGAGGTGATCGCCTCGCATGGGCTGGTGGATCCGAGCCAGGCCAAGACGGTCCGCTTCACCGGCGGCGCCCCGGTGCCGAGCGACGGGCCGTTCGCCGAGGTGAAGGAGTCACTCGCCGGGTACTGGGTCGTCGAGGCGAGTGAGGAACGGGCGATCGAGATCGCCTCGCAGGTCGTCGCGTACACCGAATACCCGATGGAGGTCCGGCAGATCATGCACGGCGACGATGCCCCACAGCTGTGACCGGTCGGCGCGGCCCGGCGGGTTCCCGGGTGTGGTGAACACCGACCACCGGATCGGGGATTTGCTGCGCGAGCTCGCGCCGCAGGTCCTCGGCGCGCTGGTGCGCCGGCATGGGCAGTTCGACACGTGTGAGGACGCGGTGCAGGAGGCGCTGCTCGCCGCGGCGCTGCAGTGGCCGGCCGAGGGGGTGCCGCACCGCCCGCGGGCCTGGCTGCTGACGGTGGCCGGCCGGGCGCTGGTCGACATGTGGCGCGCGGAGAGCGCGCGGCGCCGGCGAGAGAGCCTGGCGGCGCTCGATCCGACGGGCCTCGGACCGGCCGGCGACGCCCCGCTACCCGCGGAGGCCGACGACACGCTGGTGCTGCTGTTCCTGTGCTGCCATTCGGCGCTGTCGCCGCCGTCGCAGTTGGCGCTGACACTGCGCGCGGTCGGTGGCCTGACCACCGCGCAGATCGCGGCGGCGTTTCTGGTTCCCGAGGCCGCGATGGCGAAGCGGGTCAGCCGGGCCAAGCAGCGCATCAGAGAGGCCGGCGCCCGGTTCGAGTTGCCGCCGCCGCCGGAGCGCACCGCGCGGCTCGTGGTGGTCCTGCAGGTGCTCTACCTCATGTTCAACGAGGGCTACACCACCAGTTCCGGGCCCGGCCTACACCGCACTGACCTGACCGCCGAGGCGATCCGGCTGACCCGGCTGCTGCACCGGCTGCTGCCCGGCGAGGCCGAGGTGGCGGGGCTGCTGGCGCTGATGCTGCTGACGGACGCCCGCCGGATCGCGAGGACAGACCCGGATGGGTCGATCGTGCCCCTCGCGCAGCAGCGCCGCGAGCTGTGGGACGCCGCCGCGATTGCCGAAGGCGTGGACCTGCTGACCAGGACGCTTGGTTCCGTCCCGGTCGGCCCCTACCAGGTGCAGGCGGCGATCGCCGCCCTCCATGACGAGGCCCCGACGCACGAGCAGACGGACTGGCCGCAGATCCTCGCCCTGTACGACGTCCTCGCCCAGGTGGCGCCCGGCCCGGTGGTCACGCTCAGTCGCGCGGTCGCCGTGGCCATGGTGCACGGCCCGACGGCCGGGCTGGCGCTGGTCGGCACTCTCGACGCTGACGAGCGGATGGCCCACAGCCACCGTCTCGACGCGGTGCGGGCGCATCTGCTCGAACGCGCGGGTGATGCGGACGCCGCTCGCGAGTGCTATGTGCGGGCGGCGCGCCGCACCGCGAGCCTGCCCGAGCAGCGCTATCTCATGCTGCGCGCGGCCCGGCTGCATCAGCCCGGCCCGCCCACTGCGCCGGCTGGCTGACCGGCTCCTGGGCACTGGTCCACGCGTCGACGTCCACTGTGTCCGCACCATGTGTGCCGGCTGCGGCGGGATCCATCCAACCGCCTGGTCCTGCGACTTGCCTTCGCCCCCGCAACGACTGCCAAACGCGATCTACAAGGGGGTGACGAGCGGTTACGACGCCGGAACGGAGGTGTTGACGCGGCCCGGCTGAAGCCGGTCGGCGAGACGGTGCAGGGCCACCACGGTCAGCCGTCGCATCGCATCGCCGGGGCTGCCGCGGCGGGCGCTCGGGCATCGTGCGCGCCCGCGGTCGGCCGGACAACAGGTGGTGCCTGGTTGCCTTGTCAGCCATGATCATCGCTGTCGGATCGGACATCAGATGCTCCCTGTGTGTGCGGGTCGGCGGAGGCCCGGAAACGAGTTCGGCGGATAGGACGGCCCAGCGCTGCGTGCTTCCGGATCGGCGACCGCGTCCCGATCCGGATTGTCCATCGAGGTATGCGACCAGCTCACCCGGTTCGTTCGTCCAGCCCTCGGTGTTGCCCGAGTAGGCCACCTTGTGGTCTGCGGCCTCGGGCAGTTGTGCCAACCCGGTTTCGACCATGGTCAGCGTGCTGCCGGTGCCGGTGGGCTCCAACGTGGACTTCACATAGGTGCATCGGGCGTCGCCGTCGGGGAGGCCGTGGACCGGGTTAGCCGAAGGCGCTCGGCGGCTCGATGCGCTCGATGGTGAGGGTGGCGGTGTCGCCGCCGTCCCAGGTGAGCCTGGCCCGGCCATCGACGCGCAGGTCGATCTCAGCGGTTATCGAACCAGGTGCCCAGGCCTTCGGCCGTGGTCAGTGCCGCCCGGACCCGGTGCGGAGGGTGGGCCAGCTTTACCGTGCGCCCGATCCGGTCGGGGAAGGTGATGTATAGCGACCAGCTGGTTGCTACCGACGCGGCCAACGTCTTCGGCGGCGCTCGAGGGTCATCGCGGTCGGAGGCGGTTGAGCAGCCCGGCCAGCGGTGCGAGCTCGATGATCTCCGCGCGACAGTCATCGCAGCCACGTAGATGGCGCATGATCTGGCGGCGTTCGGGTGGCGCGAGAGCGCCGAGGAGCAGCGCGGCGATCGACCGGGTATGCGGGCACCCGTCGTAGGAGCAGGATCGCCGGCTCATCGTCTGTCGTGCCGATCGAGCCATCCCGGCCAGCGGCGTCGGCTGACGTCTCGACGTAGGCGACCGCCAAGGTGCGTGGGCCGGGCGACGCCGCGACGGCCGGGGAGAATGCCGCCGGCGATGAGGATGTGGCCCCGGACGACCGGGGTGAGCAGGTAGGTGACCCAGCGGTGGACGCGGTGGAGCCACCCGAAGCCGGCGCGCCCAAGGACCGGGGCAACGGCGGCGGCGGCGAGCAGCGGGGGGACCCGCCGCACGTTGGCGATCATTTTTCCCTCTCGAATGGATGTCTCGGGGTATTACGACCAGCGAGGCCGCTGGGATTTCGTCGCCGCCAACAGATCCCGTCCGGGTGCGGCCACGTAGTACCTGGTGTGGGCGCCACCGACGAGGCACTTCTGGCGGGAATGGCGGCCGGCGACCCGCAGGCCGCAGCGTCCTTCGTCCGCCGCTACCAGGCCAGGGTGTTCGGGCTTGCGCTGACGATCGTCGGCGTACGGGCCACCGCGGAGGATGTCGCCCAGGAGACATTCATGCGGGCATGGCGCTTCGCGCAGGGGTACGACCCGCGGCGCGGCGCGGTGTCGACCTGGTTGCTGACGATCGCCCGCAACGTCGCGGTTGACGTTCTCCGGATCCGTCGGGATTACCCGTACGATCCGGCGACACTGGTGGACCTGCTGACCGCCCGCCGACCTCCGCTCGACGATCCGCACGTCGATGCGGTCGCCGACCGGGACCGGCTGCGCGCGGCGTTGCTCGAAGTACCGCGGGAGCAGGCGCACGCGGTGCTGTTGGCCGCCTTCTACGGGCTCACGGCCCGGGAGATCGCCGAACGCGAGCGCCTGCCGCTCGGCACGGTGAAGACCCGGATCCGGTTGGGACTGGGCCGGCTGCGTGATCTGATGGAGGTGACCGATGGATAGCACCGACCCGTGCGCCGAGATCCGGCCGCTGCTGGCCGAGCTTGCCCTCGGCGCCGCCAGCGGACACGACCGTGCCCGGCTGCTCGGTCACGTCGCGACCTGCGCCGCCTGCAGCCTCGAGCTGGAACGGGTGGCCACCGTCGCGGACGGCCTCCTGCTGCTAGCGCCACTGGCCGAACCGCCGGCCGGCTTCGAGGCCGCGGTCCTCGCGCGGATGGCAGCGCCAGCGCAGGGTGCGGGTGGAGACCGGAAACGGCCGGACCGCCGACGGCGACGCAGCCTGGCCGTGGCCGCTGGAGTCGTCGCCGCCGCCCTGGCCGGCGGCGTCTCGGGTGCCGCGGTCACGTACGACCAGGGCACCGGCGAGCGCGTCCTGGCCGAACAGTACCGACGTGTCCTTGCCACCGCCGACGGCCATTACCTACGCGCGCTTCGGCTAGCAACCGACTCGGGCGCCGCCGCCGGCACGGTTTTCCTCTACGAAGGCCACCCCTCGTGGCTGCTGGTAGCCGTCGCCGACGCGCCGGAGAATGGCGCGTACGACATGGCCGTCACATACGCCGGTGGCCTCACCCGCCGAGCCGGCACCTGCCAGATCGTCGCCGGCACCGGCACGACCGCATACCAGCTGCACACCCGGGTTGCCGATGTCGCCGGGGTCACCTTGACCGGCCCCAACGGGACGAGAATCAGGACAAGCCGAGGCTGACGACACCTGGCCGTACCGTCGAGCAGCGGATGTGGATCAACGGGTGGCTCGCGCGGGGACTCGGCTCGGCGGCCGCGAGGTCTCGGCGGGCCGGCCGCCGGACCCTGCGGCCACTCCTCAGCCGGGCCCGTAGGTGGGCAGGGTGGGATTCGCCGGCCGCCCTCCTATGACATCCGGTCCCGTCAGTACGGGCCTCCTCCGCCGCCACCGTCACCGGTGCCGGCGAAGAAGACGAGGTAGACGATCAGGTAGACGACCACGCCCACCGCGGCATAAATCGCCAGCCACTTCTTCCATTTCCGGCCGTACCCCGTCTTCTCCTTCGTCATGACAAACCTCCGCCTGTCCGACGAGCGGGAACCTCCCACTCCGGAGGTACTACCGGACTTCGGAGCCGGCGGATTGCGATGTGCTCGCCTTCACCGCCGGGTACGAGCGGTCTTTTCGGTTTGTTGGATGCGCGGCCAACCACATCGCCGACGCGTGGTTGGCTCAGGACTGATTTCCGCCGTGGTTGCCGGCACGTGGCGCGACCCGCCGACGAGCCGAGCATCAGCGCGGGCGCAGCGTTCACCGGTCGGGCTCGGCGCACCGCCGGTCGCACCCAAGTGCTGACGCCTCGGGCGGCTCGCGCATCCGGACGCGGGCGAGATGCTCAGCCGGTGCTTGACCGCCTGGGGACTGCCGCCCCGCTTTCGGGCGGGGATGAGGTTGTCCAGCAGCTGCCGTGGCGGGGCCGGACCTGGCCGCCATGCTGCTGCTGGACCTCCTCGGCGCGTGCCGTCCCGGTCAGTAGCCGTATCCGTCGGTGTCCGGCTCGCCTGCCGGTGCCTGCCCGGTCGGTGCGGCGCCGGAAACCGGCGCGGCCCGCCACACGAGCTCGGTGCCGTTGAACGTGTCGGTGAACCCGTTGCCCTTGGCCTCGCCCGGCCGGCCGTCCTGGGCAAAGCTGTACAGCGGCTTGCCGTCGAGGGTGACCTGAACCTTTCCATCCGGCCGGCTCACCGTGGCCAGCGTTCCGGTCACGCCCGGTCCCGCCGTCGGTGTCGTGCCCGCCGAGACCATCAGCGGAACCCAGAAGCTGAGGCACGCGTCCTGGCAGACGATGGTGCCGTTTGCCTCCGCCTCGGTGAAGTACAGCGTCTTTCCGTCCGGGCCGGTCAACGCCGTACCGAGCCCGTCGACCTCGCGCGCGGACACTGTGGACCCGCCGCCGGACGTGCCGGTCGAGGCGTTGTCGGTGCCCCCGCCGCAGGCGGCCAGCGCGAGCGCCACCCCGACGGACGCCGCGGCCATGCCTACTATGGTCTTCCATCGCATGTTCCCGTACCTCCAAATGACGTTGCCGGCTACCACCGGCGTATAGGTGCCCTGACCACAAAGCGCCCGACGAGGTATCCGCCGAGCAAGATCACGGTTGCCACGTCGGCGACGCGCGAGGCGGCAATCGCGACCGGGTCATAGCCCGGCTCCCGGAAGCCGAACAGCGGCCGGCTCTCGCTGATGGACAGCATCACGAGGGTCACCCCGGCAAGCGCGACGCCACCGGCAGTGGCCAGCGCGAGCAACGCGCCGCCCCACCGGCCGCCCCACCGCTCGATCGGCGCGAGCAGCGCCACCCCGAGGGCCGTGGCGCCCGCGAAGTTCGGGACGAACAGCGTCCCGATCGTGGGAACCGACGAGTAGAGCTCGAGGTACTGCTGTAGGTGAACGGCGCCGACCGCGAGCAGGGCGAGGGCTCCCAGCCACCGCGGCGCCAACCAGAGCCAACCCGGCTGCCGAGCCCCAGTTGGGACGCCGGCCCGCAACGGCGCTGACCGGGTATGAGCGGCAGACATGTCTCCTCCTGCGCATCTGGGCCAGCGCGGCTTGCGTCCGGCCTACACAGGAGTACTGGCTCGGGCCGCCGCGGGATCGCTCGGTTGACCCGCGTCACAGAAGACGCACGGATGGCATGACGGCGCGCCGGCTGGGTACCCATACCGGGTGATCTTGTTCCTGGCCGGCGACGTGATGACCGGGCGCGGCGTGGACCAGATCCTGCCGAACCCCGGCGATCCGACGCTGTGGGAGGACTACGTCCACGACGCCGGCACGTACGTGGAGCTGGCCGAGGCCGCGGGCGGACCCATCCCGCGACCGGTGGATCCGTCCTGGCCGTGGGGTGACGCCCTCTCCGTACTCGACCGGATCCGCCCTGCCGCGCGGATCGTCAACCTGGAGACCAGCATCACCGACGGCGGCGAGGTCGCCGCCGGCAAGGGCATCCACTACCGCATGCACCCGGCCAACATCGACTGTCTGGCCGTCGCCCGGCCCAGCATGTGCACGCTGGCCAACAACCACGTCCTGGACTTCGGCCGCCAAGGCCTGGCCGACACGATCACCGCCTTGTCCGACGCCGGTATCCGCAGCGGTGGGGCCGGCCGCGACGCGACTCATGCCCGCGGGCCGGTGATCATCCCACTCGGCGCCGATCGTCGGATCGTGGTCTTCGCCGCCGGTACCCGCTCCAGCGGGATCCCACCCGACTGGGCGGCCACCCGGGGCCTGGCCGGCGTCCATCTGCTGCCCGACCTGTCCATGCCCACTGCCGCCGACCTTGCCGCCGACATCCGCCGGGTCAAGCACCCGGGTGACATCGTCGTCTTCACCATCCACTGGGGATCAAATTGGGGGTACCGGATCCCCACCGAGCAGATGCGGTTCGCGCATCACCTTGTCGAGCACGGCGTGGACGTCGTGCACGGACACTCGTCCCACCACCCCCGCCCCATCGAGATCCACCACGGACGGCTCATCCTGTACGGCTGCGGCGACTTCATCGACGACTACGAAGGCATCGGGGGATATGGGGCGTACCGCGCCGACCTGCGCCTGATGTACCTGCCGTCCGTTGACCCGTACACCGGCCACCTGGCACGGCTGACCGTGGTGCCGCTGCAGGCCCGCCGAATGCGGCTGCACCGAGCCTCCACATCAGACACGGTGTGGTTGCGCGACCTGCTCGACCGGCTCAGTCGCCCTTACCACACCCGTATCCAGCTCACCGACGAGGACACGCTCGAGGCCGGCCCGTTGGAAGGCGGACCCTGAGCCGGCCCTACCGGGTGCTCACTTGGCCGTGCAGGCGTCGACACCGCGTCCCCGTCTCGCAGGCGTACTCGGCGAAATCCGCCCATATCCGCGAGGTTGTCGCAGATCGTTGACCGAGCGATGTAGCGCTGGTTACGTCATCCGCCCGACGGAGACACACCGGATTGGCATAGACCGGCGGTGATGCCCAGCACCGTCCGACCGTCTACGGCGCCTGCGGCGTCGCCCTGGTCCGGGATGCCGTGCGGACAAATCGCTCGCCGGGCACGGAGTCGAGGCGGGCCTATGCTCGTTCTGGCAGACCGAGGGCCCACCGGTCGCCGACCGGTGCCGCTCTCAGAGTCCCTGGGAGGGGTTATGACGGAGATTCAGCGGTACCTCGCCGAGGAGGTCGCGGAGGACCATGCCGACGGCATCATCACGCGGAGGGGAGCAATACGTCGCTTGGGCCTGCTTGGTGTGACCGGTGCGGCGGCGACCGGGCTTCTGGCCACGTTTGCAACTGGCGCGCCGGCCGCGGCTGCGCCGCAGACCCCGGCCGATCGGGATAACGGACGCTCCGGGCAGGAAACGACCTGGGCGCCGGTCGCCCGCGAGTCGATCACGTTCGCGGGACCCCGTGTGCCGCTGTTGGCCGCCTGGGCAGCCGCCGTCAAGCCACGTGGCGGCGTGCTCGTCATCCATGAGAACCGCGGGCTGAACGAGCACATCCGCACGGTCGCGGGTCGGCTTGCCGCCAGCGGGTACTCCGCGCTGGCGCTGGACCTGCTATCTGAGGAGGGCGGCACCGGGGCATTCCCCGGCGAGGCCGAGGTGGCGGCTGCGCTTGCGAGCATTCCACCGGAACGCTTCGTCGCCGACATGAAAGCCAGCGTGACCGAGCTCAAGCGTCGCGTCAGCGAGAAGAAGTTGACCGCGAGCGGGTTCTGCTTCGGCGGCGGCATGGTGTGGCGCCGGCTCGCCTCCAACGAACCGCGCCTGGCCGCGGCCGCTCCCTTCTACGGACCGTTCCCGGAGGGCGGCAACCTTCAAGGCTCTCGCGCGGCGGTGCTCGGGGTCTACGGCGGACTCGACTCACGTGTCAACGCAACCCGGCCCGCGGCCAAGGCGGCACTCGAGGCGGCGGGGCTGAGGTTCGAGCTCCTCACGTTCACCGAAGCCGATCACGCGTTCTTCAACGACACCGGGGCCCGCTTCAACCCGCACGCCGCGACCGAGGCCTGGCGTCGAACGCTGAACTGGTTCGACGCGGCCGGTCAGCGCCACGACGACTAGTACGGCAGCCCGAGTTCGTCATGCCGCCGGTGCGGGAGGCAAATCGGCGGCGGTGCCGAACGTCTTCAACACGCAGTTCGCCACCCACCACTGGACTGCGGCCATTTGGCGCCAGGCTCGCGGGGCTACGGTGGTTGTATGAGGCAGCCAGGAAGCGGAACATGTCGGCGGCGACGCCTTCGCGGAGGCTGACCTCTACCCCCGGAGTCGAATTGGCGGAAGCGTGCCAGCAGTCCCGGGACGTCGACGTCGCCGGCGGGCACGAGCGGTCCGATATGGAGCGCCCCGTAGGACGCCGCGGGGTTCGCCCGCCTCCTGCCGCGCGCCGGCCAACTCGGCAAGGATGCGGCGGTCCACGCAATGTCATCGTGACGAGGAGAGCCCGGTGGAATTTGGTATTGACCGATCCGCCACGGCCGAGGTTGGGATCGTTGCGACGTCCCACGCCGTCGATGGCGGATTGGTGGGGCAGATCGTCGCGCTGGTCAATCGGGTGTACGCCGAGGCGGAGAAGGGACTCTGGCGCGACGGCACCGAACGGACCAATGGCCGCGACATCGCGGCGATCATGCTCGCCGAGCAACTGGCGGTGGCTCGGCTGGACGGCCGGCTGGTCGGCGCCGTCGTCGTCCAGCAGCTCGCCCCCGGTGTGGGGGAGTTCGGGATGCTCGTCGCCAGTCCCGAGCATCGGGGCGTCGGCATCGGCAAAGCGCTCGTCGCGTTCGCGGAATCATGGGCTCGGCAACAGGGACTCAGCCAGATGCAACTCGAACTGCTCGTCCCGCAGACGTGGACCCATCCCGTCAAGGAGTTCCTGCGCGACTGGTACACCCGAATCGGGTACCGGCAGATCCGGACCGACCGGCTGGCCGACGCGTACCCGGGGTTGCAACCCCAGCTGGCCACGCCGTGCGACTTCGTCATCTACCGCAAGATCCTCTAGCGCCGTGAGCCGCCCG
>DATDJX010000217.1:0-2184 GCA_036520275.1 Asanoa sp.
TGGCCGGCCTTCGACCTGCGCCACCCGTCGTGGGACGGCGTCGAGGCGCTGCTCGAGGGCCGCGCCGCGGTCCGCGTCAACCAGCTCGACGCTCCGGCGCCCTTCCGCTACCTGCGCTTCCGCGACCCGCCCTACGACGACGCCGCGCTCGAGGAGTGGGCCGGCCGGGTGCGGGCCCTGCTCGACGACGGCGTCGCTGTGCACTGCTACTTCCGCCACGAGGACGAGCCGACGGCGCCGGCCTACGCGCGGCGCCTGCTCGAGCTCGTGCAGGACGGCTAGCGCCGGCGCGCCGCCATCATCCGCCGCCAGCGCGCCAGGGCGCGATCGAGAAGCCCGGGCGGGCGCTCCCAGAGCCCGGGGTCGAGCGCGGCGCCGCACAGCCAGCAGCCGGCGGCGTAGGGCGTGACGCGCTCCCCGCAGTTCGGGCAGCGCGCCGGATCGTCACGGCGAACGTAGAAGAACATGCTGGACCACCGGTGAGGATCGGCGATCGCTACATGCAGCCTTAGCGACACTGCGCCCCCGCGGACGACCGTCGGAGGGCCGGGGGCCGCGCCCGGCGTGGGCGCGGCCCGGTGGCCGTCGCCGCTAGCGCGCCGCCGCGGCGGACAGCGCGGTGAGGAACTTCTGCCCGTTCGGGCTGCCGACGCCGGTGACGTCGTCGTAGCCAGGCGTGGTGGCCAGGCTCTCGGTCTGGTCGAACGTCCGCAGGGTGGTCTTGATCCCCTGCGAGGCGTCGACGGAGTTGACGTAGTCGTTGCGCACGACCGCGATCGGCTGGTCGGGCGCGACGGTGTCGCGGTACGCCGCGGTGCCGTACTGGGCGTACAGCGCCGGGTTGGCGAAGCCGTGGTGGCGGCCCGCCTGCTGGTCGGCAAGGGCCATGACGCCCGCCATCAGAGGCGACGACAGGCTCGTGCCGCCGAGGCGGTACTCGCTGTACTTCGTCGTCCCGTCGGGGAACGTCTGCGTCTGGCCGACGAGCATGCCCGTGTTCGGGTCGCCCACGAGGCTGACGTCGGGCACCACGCGCGCGGGCTTGCCGCCCTGCGCCTTGGCGAGCTTCTTCGGCACGACCCGCTTCTGGTAGTCGGGCTGCGCGTAGAAGACGCTCGTGCCGCCACCCGAGCCGTAGATGTGGTCACCGGGCGGTGCCGGCGTCCACTGGCCGTTGGTCAGCGTGCTGCTCGTCGTGCCCCAGCCGGTCTCGAACAGGTAGCCGTCGCTCGAGCTGACGCCCAGCGACGTGCCGCCCACGGCGGTGACCAGCGGGTGCGAGGCCGGGAAGTCGGCCTCGGCGTGGCCGAGGTTGTCGACCTCGTCGCCGCTGTCGCCCGAGGAGAAGTACATCCCGATGCCCTCCAGCGCGGCCTGGCGGAACGTGTCGTTCCAGGCCTGGCGCAGGCCGGCGTCCTCGCTCGTCTCGCCGAGGTTGCCGTAGGAGTTCGAGACGATCTGGGCCAGGTTGCCGTCGACGATCTTGTTGACCGCGTCGATGAGCGACTCGTCCAGGCAGTCGGCGCCGCCCACGAAGAGGACGTGGGCACCCGGGGCCATGGCGTGCACGGCCTCGACGTCGAGGGTCTCCTCGCCGTACCAGCCCTGCGCGTCGCACTGGTCGGGGCCGCCGATCGGGTCGTTCGAGCGGTCCTCGGGCGTGATCTGGCTGAAGTCCACCGCCGGCTGGCCGTGGGTCGTCGCGTACTGGTCGGCGTCCTGCTCGATGGTCGGCGACGCGAAGGCGTCGACGATGGCCACGGTCTGGCCGTGGCCGTCGAGGCCACCCGCGACCGCCGCCTTGGTGCCGTAGGCGCCCTGGAGCTGGTTGGGCGTGTAGCCGCACGTCGCGTACGGCAGGAACTGCTGGCCGTAGGCGGGCGGCACCGTCGGGTCGCCGTTCTCGTCGACCGCGAGCTGCTGGCCCCACGAGGTCGAGCACGGCGGGGCGTTGACGAACGCCGGCGCCGGCGGCGCGTCGGCCGTGTCGGGCTTCATGAGCCGGTCGCTGCCGTCGAGGCCGGCGATGCCGACGATGCGGCTCGAGATCGAGCGCGCGATGCTGAGGTCGCCGTTGGGCGCCTGGAGCGTCTTGCCGCGGTGCTGGTAGGTGCGCAGCTGCGTGCTGAACGCCTTCTCGACCTGGGCCGTCGTGCCGCGGGCCTTGACCCAGCGGTTGTTGTC
>DATDJX010000218.1:0-3451 GCA_036520275.1 Asanoa sp.
CGCCGGAATGCACGTCCGCTCCCGGAGCGGGCGCGTCGCCGCCTGAGCGGCGGCACCCGGGGCGCCGGCCGGCGAGCCGGCGCCCCGGTACGGCGCTGCAGGGCGACCGATCGCAGACCGCCCGCGGCGTAAGCACGACCAATCGTGCACCGATGGCAGCTCGGGTCTGAGAGGATGGGCTCGCGGTGCCCACCGACCTTACGGTGATCCTTGACGATCGGCCCGGCGAGCTTGCACGCCTGGGCGAAGTCACGGGCGCGGCCGGGGTGAACATCCGCGGGTTTGCCGCCTTCACCGGCGAGGGTCGCGGCGTCATCCACCTGCTGGTCGACGACGATGCTGTGGCGCGGGCGACCCAGGTGCTGCAGCGCGCGGGGGTGGGCATCGCGGATTCACGCGAGGTCTTGGTGGTCGACGTCGCGGACCAACCCGGCAGCCTTGGAGAGCTCGCGCGGCAGCTCGCCGGCGCCAACGTCAACATCGATCTCGCATATACGACCTTCGGGGGCGTGAAGATCGTCATCGCCACGGACGACCTGGACAACGCGAGAGCCGCGCTCGAGTGATCGCGGCGGTGCCGTGAGGCTGGCGCTGGCCGGCGACACGATGCTCGGTCGCTCGGTAGGCGACGCGATCGCCCGGACCCGGCAGCCTCCGCTCGACTCGGACGTGATCGCCGCTGCAGCCGAGGCGGACCTGTTCCTGCTCAACCTCGAGTGCTGCGTATCGGCGCGCGGCGAGCGCTGGCGGTCGCCGCTCAAGCCGTTCTTCTTCCGGGCCCCGCCGCTGGCCGCCGAGCTGTTGGCGGAGATGGGCGTTGATTGTGTGACGCTGGCCAACAACCATGCCTTGGACTACGGACCCGAGGCGTTGCTTGACACGTTCGATCACCTCGGCACCGCCGGGGTTCGCTGGGTCGGCGCCGGGCCCGATGCGACGGCCGCGCGAGTCCCTCAGGTGCTTGCCGCGCAGGGGCTTCGGCTCGCGGTGATCGGCGCTGCCGATCACCCTCAGGATTTCGCTGCGGGCCGCGATCGGCCGGGCATCGCCTACGCCGATCTCCGCGCCGATCCGCGCGGCGGCTGGGTCGCCGGCGCGGTCGCCGCCGCACGCGAGCTGGCCGACGCCGTGCTCGTGATGCCCCACTGGGGACCGAACATGACCGCCCATCCGCCGCGCTACCTCACGAAGGCGGCGCGCGCCCTGGTGGCGGCGGGCGCGACGCTGGTTGCCGGACACTCGGCGCACGTGGTGCACGGGGCGGCCGAACGCGTCCTCTATGACCTCGGCGACTTTGTCGACGACTACGCGACCGACCGGCGGCTCCGCAACGACCTCGGCCTGCTGTTCCTCGTCGAGATCGGCACCGACGGTCCGCGCACGTTCGAGGCGATCCCGCTCAAGCTCGACTTCTGCCACACCCGCTTAGCCCGCGGCGAGGATGCCGCCTGGATCAGCGGCCGTTTCACGCGCGCCTGCGCGCAGCTCGGCACCGAGGTCACCGAGCACGAGGGCCGGCTGGTGGCGGCGATCGGAGGATGACGAGACCGGTCGGCGACTCGCAGCCGCCGCTGGGCGCCGTTCCGTGCTATCACCCGGCATCAGGCGAGTCGGAGGTACAACATGCAGCTCAAGGTCGGCAATCGCGTCCAGGTCGAGTCGGAGTCGACGGACCGGCCACCCCGGACGGGCGTCATCGAGGAGGTGGTGCGTGAGGCACCTTCGCCGCGCTACCGCATCCGCTGGGACGCCGGGCACGAGACCATCTACACCCCTGCCGCCGGGGCGCTGCGGGCCACCGAGCCGGCCGAACAGCCCTAGGACTGGCGTGCCCTGAACAATGCTGACATCGCGCGCTACGGTGGGAGTGTCAGATAGCGATGGCAACCTGAGGGCGAGACCTTCATCTGAACGTCCCCTTCCCGCGGAAGCCGCCTGATCTCCTGATGGCCGAGGACCCACCTGCGAGTGGGTTCTCCGCGTTAACGGCGTCGCTATCTTCCAGAACTCGACTCCGAGTCTCTGATGGGCAGGCGCACGGGCAGGCCCACGTGCCGGGGCGCTCGATACGTCCGACGGGCTGCGCGGCCAGTGGTGGCCTTTCGGAGCGGCGATCACCTCACGAGGTGTTCCGCGGGTCCGCCGCTCTGTAGCGTCGTTCAGATGGGTCCCTCGGATGCGCGGATCGGATGTGGGCGTGCGGCTCGCGCGTAGCGAGCCGGTCGGTCCGTCGCCGCGTGAGCGGCGCGGCGCTTCGCTCGCTGACCTGATCGGACGCCTGCGCCGCTTCGGGCGCCGCCGGCGCGGGCTGATCACTGTCGTGGGCTCCCTGGCCACGGCCGCGGTGCTCGTGTGGCTGCTCTCCGGCCGACGACAGGAGTTCGTGGACGCGCTCTCGGCTGCCAAAGGCTGGGTGCTCGCGGCGACGGTGCTGCTGCAGATCGGGGCGCTCGTCTCACGCAGTGAGGCGTGGCACCTGACGATCCGGGCGGCCGGCGGGACGGTCGCGCGCCGCGTCCTGTATCGCGCGTCGAGCATGCAGGTGCTGGGCAGCGTGATCAACGGGCAGTTGGGGGTCGCCGCGCGCATCGCCGCGCTGCGGCACTCGTCACCGGAGGTGAGTCCGCAGGTGCCGACGCTGATCGCCGCGGAGGTTCCGATCCTCTCCGTCGAGGCGGCGCTGGCCGTGCTGGCGTCCTTCACGCTCGTCGTTCCGCTCGGCCTGCCGTGGTGGCTCCCGCTCATCGGTGTGCCGGTGATCGCGGCCGCAAGCGCCGGACTGCGCCATCTCGCCCTGCGCAAGGGCCGCGAGCTCTGGAAGGGCCTGGCGGTGCTGCGCAGCCGGCGCGGCGGCGGCCTCGTGGTCGGCTTCGTCCTGCTGGCCGTGCTCTCGCAGATCTTCCGCAACTGGCTGCTGCTGCACGCCGTCGGCGTGGATGCCTCGTTCTTCGACGCCATTGCCGTGCTGATCGCGGTCGTGACGCTCGGTCAGCTTCCGGTCGGCCCCAGCGTCGGTGCCGCGGCTGCGGTGCTCATCCTCGGTCGCAACGGGGTTGCGGCGGCCGCGGCGGCCGGGGTGCTGATGCCTGTGACGGGCACGGTCGGCGGGCTGTGCTTCGCGGGCTGGGCCGGCGCCGACCAGCTCTGGCTGCGTAGCCGTCGGCGGCTACGCGGTGCCCGAGCCCGGCGGCTCCGTTGAGCTGGGTCGGGTCGCCGGGATGGCGGAGCCGCACGGCTTGCACGTGAGCCGCGGCTCTGGGAGGGTCGTCAGATGGGCCGCGGATTGGCCTGCCGCATCGTGACGATCGTGCACGCGCGCGTTGCGGTGGCGAGCCCGGTCCGGCGGCGGTGGGATCGCGAGCCGGATCCATGGCCGTCATTCCGATAGAGATCAGCGGGGCCCAGGTTCTTCTCCTGCCGTTCTGGGTGGCCGCGATCGCCGTGATGAGCG
>DATDJX010000219.1:0-8631 GCA_036520275.1 Asanoa sp.
CCGCGCTCGCGCGCGGCGAGCTCCAGACGATCGGCGCGACGACGCTCGACGAGTACCGCAAGTACCTGGAGAAGGACGCGGCGCTGGAGCGCCGGTTCCAGCCCATCCAGGTGGGTGAGCCCTCGCTGGCGCACACCATCGAGATCTTGAAGGGGCTGCGCGACCGGTACGAGGCACACCACCGGGTCAGCATCACCGACGCCGCGCTGGTGGCCGCCGCCACACTGGCCGACCGCTACATCTCCGACCGCTTCCTCCCGGACAAGGCGATCGACCTAATCGACGAGGCGGGCGCGCGGATGCGGATCCGCCGGATGACCGCGCCGCCAGACCTGCGGGACTTCGACGAGCGGATCGCGCAGGTGCGCCGCGACAAGGAGTCGGCGATAGACGCGCAGGACTTCGAGCGTGCCGCGCAACTGCGCGACAAGGAGAAGCAGCTGCTGGGCCAGAAGGCGCAGCGGGAGAAGGAGTGGAAGGCCGGCGACCTCGACGTCGTCAGCGAGGTCGACGACGAGCAGATCGCCGAGGTCCTCGCCAACTGGACCGGCATCCCGGTCTACAAGCTGACCGAGGAGGAGACCTCCCGGCTGCTGCGCATGGAAGACGAGCTGCACAAGCGGGTCGTCGGCCAGGAAGACTCCGTCAAGGCGGTCTCCAAGGCCATCCGGCGCACGCGGGCGGGCCTCAAGGACCCGAAGCGCCCCTCGGGCTCGTTCATCTTCGCCGGCCCGTCCGGTGTCGGTAAGACCGAGCTGTCCAAGGCGCTCGCGGAGTTCCTCTTCGGCTCGGAAGACGCGCTGATCCAGCTCGACATGTCGGAGTTCCACGACCGCTACACGGTCAGCCGGCTCGTGGGTGCGCCCCCCGGCTACGTCGGCTACGACGAGGGTGGCCAGCTCACCGAGAAGGTGCGGCGGCGGCCGTTCTCGGTGGTCCTCTTCGACGAGATCGAGAAGGCCCACCCCGACGTGTTCAACACACTGCTGCAGATCCTCGAAGACGGTCGGCTCACCGACGGTCAGGGTCGCATCGTCGACTTCAAGAACACGGTGATCATCCTGACCACCAACCTCGGCACCCGCGACGCGGCCAAGGCCGTGACGCTCGGGTTCCAGACCTCGGAAGACTCCGAGTCCACCTACGAGCGGATGAAGAACAAGGTCAACGACGAGCTCAAGCAGCACTTCCGGCCGGAGTTCCTCAACCGGATCGACGACACGATCGTCTTCCACCAGCTGACCCCGGCCGAGATCCTGGCGATCGTCGACATCATGATCTCGCGCATCGAGGCCCAGCTGCGCAACAAGGACATGGGCCTGGAGCTCACCGACAACGCGAAGAAATACCTAGCCAACAAGGGCTTCGACCCGGTCATGGGCGCGCGGCCGCTGCGCCGAACGATCCAGCGCGACATCGAAGACAACCTGTCCGAGCGGATCCTGTTCAACGAGATCCGTCCCGGCCAGATCGTCGTCGTCGACTGCGACGGCGACCCCGAGCAGGTCGACAAGTCGAAGCTGGTGTTCCGTGGCAACGACAAGCCGGTCGAGGTGCCCGACGCGGTGCCGGCCGACCTCGGCGCTGCGGAAGCCACCGAGTAGCGGCCCGCACTCCTATCCCGCCGATCTCGGATTATCTCCCCGATTTGCCGGACTTGGCGGGGCCGGATCAGGCGGTGCTCGGGAGGGCGAACAGGTCGCCGGGCAGCGGGTCGACGAGACCGTCCTCGATGAGCCCGACGAGGGCGCGGTCGCGCTGTGTCGGATCCGTCCAGACGACGTCGAGGCGGGCGCGCGGCACCGGGTAGGCGGCGTCGCGCAGCACGGCGAGCAGCAGTCCTCGTACCTGCCGGTCGGTGCCCGCGTACCGCTGGGGGCGCCGGCTCGGTCCGTCGAGCGCCGGCCGGCCCGCCGACCTCCAGGCGCACGCCGAGTGCACCGGGCAGGCCGTGCAGCGGGGCGTACGCGCTACACAGACCAGCGCCCCGATCTCCATGAAGGCGGCGCTCGCTCGGGCCGCCAGGTGCGGCAGCGCGGGCAGCAGGGCCAGCGTGGCGGCGAGGTCGGACGGGCGGGTGGTCGGCCCGGCGTCGGCCGCTCCGCTTACCGCTCGCGCCACGAACCGGCGCACGTTCGTGTCCACGACCGGCTGCCGCTGACCGTACGCGAAGGCGGCGACCGCGCGGGCGGTATAGGAACCGATGCCGGGAAGCGCGAGCAGCTCGTCGAGGTCGTCCGGTATGCGGCCGTCGTGCCGTTGCACCATCGCGACCGCGCACTCATGCAACCGCAACGCCCGGCGCGGGTAGCCGAGCCGCCCCCACATCCGGATCGCCTCGCCAGGCTGGTCGGCGGCGAGCGCGGCCGGGGTGGGCCAGCGTTCCATCCAGGCGTGCCAGGCCGGCATGACCCGGGTCACCGGCGTCTGCTGCAGCATGATCTCGCTGACCAGCACGCCCCAGGCGCCCGCCTCCGGCCTGCGCCACGGCAGGTCACGGGCGTTCTCGTCGAACCAGCGGATGGCCGCGTCGGCCAGCGTCTGCCCGGGCATGGTGCATCGATCGTGCCACGTGCTGCGGGTCGGGCAGAATGCCAGGGTGGACGAGCTAGCCATCACGGTGATCGGGCGCGACCGGCCGGGCATCGTCGCCGACGTCGCCGAACTGCTCGCCGGGCTCGGCGCCAACCTCACCGACTCGACGATGACCCGGCTGCGCGGGCACTTCGCGATGACCCTGGTATGCACCGGCCCCGCCGCCGCCGAGGTGGAGGCCGCGCTGGCGCCGGTCACCGCGGACGGGCAGCTGCTGGCCACCGTACGGTCGGTCCGCGAAGAGGCGTCGACGGCGCCGGCCGGGACGCCGTACGTCGTGAGCGTCCACGGTGCCGACCGGCTCGGGATCGTCGCGGCCGTGACCCGGGTCCTCGCGGAGGCCGGCGGCAACATCACCGACCTGACCACGCGCCTGGCCGGCCCGCTGTACGTGCTGGTCGCCGAGGTCGACCTCCCGCCGGGTGCCGCCGAGGCCGTCGCCGCCCGGCTCGCCGACGCGGCCGCGGGACTCGGGGTCGAGGTGGTGCTGCGGCCCGCCGACACGGACGTCTTGTGACCGAGGGGCGAGGGCACCGGCCGGCTCGGCACGCCGACGGCGAGGGTCGCCACGGCGAAGGACCGCGTCGAGCATCGACGCCGGCGCTATTCGAGTGGTTCGATGCCGGCGGATCGGTGCGACCCGTCGTGACGGCGCCGGCGGGCGTGCTGGCCAGCGCGGGCGGCGAGGTCGACCCCGGCGACCCTGGCGTGATAAGGCTCGCCGCCGACCTGGTCGCGACGATGCGCTCCTCGCCCGGGTGCGTGGGCCTTGCCGCGCCCCAGGTCGGCGTCGCCGCGCAGGTCTTCGCCGTGGACGTGACCGGGCATCCGAAGACGCTGACGGCGCACGGGACGTTCGTGCTGTGCAACGCCACGATCGTCGAGGCCAGCCGCTGGCGGCCGGGTCGGGAGGGCTGTATGTCGGTGCCCGACCTGACCGGCGACGTCAAGCGGGCCACCCGGCTGGTCGTGGAGGGGCTGCTGCCCGGCGACCGTTCACCCGTACGGATGGCGACGGACGCCTTCGAGGCGCGCGCCGTGCAGCACGAGATCGACCACTGCGCGGGCGTGCTGTTCCTCGACCGGGTGGCCGGCGCGC
Organism: Asanoa sp.; assembly: GCA_036520275.1. GTDB lineage: Bacteria > Actinomycetota > Actinomycetes > Mycobacteriales > Micromonosporaceae > Asanoa. Next base: position 3,695 of record DATDJX010000219.1, read on the forward strand.
ACGCTCTGTACCAGCGTCAGGTCTACCTGTGACGGCCGCGGGGCGGGGGCGCCGGCGACGGCGCGTCTGCGCGGGACGGGCCTTGCGCGCCGATACGGTGACCGCATCATGCGACTGACGGTTGGCCCCCTACCTCCCGCCGTCTACTGGCGGCGCCGGGCCATCGTGCTCGCCGTGGCCGTGCTGCTCGTCTTCGCCATCGTGCAGTCGTGTTCCAACGGCACGAAGTCCGACGGCGCCGCCAAGACCGCTCCGGCGAGCCAGACGCAGCATCCCGCGCCCACCTCGTCGGTGGGATACCCGGAGACCGACGGCCCGACGAGCGCCGGCGCCGCGCCCACGCCCGGGCCGACGACCGCTGCGGCGACGGCGACCGCGGCCGCACCGCCGAGCGACATCTGCACCGACGCCGAGATGTCGGTGATCCCCAACCCGGTGCCGGCGACCGCCCCGCGCGGCGCGGTCATCGACATCAGCCTCAAGATCAAGAATGTCTCGAAGCGGACGTGCACCCGCGACGTCGGCGCCGACCTGCAGGAGATCTACATCAAGAGCGGCGCCGTGACGGTTTGGTCGTCCGATAAATGCGGCAACGTCAAGGGCACCGACCTGCGGCCGTTCACGCCCAACTTCGAGCGCGAGTACAGCGTCGACTGGAACGGGCATGACGTGACGCGGTGTGCCGACAACCTCGCCGACGGTCCCATCCCGCCGGCCGGCGTCTACCAGGTCTTCGGCCGCCTCGGCACGAAGACCAGCAGCCCGGTCCAGCTCACGCTGACCTGACGGAGCGTGCTGGGCCGTTCGGCGGCGGGTGGGAGGGTCAGACGTAGCGTTCGAGGATCGAGGCCTCGGCGAGGCGGGACAGGCCCTCGCGCACGCCACGGGCGCGCGCGTCGCCGACGCCGTCGACCGCCTGCAGGTCCTCCACCGTGGCGCCGAGCAGGCGCTGGAGGCTGCCGAAGTGGTCAACCAGCCGGTCGACCACCGTGCCCGGCAGGCGGGGCACCTTGGCCAGGAGCCGGAAGCCGCGTGGGCTGACCGCCGCGTCGAGGGCATCCGACGCGCCGGGGTAGCCGATCGCCTTCGCGACCGCCACCAGGTCGATCAGCTCGGTCGCGGTCAGCAGGTCGAGCTCCACCAACGCCTCGTCGAGCGTGCGGGCCTTGCGGCCCATCGGCAGGTAGTCGCGGATGACCAGGGTGCGATCGGAGTCGACGCCGGCCATCAGTTCGTCGAGCTGGAGGGCGAGCAGCCGCCCGTCGGTGCCGAGCTCCACCACGTAACCGGAGATCTCGTCGGCGATCCGGCGGACCATCTCCAGCCGCTGCACCACGGCGACCGCGTCTCGCACGGTCACCAGGTCTTCGATCTCCAGCGCGGACAGCGTGCCGGACACCTCGTCGAGGCGCAGCTTGTAGCGTTCGAGCGTCTGCAGCGCCTGGTTGGCCCGGGACAGGATCGCGGCCGAGTCGTCGAGGACATGGCGGTGGGCGCTCAGGTAAAGCCCGATGATCCGCATCGACTGGCTGACCGAGATGACCGGGTACCCGGTCTGCTTCGCCACCCGCTCGGCCGTGCGGTGCCGGGTGCCGGACTCCTCGGACGGGATCGTGGAGTCGGGCATGAGATGGACGGCCGCGCGGACGATGCGGGTGCCGTCGCTGGACAGGACGACCGCGCCGTCCATCTTGCACAGCTCGCGCAGTCGGGTGGCGGAGAACTCCACGTCGAGGGGGAACCCGCCGGTGCAGATGCTGTCGACCACCTTGTCGTAGCCGAGCACGATCAGGGCGCCGGTGCGGCCCCGCAGGATGCGTTCGAGGCCGTCGCGCAGGGCGGTGCCGGGGGCCATGAGAGCGAGGGTCGCGCGCAGCGGATCGCCTACTGCGCCGGACGAGCCGTTCATCGGGCTGGTCCCGACTGGACCCACGAACCGCCCTGGCGGGCCCACGACACTGGCGCGGCCCTGGAGGCTCGCACCAGCTGTCTTGTTCGCGTCGCGGTCGATTGGCACGGGCACAGTCTACGGACCGTCATTGGGTGGCTGCGGTCACGGTTGGGGGCACGAACGAGCCGACGGGCAGCACGCGATGGTTCACGGCCAATCGTCGCCATTGCCGGTCTCGGAGGTAGATGTCGTCAATGGACGGGTCCGCTATCCGGCCGAGAGTTGGGCGGCCCACCGCAAGGCGGACCGTACGTCGCCGACCTCTTCGACGTGCAACCCGGAGGCCCGTGCGCCGGTCGCCTCCGGACCGCAGCCCGGCGGGACGAGCGCGAACCGGAAACCGAGCCGGGCCGCCTCGGCCAACCGGCGCGCCACGGCGCCCACCCGCCGCACTTCTCCGGTGAGGCCGACCTCGCCGATCGCCGCGAGGTGTGCGGAGATCGCGAGGTTGAGCCCGCCCGACGCGACCGCCAGCGCGACCGCGAGGTCAGCGGCCGGCTCGACGACCCGGATGCCGCCGACGGTGGCGGCGAAGACCTCCCGGTCGTGCAGGGTCAGCCGGTCGGTGCGGCGTTGCAGGACGGCCAGCACCATCGCCAGCCGGGCCGCGTCGAGCCCGGAGACCGTACGCCGTGGCGATCCCGGCACAGCCGCGCCGATCAGCGCCTGCACCTCGGCGACCAGGGCCCGGCGGCCCTCCATGGCGACCGTGACGCAGGTGCCCGGCACCGGCTCCGCGTAGCGGGTCAGGAACATGCCGGACGGGTCGGTGAGGCTCGCGATGCCGCGCTCGTGCATCTCGAAGCAGCCGACCTCGTCGGCCGCGCCGAAGCGGTTCTTCATGCCCCGGACCAGCCGTAGCGATGAGTGCTTGTCGCCCTCGAAATGCAGCACCACGTCGACCAGGTGCTCGAGCACGCGCGGCCCGGCGACCTGACCGTCCTTGGTCACATGGCCGACCAGGATCGTCGCGACGCCGCGCTCCTTCGCCACCCCGACGAGGGCGGCGGTCACCGCCCGCACCTGCGTGACGCCGCCCGGCACTCCCTCGCCCGGCATGGAGATCGTCTGCACCGAGTCGAGGACCAGCAGCCCGGGCTTGACCGCGTCGAGGTGGCCGAGCACGGCGGCGAGGTCGTTTTCGGCGGCGAGCCAGAGCCGCTCGTCGAGCGCGCCGATCCGCTCGGCCCGCAGCCGGACCTGGCTGACCGACTCCTCGCCGCTGACCACCAGGGCCGGGCTCGAGCCGCCGTCGGCCCACCGCTGGGCCACGTCGAGCAGCAGGGTCGACTTGCCCACGCCGGGCTCGCCGGCGAGCAGGACCACCGCGCCGGGGACCAGGCCCCCGCCGAGCACCCGGTCCAGCTCGGGCACGCCGGTCGCCCGGGCCCGCGCCGGCGCGGCGCTGATCGTCGCGATCGGCCTGGCCGGCTCGACCGGCTGCCGGGCGGCCACCGCGCGGCCGCCCGGCGACGGCGTGCCTCCGCCCGACTCGACGACCGAGCCCCACTCGCCGCACTCCGGGCACCGACCCACCCATTTGGGCGGCTGGTGCCCGCAGGCCTCACAGAGGTAGCTGGACCGGACCTTGGGCGTCGCCCTGCTCGCGCTCACCGCACGACGGTAGCGGTGCGGTGCGACGAAACGGGTCGAGCCGCCTCACTCGCCGGTGCCGCCGGCGGCCTCCTCGCCAGGCACCGAGACCGTCGGGCGCGGCAGCGGGGTGAGCGGCGGCGTCATCGTCACGATCGTGTCGAGCGTTTTGCCGCCGAAGTCGAACGTCATGGCGACGGTGTCGCCGAAGTTGAGCGGCTTGTCGAGGCCGACCAGCTGCAGGTATCTGTCCGCGGCCCTGGTCAGGATCAGATAGCCACCCGCCGGAATCTCGAAGTTGGCCGGGCTGCCGGCCGGCGGCAGCGAGGTCGGCGTCACGTCGGGCAGGGGTGTGCCAGGGCCGGCCGACGGCGTCTGCAACGCACCGTTGGGCCCGGTGGACGGGCCGGGCCCGACGGACGCCGACGCCGATACCGATACCGACGCCGACGGTGTCGACGAGTCGAACAAGGCCACCGACTCCGCGCTGTCGCTGCTGACCCGCACGGTCACCGCTTCGCCTGTGTCGTTGAACAGCGTCACCTCGACCGGCGCGGTCTCGCCGGCCCGGTAGCCGCCGTCCTTGAAGGGCACCTCGAGGTTGCGCACCTTGTAGGAGCCCTGGTCCGCCGTCAGCTCGGCGTTGAGCCCGCCCACCGCGGTATTCGTGTCGGCTGTCTGGGAGACCTGACCCGTCCCGCAAGCCGCCAGAGCAAGAACGGCTCCCATGGCAAGCAGCGCCAACCCACTGCGACCGGTGTTCGAGCGCGTCACGGCTCCTCCATTCCGACAGACCGGCTTCAGGGTAGTGGCACGTGATCCGCTGCACGCGGCCGACCCGCAGGCTCGTTACCCAGCCGTGGTCAGACCACGCCACCGCTCGTCACGAGCAGCACCACGTCGATGACCGCCACCGCCATCACGGCCTGGAAGACGGCCACCGGCCGGCCGCCCCGGCCGACGGCGCGCCGGCCCACGTACCAGCCGATGGGCAACACGACGGCGGCGGCGACGATGGCACCCAGGCCCGCCCTCGACGGGCGACCGGGTGGGCCGAAGACGAGCACGCCGGTGGCCGCGAGCAGCAGCACCGCGGCGGCCGCCCGCGACCAGGTCGGGCCGAGCCGCTGCGGCAGGCCGCGTACCCCGGTCTGCTCGTCGTCGCCCAGGTCGGGCAGCGCGTTGGCGAAGTGCGCGCCGGCACCGAGCAGTGCGCCGGCCGCGACCAGCCACGCCGGCGCGGTCGGCGACCCCGGCAGGGAGGTGACCACGATGGCCGGCAGGAGTCCGAAGGAGACGGCGTAGGGCACCACCGAGAACGAGGTGAGCTTGAGTGGCCAGTCGTAGAAGAGCGCCGACACCAGCGCGGCGATCATGAGTAGAGCCGCCGGCC
>DATDJX010000220.1:0-8880 GCA_036520275.1 Asanoa sp.
AGGCTGTGCACCGAGACGACGCTAGCGCGGCTCGAAACGCCCTGCACCGGGATGTCCGAAAACCGCCAGTCGGGCGTGCCACGATGGGTGGCGTGATCGACGACTTCGAGCGCTGCTACCGCTTCATGCAGAGCCGCGACCCGCGCTACGACGGGTTCTTCGTCGTCGCCGTCACCTCGACCGGCGTGTACTGCCGCCCGAGCTGTCCCGCACGCCTGCCGTACCGGCGCAACGTGCGCTTGTTCCGGAACGTCGCGGCTGCTCAGCACGAGGGCTTCCGCGCCTGCAAGCGCTGCGACCCGGACACCGCGCCGGGCTCGCCCGCCTGGAACCGGCGCGCGGGAGTTGCGGGTCGGGCCGTGCGGCTGATCGCCGACGGCGCGGTCGACCGCGACGGCGTGGGCGGCCTCGCCGCGCGGCTGCACTTCTCGGAGCGCCAGCTCAACCGGATCCTCGTGGAGGAGCTGGGAGCGGGCCCGGTGGCGCTCGCGCGGGCGCAGCGGGCGCAATCCGCCCGGACCCTTATCGAGAGGACCGACCTGCCCTTTGCCGAGGTCGCCGCGGCCGCCGGGTTCGGGAGCGTGAGGCAGTTCAACGACACGCTCCGCGCCGTATACGGGCGCACGCCGACGGAGCTCCGCGGCCGGGGTCGCCGCGGCCGCAGGGCGGCGACTCCGGGGGCGATCGAGCTGCGGCTGCCCTGCCGCGAGCCCTTCGACGGCGAGTCGGCCGTGGCGTTCCTCTCGGCACGCGCGATCCCCGGGGTCGAGGAGGTCTCCGGCCGCTCGTACCGCCGCACGCTGGCGCTCGAGCACGGCCCCGCCGTGGTCGCGCTCACGCCCGAGGCGCGGGCCGTGCGGGCCGAGCTCCGCCTTGCCGACCTTCGCGACCTGACCGCCGCGGTGGCGCGCTGTCGCAGGCTCCTCGACCTCGACGCCGACCCGCGGGCCGTGTCGTCGCAGCTGGGCGAGGACCCCCTGCTCGCACCGCTCGTCGAAGCCCGCCCGGGACTGCGCGTCCCGGGCTGCGTTGACGGGTTCGAGCTGGGCGTCCGGGCGATAGTCGGCCAGCAGGTGTCGGTGGCCGCGGCGCGCACGATCCTCGGCCGGCTCGCGGCTCAGCACGGTGAGCCGCTCGCGGAGCCGGACGGCGGGCTCACGCACCGCTTCCCAGGCCCTGCGGCCGTTGCGGCGATCGACCCGGCGGAGCTGCCGTTCCCGCGCAAGCGGGCCGACGCGCTGCGGGAGCTCGCCCGGCGCGTGGACGCGAGCGATATCCATCTCGACTCCGGCGCCGACCCCGCCGAGACACGTGCCGCCCTGTCCGACATCCCGGGCGTGGGGAGCTGGACGACCTCTTACGTCGCCATGCGCGCGCTCGGCGATCCCGACGCGTTCCTGCCCGGCGACGTGGGCATCCGCCACGCGCTGGAGCGCCTCGGCGGAACGCCCGACGACGAGCGCTGGCGACCGTGGCGCTCCTACGCCGTGATGCACCTATGGCGGAGCGCCCATTCGGCCGGCTGAGGTACGTTCCCGCGCCATGCGCGCGCTCCAGATCGTGGACCTCACCGGCCCCGAGTCGGCCCTGGCCGAGGCGGACGTCCCCGAGCCGGAGCCGTCCCACCCGCTCACGCCGGGCAGCGGCGTCGTGGTCGACGTGCACGTGGCCGGCGTCTCGTTCCCCGAGGTGCTCCAGACCCGCGGCGAGTACCAGATCAAGCCGCCGCTGCCGTTCGTGCCCGGCAGCGAGGTCGCCGGCACCGTGCGGAGCGCGCCGGAGGGCTCCGGCCTGAAGGAGGGCGACCGCGTGGCCGCCTGCTGCATGCTCGGCGCGTTTGCCGAGGTGGCGGTGGCGCCGGACTTCCTGAGCTTCCCGCTCTCCGAGGAGCTCGACTACGCGCAGGGCGCGTCGCTGATCCTCAACTACCACACGGCGTACTTCTCGCTGATGCACCGCGGCCGGCTGAGCGAGGGCGAGACCGTGCTCGTGCACGGCGCCGCCGGCGGGGTCGGCACGGCCACGCTCCAGATCGCGAAGGGGCTGGGCGCGCGGACGATCGCGGTCGTGTCGAGCGACGAGAAGGAGCGGGTCGCGCGCGAGGCCGGCGCGGACGAGGTGGTGCGCTCGGACGGCGCGTGGAAGGACGAGGCGAAGGAGCTCTCGGGCGGCGGCGTGGACATGGTGATCGATCCGGTGGGCGGCGACCGCTTCACGGACAGCCTGCGCTCGCTCCGTGAGGGCGGGCGGGTCGTGGTCGTGGGCTTCACCGGCGGCTCCATCCCCGAGGTAAGGGTGAACCGGCTGCTCCTGAACAACACGGAGGTGATCGGGGCCGGCTGGGGAGCGTTCGTGATGGGCAAGCCCGACGTGAACGCCGAGATCGGCGCCGAGATCGCCCGCCTGATCGACGAGGGCTTCGTGCGGCCGATCGTGGGGGCGCGCTTCCCGTTCGAGCGCGCCAGCGAGGCCCTCCAGCTCATCGACGGCCGCGGCGCCACCGGCAAAGTGGTCCTCGACATACGCTGACGCTCCTCCTGCCGACGCGCTGGCCGCGGTTCGGACAGACTTCCGCGAATGGACGAGGAGGCGCGGCGGCGCCGGCGCGATGAGGCGCGGCGCCGCGTTTACCGGCGGCGCCGGCTTGTCGCGGCGGGTTCTGCCGGCACGGTCGTCCTGGTGCTGGTGGCCGGAGGCCTGCTCGCGTTCGGCGGCGGCGACGGCGGCGACCCGGAGGCGAGGCAGGAGCCGAAGCCGCCCGCGCTCCCGCGCGGCGGCCGGACGATCCTGCCGGACTTCCGCGTGGTCGCGTACTACGGCGCCCCGCAGGACGACGAGCTCGGCATCCTCGGGATCGGCTCTCCGCGCCGCGCGGCGCGCCGTCTCGAGCGCCAGGCGAAGCCGTACGAACGGCCCGGCCGCCCGGTGCTCCCCGCGTTCGAGCTGATCGCCGCGGTCGTGACGAGCGAGGCCGGTGACGGCGACGACCACTCGATGCGCCAGGACGCCTCCACGATCCGGCGCTACCTGCGCGTCGCGCGCGCCCACAGGATGCTGCTGCTGCTCGACATCCAGCCCGGCTACGCACCCTTCCTCCAGGAGGCCAAGGCGCTCGAGCACTGGCTGAAGGAGCCTGACGTGGGGCTCGCACTCGACCCCGAGTGGAGCCTCGAGCCGCCGCTCCTGCCGGCGCAGGAGATCGGCTCGACCGACGCCGCGACCGTAAACGAGGTCTCGCGCTACCTCGCCGGCCTCGTTCGGCGCTACGACCTGCCGCAGAAGCTCTTGGTCGTGCACCGCTTCACCGGCGACATGATCAGGTCGGAGCACGAGCTGAAGCGCGACCCGGGCGTGGCGCTGGTCGTGAACGTTGACGGCTTCGGCGACCAGCCGAACAAGATCTCGAAGTACCGCGAGTTCACTCGCGACCTCCGCCGCCGCTACAACGGCTTCAAGCTCTTCTACCACGAGGACCTGAACCTGATGAGCCCGAAGCGGGTGCTCCGCCTGCGCCCCGAGCCCGACCTCGTCGTCTACGAGTAGATTCGGTCCCATGCCCGGTCCCGTCCTCCTAGCTGTCGATGACGACCCCGGCACGCTCGGCGACGTCAGGGCCGAGCTGCAATCGCGCTATTCGCGCGACTACAGGGTGCTGTGCGAGCGCGCGCCGGACAAGGCGGTCAGCATGCTCGAGCGCCTCGCGGCGGACGGCGAGCAGGTTGCGCTCGTGCTCGCGAGCCAGGGGCTGCCGGGCATGACCGGGACCGACCTGCTCGCCCGGGTTCACCAGCTCCACCCGCACGCGAAGCGCGGACTCCTGATCGAGTGGGGCGGCTGGGGCGATCCCGCCACCGGCGAGGCGATCTTCGAGGCGATGGCCCACGGGCGGATCGACTACTACGTGCTGCGTCCATCGCGTACGCCGGACGAGGTGTTCCACCAGGCCGTGTCGAGCTTCCTGCTGGAGTGGTCGCATTCGCAGCGAACCGCTCCGCACACGATCCACGTCGTCGGCGCGTCCTGGTCGGGCCGGGCCTACGAGCTGCGCGACGTTCTGGAGCGCTGCGCGATCCCGCACGCGTTCTGCCTGGCCGACTCGGACAAGGGCAGGACGCTCTTGGGTGAGGCCGCCGGCGAGACGAGGCTCCCGGCGATCGTCCTCCCGAACGGCCGGGTGCTCGCCGATCCGACGGATTCGGAGATCGCCCAGGCCGCGGGCGCGGCGGTCGACCCCAACCAGGGCGAGTTCGACGTGGTGATCGTCGGCTCCGGGCCGGCCGGCCTGTCGGCGGCGGTCTACGGCGCCTCCGAGGGCCTCAGCACGCTTGTGGTCGACGAGGGCGGGATCGGCGGCCAGGCCACGTCGAGCTCACTGATCCGCAACTACCTGGGTTTCCCGCGCGGCGTGAGCGGCGGCCGTCTGTCGGAACAGGCCTACGAGCAGGCCTGGGTGCTCGGCGCCAACTTCGCGCTCATGCAGAGCGTCGTCGCGCTCGAGCCCGACCGCGGCAGGATCCGCGTGTCGCTGTCCGAGTCCGAGCCCGTGGGCGCGCGCGCCGTGATCCTGGCGACCGGCGCCACCTACCGCCGTCTGGGCGTCCCGGCGCTGGAGGAGCTGAACGGCGCAGGCGTCTTCTACGGCGGCCCCGCCTCCGAGGCCCACGGCCTCAAGGGGCTTCCGGCGTACGTGGTGGGCGGGGCGAACTCGGCCGGGCAGGCCGCGCTCCATCTCGCCCGCTATGCCAGCCGGGTCACGCTCGTGGTGCGCGCGCAGTCGCTCGCGGCCGGGATGTCGCACTACCTCGCCCGCCAGATCGAGTCCGCGGAGAACGTGGAGGTGCGGCTTGGCTCCGAAGTGGTGGGCGGCGGCGGCGACGGCTGGCTCGACTACCTCGTCCTGCGCGCAAGCGGCGGCGAGGAGGAGACCCTGCCGGCCAAGGGCCTCTTCCTGATGATCGGCGCGCGCCCGCGCACGGACTGGCTGCCCGCCGAGATCACGCGCGACTCGCGCGGCTTCGTCGTCACCGGCTCCGACCTGCCCGACGACGCCGGCTGGCCGCTCGAGCGGAGCCCCTTCCTGCTCGAGACGAGCATGCCCGGGGTCTTCGCGGCGGGCGACGTGCGCCACGGCGCGGTGAAGCGAGTGGCCTCGGCCGTCGGCGAGGGATCGATCGCGATCCAGCTCGTGCACCGGCTGCTGGCGGAGGACCGCCTCCACAGCCCGACCGACCTGGTCACGCAGGAGTAGGCGGCCGGCTCAGCCGCTCGTGGTGTCGAGCAGCTGGAGCAGATCGTGCGCGGCAAGCTCGATGTCCTTGTGCCGCCATTCGGCGGCGCGGTAATGGCAGGCGATCAGCCCCATGCGGTGGACCCGGCGGAAGTCTCCGTAGACGAACGCGTATCGCGCCTTGGTCTCGTCCGTGGCGCCGTCCGTGAGGCCGAGGTGCCACTCCGCGTACTCGTCCCACGAATGTGACTCCAGGAAGGCGTTCTCCGCGTCTGCCCGCGGCTGGACGTCTCCCCAGTCGCTCTCGAGCACGTATTGGCGCGCCTTTATGAGCTCCCGCGCACGCGCGACCGCGCGCTCGTTCACGGAGTAGGAGGGCACGCCCTCATCCTGACGGCCTCGTCAGGCGGCCGCGCCGCAGGGGCCTTCGGCCACCCGCGCGATCCGGCCGGTCGCGCCGTCCAGGGCGCCGGCGGACAGGAGCGTCTGGGCCGCCTTCGCGACGACTCGCCCGGCGAGGCCGCCGCCGTTCCGCACCCGTACCGACGCCGTCATCTCGGCGCCCGTGTCGCCGGGTGCGAGGTCGTAGCGCACGTCGAGGCCGATCGGGCCGTCCGCGGACAGCTCGAGGCGAGCCGGGTCGGCGGCGTGGACACGCACGTCGAAGCTCACGGGCACGCCCGCGACCTTGCCGGTGACCCTCGCCCTGCTGCCGGCGAGGAGGCGACGGCTCTCGAGCTCGTCCACGTCGAAGTCGACGGGTGACCAGCGCTCGATGTGGCGCGGGTGGGTGAGCACCTCGAGCAGCCGCTCTGGCGTGGTATTCGCCTGTGCTGTCGAGATCCACCGGTCCATGGGCGTACGGTCGCATCGCGGCGGCGGGCCTTGTGAGCGATGTCGCACACTTTTGGCTCCTGCCACGCTCCCGCACGTGTACTTCGACCTCGACACGGCCGTGCTCGACGCAGCCCAGGCGCTCTGCGTGGCCCTGCCGGCGGCGGGAGTGCCGGCTGTGCTCCAGCGCCTCCAGGGGCGGGGCTGGGCATTCGTGGGGCCGGCGGCGGTGGTCGGCACGGTCGTGGCCATCACGCTTGCGTCGGCGAGTGCCGACGTGCTCACCTGGATCGCCTTCATTCTCGTGCCGCCGGGTGCCGCGCTTGCGTTCGGCTGGGCCGCCCACGGGGCCAGGCCGTGGTTTGCCGTCATGGCGGTGCCCCTGCTCGTGATCGCGATCGCCGCGCCCGACGGTCCGGCCGGGCGTGTGGCGCGGCTCGCGCTGATCGTCGGCTCGTGCGTGACCCTGGGGCGCCTGCTGGCCGGCGCCACTCCGCTCACGCTGCTCAAGGTCGGCGTCGTGGCCATGACGGTGATCGACAGCGTGTTCATATTCGGCGACTTCTTCGGTGAGCAGAACGCGATGTTCAACGCCGCGGCGCCCGCGGCCGGCCTGCCTCGCCTCCAGGTCGCGGAGATCGGCCACGCTGCCACCGACTACGGCGACTACTTCATCGCGGGAGTGGTCGGAGGCATCCTGGCGGTCGACCGCAGGCCGCAGGTGATCGCCGCCGTGCTGACGTTCGCCGCCGCGGAGTTGTGGAACCAGCTCTTCCTGGTTGTCGACTCGCTCCCGAACACGGTGCCGCCGGCCGCCGTGCTGGTGGGCATGGAGCTGTGGGCGAGGAGGCGGTCCCGGTTGCGGGCCGTGTCATCGTGACCGCGTGAGCAACGTCCGGGTCGTCGCGCGGCGGGTGGTGGTGCTGGCCGTCGTGGTCCTGCAGGTGGGGCTGGTCGCACGGGGCTACTGGTCCGACCACAAGGAATTCGCCTTCCAGATGTTCCCCGAGTCGAGCACCTGGCGGGCCGACGTCGTGCGCGTGACCGCGGACGGCCGCCGCGTCCCGGTCGAGCTTCCCTGGGCTGGGTATCGCTGGGACGAGCTCGTGCAGGCTCGCGGGCTCCGCTATCCCGCGATCCGTCACCACGCGGACGCCGGGCTCGACAACCAACTGGCCTTTCTCGACGCGGCGCTCGACTGGGTTGCGGACAACACTCCGCGCGACCGCGAGACCCGTTACCTGGAGGCCACCGTGACCTCCTGGCACAACGACGACCGGCCGCGGGCCGAGGTACTCCGAAGCCATGCCCGGGAGGGCGCCGGGTGAGCGCGACCTCGATCGGCGTGCCGGCCCAGGCGCGCGGCCTGACCGCTCGGCTCGACGAGCTGCTCGGCCGTCCGGTGAGCATGCAGGCGCTCGTGGTACTGAGGGTGCTCGCCGGCCCGATCGTGCTTCTGCACCTGTGGCCGTTCCTCTCCGATGCCGTGCAGGGGCGCATCTACAGCGACGCCTTCTACGAGCCCTACGCGTCGTGGTATCCGGAGCTGCCGGGCTCGCTGTACGTCGGGCTGCTGTTCCTGGGCGCGGTCGCGGCGGTGTGCATGTCGCTCGGCATCCTCACCCGGCTGGCCACGGCCACGACGTTCGCGGTCGTCGCCTACAACCTGCTCCTGTCGACCACGCACTTCCACAACAACCGCGCCTACCTGGTCATCGTCCTCGGGCTGCTCGCGGTGGCGCCGTCCGGACCGGGGCCGGCGCCGGCCTGGCCGCTGTGGCTGCTCCGGTTCGAGTGCGCGGCGATCTACGGCGCGTCCGGCCTCAGCAAGCTCCTCGACCCGGACTGGTTCGGCGGCACCGTGACCTGGCAGCGCGTCGTGCAGGCCCGCGACCAGATCGACTGGATGCCGAGCTGGGCGGTGTCGGTCCTGACCGACCACAGCTTCCACACCGGCGCGGCCAAGCTCATCGTGCTCACGGAGCTGTTCATCGCGGGCGGCCTGTGGTGGCGTCGCACCCGCTACGCGGCCGTGTGGGTGGCCGTGGCGTTCCACGTCGGCATCGAGGGGTCGGCGGCGGTGCAGGTCTTCTCGCTTCTGGGCGTCGCCGTGCTCCTGGTCTGGGCGGTGCCGTCCACGCGCGATCGCGTGCTCCGGATCGACCTGACGGCTAGCGGCCAGCGGCGCCTGCGGGCCGCGGTGCGCCGGCTCGACTGGCTGGCCCGCTTCCGCGTCGAGACCGCCCCGCCGGGTTCCCGCGTCGAGGTGACGGACCGTGACGGCGCCACGATCGCCGGGCCGGCGGCCGTGATCTTCACGCTGACCCGCCTTCCTCTCACGGCGTGGTTCACGCTTCCCGCCCTGCTCCTGCCATCCGTCCGCCGGGCCCGAGGTCCCCTGAGCGAGCGATGATCGCCGGTCGGGTCGCGCGGGCCGGGTTGATCCTGGCCCTGATTCTGGTCGCCGTGTTCGCGGTCGGGGCGCCGCCGGAGCGCTGCCCGCCGGTCTCGCCCAGCCAGCTCCGCGACTCGGCTCAGGCGAGCGTCGACTGGTTCGTCCGCAACCAGAATCCGGACGGGACCTGGCTGTACGACTACGACGAGCGCGACGACTCGACGTCCTCCGAGTACAACGACGTGCGCCACGCCGGAGTCACGATGGGCCTCTACCAGGCCGCCGCCGCAGGGCTGCCTGGGGCGCAGCGGTCCGCGGACCGGGGCACGGAGTGGGCGCTCGACCAGCTCCTCGAGCGAGACGACTGGGCGGCGGTCTACGCGGAGGGGCGAGTGGCCACCGGGACGACCGCACTCCTCACCGC
>DATDJX010000221.1:0-40920 GCA_036520275.1 Asanoa sp.
GGCCGACGCCCCAGGCCAGCAGCGCCGTCACGGCGGTCACGGCGACGGCGGGCTCGGGGTGGGAGGCCCGCACCAGGGCGGTGAACGTCCGCGACATACGGGAAGTCTGGCCGGTCCCCGAGAGTCGTGTCACGCTTCTGCCATGCCGTTGCCGCGCAACGACCCGCGCCAGTACTCCGAACTCGCCGGCGAGTGGTGGCGCCCGGGCGGCGCGTTCGCCCTGCTCCATTGGCTCGCGGAGGCCCGCGCGCGGCTCGTCCCTCCGGCTTCCCGCGAGCGGGCGTTGCTGGTCGACGTCGGCTGCGGCGCCGGCCTGCTCGCCCCGCACCTCGCCGGCAAGGGCTACCGGCACGTCGGCGTCGATCTGGTCCCCTCGGCGCTGGAACAGGCTGCCGCGCACGGCGTGACCACGGTCCAGGGCGACGCCGCCGCCCTGCCGCTCAAGGATCGGGTTGCCGACGTCGTCGTGGCCGGTGAGCTGCTCGAACATGTCCCCGACCTGCCGGGCACGGTCGCCGAGATCTGCCGCGTCCTGCGTGCCGGCGGGCTGCTCGTCCTGGACACGCTGAACGCCACGGCGGCGAGCCGGGTGCTGGTCGTCCACCTGGGTGAACGGGTGCCTCGCGTGCCGCGGGGAATACATGACCCGCACCTCTTCGTCGACCCGAAGATGCTTATCCGGCTGTGTGCCGGCCACGGCGTCGAGCTGGAGGTGCGCGGTGCGCGTCCGTCGGCGCGGGCGCTCGCGCGCTGGGTCGCCGGGGTCGACGGGCAGCCGGCGGCCGCCGGCCGGCGGATCGTGCCGACCGGTTCGACGGCCGTTCTTTACCAGGGGCGCGGCGTCAAGCGCGGGTAGCCGGCACTCTTATGGGTATCGGCGGCAGGACAGAAGGGGGACCACCAGTGGCATTCGATGCGGTCGAGGCCGCGCGCCGGTTGGCGCCGCGGATGGCCGCGCGGGCCGGCGGGTACGACCGGGAGGGCGACTTCCCGGTCGAAGACTTCACGGACCTGCGCGAGGCGGGGCTCTTCGGACTGATGGTGCCGCAGAAGCTCGGGGGCGTGGGCGCGGGCTTCGCCGAGTATGCGAACGTCGCGTACGAGCTGGCGCGCGGCAACGGGGCCACGGCGCTGGTGTTCAACATGCATGCCTCCGTGACGGGTGCGCTGGGTGCGGTCACCGAGGAGGTGGCCGAGGCGCTCGGCGTGCCCGACGAGGCCCTCGAGGCCCGCGACCGGCTGCTCACCGACGCGGCCAACGGCTCCTGGTACGGGGTGGCGATGAGCGAGCGAGGGGCGGGCTCGCGGCTGTCCCAGCTGACGACCGCGTACGAGCCGGTCGGCGGCGGCTACCACATCAAGGGTGCCAAGACGTTCTGCTCGGGCGCCGGCCACGCGGACGCCTACCTCGTCGCCGCCCGCAGCGCCACCGACCAGTCCGTCGTGTCGCAGTTCCTGGTGCCGGCCGACGTCGACGGGCTGACCGTCCAGGAGACGTGGGACTCGATGGGCATGCGTGCGACGTCCTCGCACGACCTGCGCATCGACGCGGTGGTACCGGCCGACCGGCTGCTGGGCGGCGTCGAGGGGCTGGCGCTTGTCGTGGCGCAGCTGATGCCGCACTGGCTGATCGCGAGCTACGCCGCGGTCTACATCGGCGTCGCGCAGGCGGCCGTCGACGCCGCGGTCGAGCACCTCCAGGCGCGCAAGCTCACCCACCTCCCGGCCGTGCGGGCCCGGGTCGGTCGCGCGGACGCGGCGGTGGGCTCCGTACGGCTGGCCGTGTTCGAGGCGGCCCGCCGGGTCGACGAGGCGCCCGGCGAGGAGGAGACCAACCGCTGGGTGTGGCGGGCAAAGATGCTCGCCGGCACGACCGCGCAGGAGGTGGCCGCGTCCATGTTGGAGGCCGCCGGCACCTCCGCCACGCGGCGCGGTCACCCCCTCGAGCGGCTCTACCGCGACGCCCGCTGCGGCTCGCTGCATCCGGCCACATCGGACGTCTGCGCTGATTGGCTCGGCATTTCCGCGCTGGGTGGGGATCCGGACCGCGACGGATCGGCGCCGCGATGGTGACGGCGACGCCGGTGATCGGGGGCATCGGCCTCGCGCTCCCGCCGGCGTCCGAGCAGAGCGAGCTGTGGGACGGGTTCTTCTCCCGGCACTACGCGGGCAGCACGAAGTCGTTGGCGCAGCGCATCTTCGCCAACTCCGGGGTGACCACCCGGCAGGCGGCGGTCAACCCGCTGCTCGAGGATGCCTCGGACTGGTCGACGGAACGCCGCATGCGTCGCTATCTCGTCGAGGCCATGCCGCTCGGCAAGGAGGCCGTGGGCCGGGCGCTCAGCGGCGCCGGAATCTCCCTTCAGGACGTCGGGTTGTTCGCGGTCTGCTCGTGCACCGGCTACGTCACGCCGGGCCTCGACATCCTGCTGGCCCGCGACCTCGGCATGGCGGCGGCGACGCAACGACTGTTCGTCGGCCACATGGGTTGCTACGCGGCGTTGCCGGGCCTCGGCGTGGTCACCGACTTCGTGTCGGCCCGCGGTGGTACCGCGCTGTTGCTGTGCGCGGAACTGACCAGCCTGCACATGCAGCCGTCGTCGGCCCGGGTCGACACCCAGCAGATCGTCGCGCACGCGCTGTTCTCCGACGCCGCGGCCGCCGTCGTGGTGCGTCCGGGCGGCCCGGGGTACGCGGTCCGTGAGGTGGCCTCCGTCACCGACACGTCGACCGCCGACCACATGACCTGGGACATCACGGATGTCGGGTTCCGCATGGGGCTGTCGCCGAAGGTGCCCAACGTCCTGTCGTTGCACGTGCGAACGCTCGTCGACGACCTGCTCGGCCGGCACGACCTCACCCGGTCCGATGTAGACGGATGGGCGGTGCATCCCGGCGGTCCGCGCATCCTCAACGTGGTCGAGGGCGAGCTCGAGCTGCCGCCCGGGGCGCTCGCGGAGTCGCGGGCGACCCTGGCGGAGAACGGCAACTGCTCGTCGCCGACCGTGCTGCTGATCCTCGACCGGCTGCGCCGGCGGCCCGAGCCGCCGCGAACCGTGGTCATGCTCGCGTTCGGGCCAGGGTTGACCCTGTACGCGACCCTCCTCGACCTGACCTGATGGTTCTACCCTCGGGGGCATGCGGAATCGGTCGGACAGCCCGGCGGTCGGTTGGGTGCTCGCCGGGACGGTCGCGATCGCGGTGGCGCTCGGTGCGACCTACTGGGTGACCGACGACCCGGCACCGATCTCCGTCCCGTCGACCTCGCAGGTGGCGGCGGATCAGCCGGCCAATCCCGATTCCGCCGCCGCTACGGACCCCATGCTGCACGTCGACATGGCGCTGTCCGTCGTGTCGGGCAACCTGCTGCGAGAGACCGGCGTGCTCAACCGCGGAGACACGCAGGGCTACCGCGTCGCGACGGAGAAGGGCGGCACCTACATCGCGGAGGCGGTGTGCGTCGGCGGCGGTCCTTCCCTCGCGGCGATCGGCATGTCCTACGACTTCGCCGGCGACGAGCCCTCGCGGTACGACCTGGCCTGCGACGGCTCGGTGCACGCGTCGCTCATCACCGCCGAGGGCCCTACCGATGTCAGGATGCACACGGACGCGGACCAGCCGGTGACGTTCGCGATCCGAATCGTGCCGGCCTGACCGGCCGAGCCGTCAGCGGCCGGGGAGGCTGGCAAGCTCGCTCGCGTAGGCCGCCACCCGGGTGGCCCGCACGTCCCTGACCACTTCGACCACCGCGCCGGTCTTGCCGATGAGGAGCGCGGGTGCGCCGCGACCGGCCGGCGGGAGGCTGAACGACGTGCGCAGCTGGTCGCCGGGATCGCGGAGCCGGCGGACGATGGCCGTCGTCGTGTCGGTCGCGGTCCCCGCCGGCGATGCAGGTTTCGACGGTTGTACCGGCGTGGCCGGCTCGGCCCCGGCCGGCGGATCATGGCTCACCGTGACGATGGTGACGCCGGGCGGCGCCGCGGCCGCGATCGCCGCGATTTCGGCGCCGCACTGGCACCCGTCGATCAGCAGGATCGCGGCGGGGAGCAGGCGACGCACGGGTATCGGGGCGCCGCTCTCGTCGACGAAGTCGAATGCGGGCAGCGCCGTCACGTTCTGGGAGGCGGTCACGATGGTGTCGCCGGCCTGACCGGTGGCGGCCTGCCGGCGGGCGCCGGACCAGGCGACGGCGAACAGGCTGGCGACGGCGGCGAGCAGGGCGGCGGCGACGATCAGCAGCGGCAGGCGCAGCGACGGCGGCTCGGTGCGCGGGCTGGCCGGCGCGCGATGCGCGGGCGAGCCGAGGCCGGCGTCGCGGGTGCGCGCGCCGCCGACGCGCAGCCCTTCCGCGGGGTGTGCCGCGCGCGGGCGTTCGCCCGCTTCGCGCAGTTCGCGGCGGACCTGGGCGGCTTCTTCGGCGAGCTCCGACGGGTCGTCGGGGATCTGGATCGGTCCCCACTCCGGGGGGAGGTCGGGCAGGTCGTCGAAGGGCCCGCCGCCACCGTTGTCCAGCGTGCCCATGTGGTCCCCCTGGCCCCGACCCGACGCCGTCTCGGGTCTTCCCCCTAGGGTCGCTCAACCAGCGCCTGACCGCCACTGGTTGGCCCGGGTGGACCGGCAGGGATATCCTTGAGGACGGAGGAAGAGGCTCACATCCGAAATTTCCGGCATGCCCGCACAACCGTGATCGGGCGGTTACGCAGCGTGTCGAAGTCAGCGGATCCGCCGCGTGTCAAGCTGAAGAAAGACCTGTCACAGGCCCTCTGAGCTGCGCTAACGGCCAGGCCCCGGGAGGGACATCGGTGCCTGACCGTGTTACTCTAGACACAGCGAAAGGGGTTTCGAACCTATGGTTTTCAGTGTCGGCGAGACCGTTGTTTACCCCCACCACGGGGCCGCACTCATCGAGGCAATCGAGACTCGGGTCGTCAAGGGCGAGGAGAAGCTCTACCTCGTCCTCAGGGTCGCTCAGGGTGACTTGACGGTGCGGGTGCCTGCCGAAAACGCCGAGATCGTCGGCGTGCGCGAGGTGGTCGGCGAGGAAGGCCTGGGCAAGGTCTTCGACGTCCTCCGCGCTCCGCACACCGAGGAGCCGACCAACTGGTCGCGGCGTTACAAGGCGAACCTGGAAAAGCTGGCCTCCGGCAACCCGCTGAAGGTGGCCGAGGTCGTCCGCGACCTGTGGCGCCGGGAGCGGGAGCGGGGGTTGTCGGCGGGCGAGAAGCGCATGCTCGCCAAGGCCCGCGACATCCTGGTCGGCGAGGTCGCCCTCGCCGAGAAGAGCACCAAAGACGAGGCGGAAATCCTCCTCGACAAGGTGCTCACCGGGGCCTGAAGCCTTACCTGCCAGATCGTCCCACTCCTGCCGAGGACCGCGACGTCACCGCGCAGCTCAATCCGCGCGGTGACGTCGCGGTCCTCGTTCCTGCGGCAGGCAGCGGCGTGCGGCTGGGTCCGGGCGGTCCGAAGGCGCTCCGCCCGCTGGGCGGCGAGCCTCTGCTCGTGCACGCGGTACGCCGCGTCGCCGCGTCGCCGTCGGTGGCCGCCATCGTCGTCGCCGCCCCACCCGCCGCCGTCGCCGCCGTTGCCGAGCTGCTCGCCGGCGTCGCCCCGGTGACCGTGGTGGCAGGCGGCGACCACCGTCAGGCGTCGGTGGCGGCCGCGCTGGCCGAGGTGCCCGCGGGCATCCCCATCGTGCTGGTGCACGACGCCGCCCGGGCGCTCGCGCCGCCGGAGCTGGTCGAATCGGTCGCCGCCGCGGTCCGTGGCGGGCGGGACGCGGTGATCCCGGTGCTGCCGGTGGTCGACACGATCAAGGAGGTCACCGCCGACGGCGAGGTGCGCGGCACGGTCGACCGCGCGCCGCTGCGGGCGGTGCAGACGCCGCAGGGCTTCCGCCGGTCGGTGCTCGACGCCGCGCACGCCGCCGCCGTCGACCCCCTCACCGACGACGCCGGCCTGGTCGAGAAGCTGGGCGTACGGGTGTTCTGCGTGCCCGGCTCCGACCACGCAATCAAGATCACCCGACCCTTCGACCTGATCCTGGCCGAGCGCCTCCTGGGGCAGGCCCTAGGCTCCGGAGCATGATCGTTCCCCGGGTCGGCGTCGGCACCGACGCGCACGCGTTCGAGCCGGGGCGCCCGTGCTGGGTGGCCGGCCTGCTCTGGCCCGACACCGACGGCCTCGCCGGACACTCCGACGGCGACGTGGCCGCACACGCCGCCTGCGACGCGCTGCTGTCCGCGGCCGGCCTGGGCGACCTCGGCGCCCACTTCGGCGTCGACCGGCCCGAGTGGGCCGGCGCGGAGGGCGTCACCCTGCTCGCCGAGACCGCCTCCCGGGTGCGGGCGGCCGGCTTCGAGATCGGCAACGTGTCGATCCAGGTGATCGGCGTCCGGCCGAAGATCGGCACCCGCCGCGACGAGGCGCAGAAGGCGCTGGGCGACGCCGTCGGCGCGCCGGTCACGGTGTCCGGCACGACCACCGACGGCCTCGGCTTCGCCGGCCGCGCGGAGGGCCTGGCCGCCGTGGCGGTCGCCCTCGTCCACCCGGCCGGCTGACCGGCCCGCCCGGCCCACGCCGGCTCACCGGCCGGTCTGGCCGTCGATCTGCTCGCGGATGATGTCGGCGTGCCCGGCGTGGCGGGCGGTCTCCTCGATGACCGCGAGCAGCACGCACCGAAGATCGCGCGTCGTCCCGTTGCGCGTCACCGGCGCATCCGCGTCACCGACCGTCGCGATGATTTCGTTGCTGGCCGTACAGGCGGCGCGGTAGTCGGCCCGAAGGGTCCGCACCGACACCGACGGATCCACCCGCATCGACCGGTCGCCCCGGGCGGCCGTGCCACCGGCCACGATCTCCTCGAACCACAGCGATTCCGCGAACGTGAGGTGTTGCACCAGGCCGGCCAGGTTGGCGCCGGAGTCGACCGTGCTGCGCCGGGCGTCCGTGTCGCTCACTCCGGCCAGCTTCTTGAGGACGCCGGGCCGCAGCTTGTCCAGCGCCGCGCGAAGGTGTTCGACTTCGCGAGTCACGCCCCGCAGCCCAAGGGCAATCGCCGTTGCCTCGACCCCTGCGCACGTGGCGGCGGCCCGCGTACGCTTTCGGCCGTGGCGGGCGAAACCGACGGCGGCTACCTGCAGCGCGCCGAGCTGCTCGCCGACCTCGGCCGCGACGTCGACGCGGTCGACGAGCTGCGGTACCCGCTCGCACGGGATCCCTGGGCCGCGGTCGCCCTGTCCCAGCTCGTTCGCTACCGAGCCGTCTGCACCATCCTCGCGGTGCTGCTCGTCGGGTTCCTCGACGCGGCCCACGGCTTGCTTGCCCGGGTGCTCGCGGTGGTCTCCGGGACCGCCGGTGTCCTCGCCGTGGCCCGCAACGTCCGGCACGGCTCGAACAGCGGCTGGGTCGGGTACAGCCCGCTCGCGGGCCCCGCGTTCGTGCTCGCCTTCGGCCCGGTGAGCGGCCGATGGCCGCTGGTGTTCGCGATCCTTTCGGCCGCGCGGAGCCAGCCGGCCGTGCTCGCCCCGGCGCGCGGCTGACGTGCGCATCGCGAGCTACAACGTCGAGAACCTGTTCGACCGCGCCCGCGCGCTCGACCAGCGCAGCTGGTCGGTGGGCCGGCCGGCGCTGGAGGCGTACCAGCAGATCTGCGAACTGCTCGAGGAGCCGGTCTATACCGACGCGGTCAAGGCGGCCATCGTCGTCCGGCTGCGCCGGCTCGAGCTGCTCGCCGCTGACGTGGCGCCGTTCGCCCGGCTGCGCCAGAACCGGGGGCGGCTGGTGCGCCGGCCGCGGGCGGGTGGCGTCGAGATCGTCGCCACCGGCCGCGGCGACTGGATCGGCTGGGTGGAGCTGACCACCGACCGCGTCCACGAGCAGGCGATGCTCAACACGGCGCGGGTGATCGAGGACGTGTCGGCGGACATCCTCGGCGTGGTCGAGGCGGAGAGCCGGATCGCCCTGAAGCGCTTCACGGACGCCGGTCTGTTGATCGGCGGCCTGCCCCGCTATCCGCAGGTCATGGTCGTCGACGGAAACGACGACCGGGGCATCGACGTCGGCGTGCTGGCCACGGCCGCGTACCCGCTCGTCGGTCAGCGTAGCCACGTCGACGACAGCGACGGCTACGGCCGGATCTTCAGCCGGGACTGTCCCGAGTACCACTTCGCGTTGCCCGTCCGCGGCAGGCTCGCGGTGCTGGTCAACCACCTGAAGAGCAAGGGGTACGGCGGCAAGCAGATCTCCGACGCGATCCGCCGCAGGCAGGCGGCCCGTGTCGCCGAGATCTACCGCGCGCTGGTGGCGGAGGGGATCACCGAGGTCGCGGTGCTCGGTGACCTCAACGACACCCCGGACAGCGAGCCGCTGGAACCGCTCGTGCGCGACACCGACCTGCGCGACGTCTCCGAGCACCCGACGTTCGACGACGGCGGCCGGCCCGGCACGTACGGCTACTGCACGGCCCGTAACAAGATCGACTACGTGTTGCTGTCGCCGCCGCTGTTCGCCCGGGTCACCGGCGGCGGCATCCACCGCCGCGGCGTCTGGGGCGGCCGCCGCGGCACCCTGTGGCCCATCTACGACACGATGACCCGCGAGGTGCACGCGGGCTCCGACCACGCCTGCATCTACGCCGACCTGGATTTCTAGGTCACCCGCGCGCCCAGGTCCAGGCGTAGCCGGTGTCCTCGCAGGACAGCCCCGCGTCGCACAGGTCCAGCGGGCGGAACGTGTCGACCATGACCGCCAGCTCGTCGAAGTAGTCGACGCCGATGGCCCGTTCCACCGCACCCGGCTGCGGGCCGTGCGTGAAGCCTGATGGGTGCAGGGAGATCGAACCCTGCTCGATGCCGGACCCGCGCCGGGCCTCGTAGTTGCCGCCGGTGTAGAAGAGCATCTCGTCGGAGTCCACGTTGTGGTGGTTGTAGGGCACGGGAATCGCGAGCGGGTGGTAGTCGACCTTGCGCGGGACGAACGAGCAGATCACGAAGTTGGGGCCCTGGAACGTCTGGTGCACCGGCGGCGGCTGGTGCACCCGGCCGGTGATCGGTTCGAAGTCGTGGATCGAGAACGCCCACGGGTAGAGGTGCCCGTCCCAGCCGACCACGTCGAACGGGTGGGTGGCGTAGACATGCCGGGTCCAGCCGCGCCGGTGCTGGACGAGGACCTCCACATCGGAGTCTTCGGCAGTCAGCGGTGCCGCCGGACCGCGGATGTCGCGCTCGCAGTAGGGCGAGTGTTCGAGGAACTGCCCGCGCACGGACAGGTAGCGTTTGGGCGCTCCGATGTGGCCGGTCGCCTCGATGGCCAGCAACCGCACGGGCGAAGCACCGGTCGGCACCAGCCGATGGATCACCGACGTCGGGATGATGACGTAGTCGCCGGCCGACGCCTCGAGGACGCCGAAGGTCGACTCGACCCGCAGCGCCCCCTCCTCGACGTAGACGCACTCGTCGCCCACCGCGTTGCGGTACAACGGCGAGGGGCGTTCGGCGATGGCGTACGAGATGCGCACGTCGTCGTTGGCCAGGAGGTGCTGACGGCCGAGCACCGGATCGGCGGTGCCGGCGTCGAGCTTGTGGGTGCGCAGGTGGCGGGGCTTCAGCGGTCGGTTGGGCACGCGGGACCAGGCCGGCGGGTCGAACTCCTCCGCGGCCACGATCGCCGTGGGACGGTGGCGGTGGTAGAGCAGCGACGAGTCGGACGAGAAGCCCTCCTGGCCCATCAGCTCCTCGCCGTATAGGCCGCCGTCCGGCGCACGGAACTGGGTGTGCCGCTTGCGCGGCACCTCGCCGACGCTGCGGTAGTACGGCATCCGGAACACCCCCAAAACTCGGCGTCCGATTACCGGACGCCTTTGTCCGCTTCCTGTAGCGTCTACTAAGTTCTGTACCTGTGTCAACCGACAGACGGGGGGCTCCGCCCCCCATCGTCCCGCCGTTGATTCCACGCGTCCTGCAGGGCTTCGTGGACGACGCCGCGGTGTTCCCGCCCGGAAGCGCTTCGCTGCCCGACGCCGTCGCCGGGCATCGGGAGCACCGGGGCGCCTGGTACCGCAACATGGTCGGGCCGCTGATGCTGCCGGCGTCCGCGCTCTCCGGCGTCGCCCCGCTGCTCCGCGACGGCGAGCGGCTCGAGATCGGCATTGTCAGCGACGTGCCCGTCGACCGGCTCGGCCACGTCGTCGAGGGGGCCGACCCACGCCTGGCCGTCCGCCAGGTCGAGGCCGCCGTCGCCAAGCGCGGCGAGGACCCCCAGCCCGGCATCGGGCGCATGCTCGCGCTCGCCGCCACGCGGCCCGACCTCGACCTGTACGCCGAGGTGCCGCTCACCTTCGGCCTGCTCGCCGGCCTGGACCGGATCGCGGACGCCCGGGCGACCGGCCGGCGGATCGCCGCGAAGTTCCGAACCGGCGGTCTCGCCGCCGAGCTGTTCCCCACCCCGGTCGAGCTGGCCGCCGTGATCTGCGCCTGCCGGGACCGCGACCTGCCGTTCAAGCTCACCGCCGGCCTGCACCACGCGCTGCGGCACACCGACCCCGAGACCGGCTTCACCCACCACGGCTTCCTCAACATCCTCACCGCCACGCTGGCCGCCGCCGAGGGTGGCGAGGTCGCCGAGGTGGCGGAGCTGCTTGCCGGCACCGACCCGGTGCCGCTGATCGAGCCGGCCCGCGGTCGCCGCGACCGCGAGCGGCCACTGTGGGTGGGCTTCGGCTCGTGCAGCATGCTCGAGCCGCTGACCGACCTGATCCGGCTCGGCCTCGTCAACGGAGGTTTCGGGACATGACGGAGCGGGAGGGCGGCGCATGACCGAGCGCAGCGAGGTCATCATCGGGCTCAGTCAGCATGGTCATGCCTCTGCCGAGCGAAGCGAGGCCGGCGCATGACCTGGCTGGAGAGCGGCAAAGGATCGCCGTTCGGCGTGCACAACCTGCCGTACGGCGTGTTCCGCCACGGCGGCCGCCCGCCGCGGATCGGGGTACGGATATCCGACCTCGTGCTCGATCTGGACGGCGCCGAGGCGGCCGAGCTGGTCCTCGCCGCGGGCGCGTTGCGGACGCGCACGCTCAACGACTTCCTGGCCCTGGGTCGTCCGCAGTGGACCGCCGTCCGCCACCGGATCGTCGAGCTGCTCACCCAGGAACGCCACCGGCCGGCCGTCGAGCCACTGCTCATCCCGCTCGACCAGGTCGAGCTGGTCCTGCCGTTCGGGGTGGGCGACTACGTCGACTTCTACTCCTCGGAGCACCACGCGAGCAATGTCGGCCGGATCCTGCGGCCCGAGCAGCCGCCGCTGCTGCCCAACTGGAAGCACCTGCCGGTCGCGTACCACGGTCGGGCCGGCACGGTGGTCGTGTCCGGCACGCCGATCACCCGGCCGAACGGCCAGCTGCCCGGCCCGACCGGCCCGACCTTAGGCCCGTCCGGACGCCTCGACATCGAGGCCGAGCTCGGCTTCGTGGTGGGCGTGCCGTCCGCACTCGGTGATCCCGTGCCGACCGACCGCTTCGCCGAGCACGTGTTCGGCGTCGTGCTCGTCAACGACTGGTCGGCGCGCGACATCCAGCGGTGGGAGTACCAGCCGCTCGGGCCGTTCCTGGCCAAGTCGTTCGCCACCTCGGTCTCGGCCTGGGTCGTGCCGCTCGAGGCGCTCGGCGACGCGTGGGTGCCGGCTCCCGAGCAGGACCCGCCGGTCCTGGACTACCTGCGCGACGTGCCGCACCTGGGCCTGGACGTTCGGCTCGCCGTCGACTGGAACGGCACGGTCGTCACCCGGCCGCCGTACGCCTCGATGTACTGGACCCCGCCGCAGCAGCTCGCCCACCTGACCGTGAACGGCGCGCTGGTGCGCACCGGTGACCTTTTCGCCTCTGGCACGATCTCCGGACCGGAACGCGACCAGGCGGGCTCGTTCCTGGAGCTCACCTGGGGCGGTCGGGAGCCGATCCAACTCGAGGACGGCTCGGCGCGCGCGTTCCTGGAAGACGGCGACACGGTCACCATCTCGGCACAGGCGCCGGGCCCGGACGGCACCACGGTCGGCCTGGGCGCCGTGACCGGGACCATCGTGCCGGCCAGGGGCTGACGGCTCGGCCCCGCGGTCTAGAGTCCCTGCGTGCGCAGACTCCTCGCGACGGGCGCCGTCGTCGCCGCGGCGCTCGCCGCGGTCGGCGGCTACCGGGTGCTCGCGCCCGCCGAGGTGGTCTCCGGACCGACCGGTGCGTACCCGTCCGGCTCCGCGGCGGCACCCGGCGTTGTGGGCACGCTGCCGTCTGCCCCGGTCATCGTCGCCGGCCGACTACGGGTGTACGCCGCCGAGCGCCAGGTCCGCGCCGACGGGCCGGTCGACTCCCGGTACCTGAACAGCCCGTACTGGTCCTACCGCCGATGGCCGGCCCAGCTCGTCGGCGTCGTCGCCGCCGGCGGTGCCGTGGTCAGCCGCTGGTCGGACGGCGAGCTCGTCGCGCTCGGCGCCGACGACGGCCGCGTGCGCTGGCGCGCCGCCGGTCCGGCACCGCAGTCGCGCGGGTACGACGGCCGGGCCACCGGTGCGCGCACGGTCTATGAGCCGGTCGGCTTGACCGCCACCCGCGACCACGTCCTCGTCACCAGCGACGCCGACGTCCGGTCGTACGACGCGGCTACCGGGGCGCCGGCCTGGCGGATGCCCCTGGCGCGGCCGGCCTGCCGGTGGGCCGGCTTCACCACGGCGGACGGGCGGTTCGGCGCATACGACTCCTGCGCGGCGGCGGTCCGCCTCTACGACGCGGTCACCGGGGCCGACGCCGGCACGCTGACCGCACCGGTCGGGTCGGATGCGGCGGCTGAGCCCCTGGGCTGCACCGCGGCCCGCTCGGCGTGTGCCGGGTTACGGTTGCGTGGCGCGTCCGGCGCCCGCGCGTGGACCTTCGGGACCGGCGGCTCCCCCGTCGACGCCCCGGCCGTTGCCGACCCCGGCGCCTGGTTGGTCGACGGCCTCGCCGTGCGGGTGACGGGCGGGCAGGTCGTGGCCCGCGAGCCGCACAACGGCGCCGTGCGATGGCGCCATCCCCTCGATGCCGGCGTCGGCGGCCACGGCGCGTCGGTCCTCGCGACCCAGTCGGGGCGGGTGCACCTGCTCACCCCCGACCGTGTGCTGCTGACGCTCGATGCCGCCACGGGCGCCGAGCGGTCGCGCACCCGGTACACGTACTTCGCCGAGCCGACCGACTGGCTGCCCGGCTACGTGTACGCCGCCGACGGTGTCGTCGCGACCGAGCGCCTGCGCCCGCCCGCCGACCCCGCCGACGACGACGCCCGCTACTACCTCAACGTCCAGCCGGTCATCCTGGCCGGCACGTGAGCGACGGGAGATGACGATGACGACGTTGGAGAACCGACCGAACACCGCCTTGCTGGTCGTCGACGTGCAAAACGGTGTCGTCGAAGGCGCCTATGACCGCGACCGGGTGGTGGCAAACGTCGGGAGTCTGGTGCATAAGGCCCGTGCCGGGAACGTGCCGGTGATCTGGGTCCAGCACAACGACGACGAGGGGCTCGTCCGGGGCAACGACAACTGGCAACTCGTCCCCGAGCTGAGCCGCGACGAGGCCGAGCCGCTGGTAGAGAAGAGGTACCCGGACTCCTTCGAGGACACCACGTTGGAGTCGGTGCTGTCCGACCTGAAGATCGGCCGGCTCATGGTGGCCGGGGCGCAGACCGACGAGTGCATCCGGTCGACGCTGCACGGCGCGGTCGTCCGCGGGTACGACGCGACCCTGGTCAGCGACGCCCACACGACCGAGAACCAGACCGAGTGGGGTGCGCCGCCGCCGGATCAGGTCATCGCGCACACCAACCTTTACTGGGCCAATCACCGGGCCCCGGGCCGCACCGCGGGAACCGTCAAGGCGGCCGACGTCAACTTCGGTTAGCCGGCGACCGCGGCCCGGCGCAGTCGGGTCAGCGCTACCGCCCGTCCGCACGCGCGGCCGGTGGCGTACGCGAGGGTCGACGAGGCCGACCGGGATGCCCGCCAGCTCGTCGGGGCACAATGACCGTCGTGACGAGGTGGGAGTACGCGCGCCTGGACTACCGGGCAACCGGTGACTTCGGCGCGGACAGGTACATGGACTGGCAGGCGACGTTCCACCACCCCGATGGCGCCCAGCGGTGGGGCGTCGACGAGCGGTTCGACGACCTGCGGCACCTCAACCGTGCCGGCGCGGCGGGGTGGCAGGCCTACCACCGGGCCGCCCTGCACGTGTACAACGAGCCGCACCGGCTGTTCGCCGTCACCTACTCCCTGCGCCGTCCCGTCGAGTCGTCACCGCCGTCAGGCGAGCGGCCCGAGTAGGCGGTCCAGCTCCCGGGCCAGGCCGGCGTCCACGCAGCCGGTTCGGGTGGTCGGCACGGTCGTGACCCGTCCGGCGGCGTCGGCGAGGACCAGCACGTCCACCGCGTACCGGGCGTGCAGCAGCATCGGCGGGCAGCCGCGCAGGCGCGGCACCGCCGCCACGTTCACGACCGCCCGTAACGCGTCCGCGCCGTCGCGAAGGGTGCGCGAGCGGAGCAAGCGACCGGCGCCGGCGCTGTCCGCCGGGGCGAACCGGCATGCCGCGGCGGCCACCACCGCGGCGGACAGGCGCGGATAGAACGGGTCGAGGGCGGTCGGTACGCCGGGGCGAGGAATCGGCGGCCGGCTCGGGCACGAGGGGGTCGGCACCGTCGCGGGGTCGACCGCCGCGCCGGAGGCCGCGAACAGGCGGGCGGCGAATGTGTCCAGCGGCGCCCGCCAGGCCCATGAGGTACGGGTCACGCAGGCGCCGTCGATGACCGTGCGGCCCTGCGGCGTGGACGTGCAGGCGGGCGCGGCCTGGCTCAGGCAGGCGAGGTCGAGGTGGACGACCACCGGGTCGCGGCCCGCGTAGCGGACCACGAAGACCGGGTCATCGACGACCAGGCCCCGGAGGAACCCGGTGCACGGCGCCGACCGGTCCCGCACGGGCAGCGCGTTCAGCGCCGCCACCACCTCGGCCGCGCCACCCCGCACTACCTGCGAGGTGGGCGCGTCGCAGCGGGTGATGTCGAAGGCGCCCGGCGGGACGGCCGGGCCGGTGCCGGCTTCCACGGCCCCCACCGGGTCGGCGGTGGCCGGGCACGTCGCCGAGCCGGTCGGCGCCGGCGGCGAGGCGTGATCGACGATCCGCGGCACCCCGACGACCAGCCCGGCGACGGCGGCAACGGCGAGCGCGGCCGTCCCGGCGACGCGCCGGCGGCGCCGGCGCACCCGGCGCCCCGGGCGCGGCCAGCCGGTCCGGGGGCTCCGGCACAAGCGGCGTGGCGTTCGCCAGCACGGCGCGCAGGCGCTCCTCGACCGACGTCATCGATCCACCACCTCCTCGGTCGCGGACAACCGCAGGCCCGGGTCGGCCCGCAGGGCCCGTAGCGCCGGCACCCGGACGGTCGCCGTCGAGCAGCCGAGCACCTCGGCGGTCCGTTCGACGCTCAGGTCCTCGACACAGCCCAGCACGCCGCACGGCGTCGCGGTAGGCCTGTGCCTCGGCGGGGTCGCCGACGACCGGCGGCTCCGGCGGCCGGGCCGAAGGGACCTCGACGCGCCGGCGCCTACGCCACCACCACACGTGCGTCGTGAACAGCGCCCGCCGCACGTACGCCTCGGGATGCCCGCCCGCGACGGTCCGCGGCCACCGCCGCCAGGCGGAGCCGTCGGGCGGCACTGCGGCCATGCGTACCTCAGCCCAGAGAAACGCGCCGGTGCCGGCCGCGCGTTGACGCGCGGCTCAGAAGGTGGCCGCGGCGGCCAGGAACGCGTCGTTCTCCGGCGGTGTGCCGATGGTGACCCGCACGCCGTCGCCCTGGAAGGGGCGCACGATCACGCCCTGCTTCTCGCACGCGACGCCGAACGCGGCCGAGCGGTCGCCCAGCGGCAGCCAGACGAAGTTGGCCTGCGACGAGGGCACGTCGGGCACCAGCCTGCGGACCTCCTCGGTGACCCGCTCGCGCTCCGAGACGACGAGGGCGCACCGGCGGCGCACCTCCTCCGCCTGCTTGAGCGCCGCCAGCGCGGCGGCCTGCCCGACCGCGTTGGTCGAGAACGGCGTCACGACCTTGCGCACGGCGGCGGCCACCTCGGGCTGGGCGACCAGGAAACCGACCCGCAGGCCCGCGAGGCCCCACGCCTTAGACATCGTGCGCAGCACGACCACGTTGGGCCGCTCGCCGTACGCGGTCAGGCCGTCGGGCACGTCGGGGTCGGTCACGAACTCCCGGTAGGCCTCGTCGAGGACCACCACCACGTCGTCGGGCACCGCCGCGAGGAAGCGGTCGAGCTCGGTGCGGCGCACGGTCGTACCCGTCGGGTTGTTCGGGTTGCAGACCAAGACCAGGCGGGTCCGGTCGGTGATGGCGGCTGCCATCGCGGCGAGGTCGTGTCCGTGGTCGGGCGTGTTGGGCACCCGCACGCTCGTCGCGGCCGTGGTCGCCGAGATGATCGGGTAGGCCTCGAACGAGCGCCACGAGTAGACGATCTCGTCGCCCGGCAGGCAGGTGGCCCGGGCCAGGTGCTCCGCGAGGGCGACCGAGCCGCAGCCGGTCGCGATCCGGTCGGTCGGGACGTCGTACCGCGCCGCCAGGGCCTCGCGCAGCTCGACCACGCCCATGTCGGGATAGCGGTGGCTGCCGCTCGCCGCCGCCGTGATCGCGTCGACGACGCCGGGCAGTGGCCCGTACGGAACCTCGTTGCTGGCCAGCTTGATGGCCTCCGGCAGGCCGAGCTCGCGGGCCAGGTCGGCCGGGCTGCGGCCGGGGATGTATGCCGGCAGCGCCTCGAGGTCGGCCCGGGTGAGCTTGCTGGTCATGAGGGGCCTCCTGGGCGGGTCGGTAGGTTCTGCGGTTGCCCGCGCGGCGCGAGGACGACCACCGTCTGCGCCGCCTTGTCGTGCAGCGCCTGTCGCAGCGGCCGGTCGAAGAGCAACCAGGCACAGTCGACCACCTGGATCACCGGCCCGATGCAGCAGAACGGGAAGAGCAGCGGCACGCCGAGGATGTTCCAGCGGCGCAACGACCGGCCGGGGCCGACCGGAGTCTGCCCGTCGAGGCGGACGATCCGAATGCCGACCGCCCGCTTGCCGAACGTCTGCCCCGATCGCGCCACGGCCGGCACCTCGTAGGCGAGCCAGACCAGCGCGGCTACCACGAGGATCGCCCATTGCAGGAGCGTGGCACGGCCGCTGGTCTGCGCTCCGGCGATCACGCTGGTCATCGACTCGCCGCTGGCGATCCGTCGGCTCATCTCCTGACTCACCGGCAGGACCTCGCGCATCAGGAGGTAGAAGAGGTAGCCGTTGGCCACGACGTTGAGCGCCAGCACGATGGCGATGTCGATCAGCCGGGCGGCGAGACGCAGGCCGGGCGGGGCCAGCACGTACCCGGCCGGCGCGGCCGCCGGGGCGGGCCGGCCGCTGCCGGCGCCCGGCCCGCCGGCGGACGGGCCGGGGTAGCGGCCGCCGGGGTGTTGGGAGCCCGGATACGGCGCGCCCGGATAGACGGGAGCGGGTGGCGCGGTGGGCGGCGCGGGGCTGGCCGCCGCACCGCCGACGCCGACCGGCGCCGGGGTGTCGGGCTTCAGCGCCGGTGCCGAGGCGGTGGCGCCGGAAGACGGCTCCGGCGGCGGTCCCTCGGGCGGGGTCGCGTCGGCGGGCAGGGGCGCGCCCACCCAGCCCTCACCGTCCCAGTAGCGCTGGGTGGTCGGGTCGGCCGGATCCTGGTACCAGCCGGGAGCCACGGACGTCACGCCACGACCTTAACGACCGCCGTCTCGGCGAACTTGTCGTGGAGGCACTGTTGATAGGGCTTGTCCCACAACTGCCAGAAACCGTCGAGGTAGCTGAACAACGGCACGAAGCCCGCGACGTACTGCACGAGGAATCGCTTGGCGAGCATCCCGCGGTCGAGTCGGGCCGCGGGGTCGAGCGGCACGACGCGGATCTTCATCACCCGCTTGCCGACGGTCTGGCCGGACCGCCCCTGGTACTCGACCGAGTAGAGGTAGTAGACGCCGAGCATCAGCAGCACGAAGACCAGCTCGGCGAGCAGGAGCGGCAGGAAGAACGTCGCGAAGCCGGGCTCTACGGGCGTGCCGTCGGGCTGCATCTCCTGGGTCTGCGGGACCAGCAGGAGGACGACCACCGCGAAGAACGGCACCATGAGCACGACCGCGGCGGCCATGAAGATCAACAAGTCGAGCAGGTACGCGAGCAGCCGGTCGCCGAAGTTCGCCAGCGGCTGACCGGACGGGCTGACCGGCGGTGGCGGGGGAAGCCGGTAGGGCGGGTGGCCGGGGTAGCCGTACGGGGCCGGTGCCGGCCCGTACCCGGGCCACCGCTGCTGCGGTGGCCCGGGTTGTCCGGTTGCCGGTTGCCGCACCCGGGGGTCGGGGTTCACCGGGACAGTGTTACAGGTTCCCGCGACGCTCCTGCTCCCGCTCGATGGCCTCGAAGAGCGCCTTGAAGTTTCCCTTGCCGAAGCCCAGTGATCCGTGCCGCTCGATGAGCTCGAAGAACATCGTCGGGCGGTCCTGGACCGGCTTGGTGAAGATCTGCAGCAGGTAGCCGTCCTCGTCCCGGTCGACCAGGATCCTGCGGGCCTTGAGCTCCTCGATCGGTGCCCGGACGGTGCCGATACGCGCGCGCAGCCCGGGATCGTCGTAGTACGAGTCGGGTGTCTCGAGGAAGTCGACGCCGGCCGCGCGCATCGCGTCGACGCTGCGGATGATGTCGTTGGTGGCGACGGCGATGTGCTGCACGCCCGGGCCGCCGTAGAACTCGAGGTACTCGTCGATCTGGGACTTCTTGCGGCCGACGGCGGGCTCGTTGAGCGGGAACTTCACCTTGCGGGTGCCGTTGGCGACCACCTTGGACATGAGCGCCGAGTAGTCCGTTGCGATGTCGTCGCCGACGAACTCGGCCATGTTCGTGAAGCCCATCACCCGCTTGTAGAACTCCACCCACTCGTCCATCCGGCCGAGCTCCACATTGCCGACGACGTGGTCGACGGCCTGGAAGAAGCGCTTCGGTTGCAGGCCGGCGTCGATCGCGGGCCGCCGGTCGACGATGGGCCCGCGGGCGGCGAAGCCGGGCAGGAACGGCCCGTCGTACCGCGACCGGTCGATCAGGCTGTGCCGGGTGTCGCCGTACGTGTCGATGGCCGCGAACCGGACGCTGCCGTGCTCGTCGGTCATGTCGCGGGGTTCGCTGCGGGGCCGGGCGCCCTGCGCGACGGCGTGCGCGAAGGCCGCGTCCACATCGGGCACCTCCAGGGCGATGTCCACGACGCCGTCGGAGTGCCTGGCGACGTGGGAAGCGCCGGGTGCCCGCGGGTTGACCGCACCGGAGAGCACGAACCGGGCCGTGCCGCTGGTCAGCACGTACTCGGCGTAGTCGCGGTTGCCGTTCTCCGGTCCCCGG
Organism: Asanoa sp.; assembly: GCA_036520275.1. Taxonomy (GTDB): domain Bacteria; phylum Actinomycetota; class Actinomycetes; order Mycobacteriales; family Micromonosporaceae; genus Asanoa. The sequence goes on from DATDJX010000221.1 coordinate 19,472, forward strand.
TACGCGACACAGGTCATGCCGAACGCGGTGGAGTAGTAGTGGGCGGCCTGCTTGGCGTTGCCGACCGCGAAGGTCAGGTGGTCCAGGCCCTTGACCGGGAACGGGTCGTGGGAGATGTCGTGATCGACTGCTCCGACGAGCTCGTCGACGGCGGCCTGATCGAGGTCTGTCGTCTCGGTGCGCTCGATCGCTCGGGTCATACGACGAGGATCGACGTGGCCGAGTGACCTAGGCAACTGGCGTATGATCGCCTGGTCAGGTTGCGCAATCCGTCCTGCTGGAGGGCCGGTTGGTCGAGCAGATTGACCAGCTCGACGCGAGCCTGCTCGCGCTGCTCGCGGCCGAGCCGCGGATCGGGGTGTTGGAGTGCTCGCGGCGCCTGCGGGTGGCCCGCGGCACGGTGCAGGCGCGCCTTGACAAGCTGTCCGCCCGGGGGGTCGTGCGGGGCTACGGGCCGGAGATCGCGCCGGCGGCGATCGGCTTCGGGGTGACCGCGTTCGTCACGCTCGAGATCAGCCAGCGGCAGGGCCACCAGCCGGTCGCCGCCCACCTGACGGCCATCCCGGAGGTGCTCGAAGCGCACACGATCACCGGCTCGGGCGACCTGATGTGCCGGATAGTCGCGCGCTCCAACGCCGACCTGCAGCGGGTGATCGACCAGGTCGTCGACTATACGGGGATCGTCCGCGCGTCGACGATCATCGCCCTCGAGGAGCAGATCCCGTACCGCGTGCTCCCGTTGGTAAACGCGGCGGTCGGCGACGCGCCGGCCGGCTAGGGTGCCGCTGTGAGCTACGAGCCGACGATCTCTGCCGAAGACGCCGAGCGGCTTCGGCGGTGGCACGAGAGCGCCTACGCGCAAGGCCGGGCCGAGGGCCGCGCCGGCCAGACCTTCGACTACCTCGGCCTGACCCTCGACGTGCCGCCCGACGTGATGCCCATCTCCCGGGTCTCCCACCTGCTCGGCCAGGCGGTCCTGGCCGACGTGCGGCCCGCGGACCGGGTCCTCGACATGGGCACCGGCAGCGGCGTCAACGCGATCCTCGCCGCACGGACGGCCCGTTCCGTGGTGGCGGTCGACATCAACCCGTCCGCGATCGAGGCGGCGCGCGCGAATGCGCGGCGCAACGGCGTCGCCGACCGGGTCGAGGTACGGCACAGTGCCGTCTTCTCCGATGTGGACGGCGAGTTCGACCTCATCGTCTTCGACCCGCCGTTCCGCTGGTTCACGCCGCGCGACCGGCTGGAGATGGCGATGAGCGACGAGAACTACCGCGCGCTCACCGAGTTCTTCGCGCAGGTGCGATCCCATCTCACCCCGGCCGGCAGGATGCTGATCTTCTTCGGCACCTCGGGTGACCTCGGCTATCTGCGCTCGATCGCCGGGTCCGCCGGGTTCGCGGCGGTAGTGATCGCCACCGACCATGTCTTGCGGGACGGCGTACGCGTTGACTACTACACCTACCGGATGACGATGGCGCGCGACTAACCTCGCATATCGGGTCGACACGGTTAAATCACCGTGCCGTCCCCCGAGGCTCCACGGTCGTTACCGTGGCCCGGTGGCGAAGGGTGGCGGCCGGTGCGTGAAGTGCTGGGTCGCGCTCGCCGCCATCCTCGTCGTGGTGCTGGCGGTCACCGGCGTGCTCTCGCCGTATCTCGACAAGGTGTGGGCGTTCGTCAGCCGCAGTGAGCCGCTGTCCAACCCGCCGCCGCTGTGGCAGCAGCGGCTCGGCGGCGGGCCGCGCAGCGCCACGATCGCTGGCGACACCGTCATCGTCGAGCACCGGACGCTGGTCGAGTCGCGGAGCCTCGGCACGGGCGCCCGGCTGTGGGAGACGACGGCCGACTGGGCGGCCGTGGCCGGCGCCGGCGCCGGCGCCGTCGTGGTCATCGGCAAGCTGCTGGTCAAGGGTTACGACGTGCTCGACCCGGCCACCGGCGCGGTGCGCCGCCGGGACAGCGATGCGGTCGCGGTGTGGACCTACCGGAACGCGATGGTCGACGTGCGCTGCCACGACGCGAAGGACTGCACGCTGACGGCGTGGGATCCACACGGGTCCGTACCACTGTGGACGGTGCCGTTGCCCGGCATCGGGTTCGTGCTCTCCGCGGACAACCCGGAGCTGCCGGATACGAAGCCGCTGTCCACGCGCCGGGTCGACGACCAGGCCGCCGGCCCCGACATCATGCCTCCGGTCCTCGGCTTCCCCATCGACGGCAACGTCTACCTGGTGGACACCGCGGCGGGCCGGGTCCTGCAACAGCTCAATCCACAGCGCGACCAGCGGATCGCGGTCGTGGGCGGCCGCGCGCTGCGGATCACCGCCCGCTCCCAGGACGACACCTGCTACTTCGCGACCAGCGCCATCGATCCGGACACCGGCCAGGAGGTGTGGAACAACGTCGGGGTCAACCTGCGAACGACCAGCGGCAGCGGATGCACGCAGCGCGACGACCCGGCCGGCGGCCAGAACGTGGTGGTCGGCGTCGGTCCGGACGCCCGGGAGCAGGTCATCGACGCGTACGACGGCCGGATCCTGTGGACCGGCCTGCCCGGCGAGAAGCTGCTCGCGGTCGACGATGTGGTCGCGTTGGTCCGCGGCGCCGACGGCCGCTCGGTTCATGGCGCCGAGCTACGCGGCGGCGTGCGGTGGAACCGCCGGACAGACACCAGGGCGTCCGCGGCGGCGCTGCGCTATGCCGCGGTCGTGCTCGACGAGAATCCGGGCCGGCTGAACGCGCTCGGCGAGCTTTCCGGCACGGACCTGATCAACGTCCGCTCGTCGGCCAAGGTCCTCGCCGTGGGCCCGAACGGCATGATCATCGGCGACGGGCGCGATATCGGGTACCTGCCCTTCAGCGGCACCGTCGGCCCCGGCGGTGGGCTCGTGCCCGGCCCCGGCGGTTCCCCGCTGCCCGGCGGGGGAGCAAGCCCGGGCTCCGGGCCCGGCCCCGGAGCCGGGTGCACCGGTCCGAAGCGCGAGGACTGCCCCGCCAGCTAGGCTCATGGGCCTCCCGGCGCTCCGTGAGATATGGTCCGGGCCCGCGCCCGGTCGGTCCGCCGCGCCCGGCTGGGCCTACGCTTGCCGCTCATGAGCGACGCCGTCGACTTCTCGTACGCCCCGCTGCTGCCGCTGGGCGCCGATCTGACGGAATACCGCCTGGTCACCGACGAGGGCGTGGACGTGGTCAACGGCCCGGGCGGCCGGCAGTTCCTGACCGTCGACCCGGTGGTGATCACCGCGCTCACGGCCGAGGCGATGCACGACATTGCGCACTACCTGCGGCCGGCGCATCTGACCCAGCTGCGCGCGATCGTCGACGACCCGGCCGCGTCGCCCAACGACCGGTTCGTCGCATCGGACCTGCTGCGCAACGCGAACATCGCCGCGGGCGGCGTGCTGCCGATGTGCCAGGACACTGGTACGGCGATCGTGATGGGCAAGCGCGGGCGGCACGTGCTGACCGACGGCACCGACGAGGAGGCGATCGCCCGGGGCGTCTACCAGGCCTACACCCGGCTGAACCTGCGCTACTCCCAGCTCGCCCCGCTGACCATGTGGGACGAGAAGAACACCGGGACCAACCTGCCGGCGCAGATCGAGCTGTACGCCGAGGACCCGGGCGGCCAGCCGGACGCGTACAAGTTCCTCTTCATGGCCAAGGGCGGCGGCTCGGCCAACAAGTCGTACCTGTACCAGGAGACCAAGGCGCTACTGAACCTCGAGCGGATGATGCGGTTCCTCGACGAGAAGCTGCGGCTGATCGGCACGTCGGCCTGCCCGCCGTACCACCTGGCCGTGGTGATCGGCGGCACGTCGGCGGAGCACGCGCTGAAGACGGCCAAGCTGGCGTCGGCGAAGTACCTGGACGGGCTGCCGACGTCGGGTTCGATGCTGGCGCACGGGTTCCGCGACCCGTCCCTGGAGGCGGAGGTGTTGGAGCTGACCCGGCAGCTCGGCATCGGCGCGCAGTTCGGCGGGCGGTACTTCTGCCACGACGTCCGGGTCGTCCGGCTGCCGCGGCACGGCGCCTCCTGCCCGGTCGCGATCGCCGTGTCCTGCTCGGCCGATCGCCAGGCGGTCGCCAAGATAACGCCGTCCGGCGTATGGCTGGAACGGCTCGAGACCGATCCGGCGCGGTTCCTGCCGGAGGTCACCGCCGCGTCGCTGTCGACCGACGAGGTCGTCCGGATCGACCTCAACCGGCCGATGGACCAGATCCGCGCCGAGCTGGCGAAGCATCCGGTCAAGACGCGGCTGTCGCTCACCGGCCCGCTGGTGGTCGCCCGCGACATCGCGCACGCGAAGATCGCCGAACGGCTGGACGCCGGCGAGCCGATGCCGGCCTACCTGCGGGACCACGCGGTCTACTACGCCGGCCCGGCCAAGAAGCCGGAGGGCTACGCGTCCGGCTCGTTCGGCCCGACCACGGCCGGGCGGATGGACGCATACGTGGAGAAGTTCCAGGCCGCGGGCGGCTCGCACGTGATGCTCGCCAAGGGCAACCGGTCCGCACAGGTCACCCGCGCGTGCCACCGGCACGGTGGCTTCTACCTCGGCTCGATCGGCGGGCCCGCCGCGCGGCTGGCGCAGGACTGCATCACGCACGTCGAGGTGCTCGAGTACCCGGAGCTCGGCATGGAGGCGGTATGGAAGATCGAGGTCGTCGACTTCCCGGCCTTTATCGTCGTCGACGACAAGGGCAACGACTTCTTCGCCGAGGTGGGCAAGCCCGTGCTGACCATCGGCTCCCGCGCGTAGGTCGTCTGCGGTCCGGCGCAGCACGGGGCAGGATGGAGGCGTGACAAGCACAGAGCAGACCGGCTTCCGCGTGGAGCGGGACACCATGGGCGAGGTACGCGTGCCGGCGGAGGCGCTGTGGCGGGCGCAGACGCAGCGGGCGGTGGAGAACTTTCCGGTGTCCGGCCGCGGGCTGGAGCCCGCCCACATCCGGGCGCTGGCGCAGATCAAGGGCGCAGCCGCCCAGGTCAACGCCGAGCTCGAGGTGCTCGACCGCGACGTGGCCGACGCCATCGCGGTCGCGGCGGCGCACGTGGCCGGCGGCGGTTACGACGACCAGTTCCCGATCGACGTGTTCCAGACCGGTTCGGGCACGTCGTCCAACATGAACGCCAACGAGGTCATCGCCACGCTCGCCGCCCGCGAGCTGGGGCGGCCCGTGCACCCCAACGACGACGTCAACGCCTCGCAGTCGAGCAACGACGTTTTCCCGTCGTCGATGCACCTCGCCGCCACCCACGCCGTGGTCCACGACCTCATGCCCGCGCTGCGGCATCTTCGGGAGACCCTGCGGTCCAAGGTGGAGGAGTTCGAAACCGTGGTGAAGGCCGGCCGCACCCACCTCATGGACGCGACGCCGGTCACCCTGGGCCAGGAGTTCAGCGGTTACGCGGCCCAGGTGGCCTACGGCGTCGAGCGCCTCGAGTCCACGCTCCCCCGGCTCGCGGAGCTGCCCCTGGGCGGGACCGCGGTCGGCACCGGCATCAACACGCCGCCCGGGTTCGCGGCCGCCGTCATCGGCCGGCTCCGCGCCGAGACCGGGCTGCCGCTGGCCGAGGCGCGCAACCACTTCGAGGCACAGGGCGGCCGCGACGCGCTGGTCGAGACGTCCGGCCAGTTGCGCACCGTAGCGGTCGGCCTGTACAAGATCTCCAACGACATCCGGTGGATGGGCTCCGGACCGCGGGCGGGCCTGCGGGAGCTGCGCATCCCCGACCTCCAGCCGGGCTCGTCGATCATGCCGGGCAAGGTCAACCCGGTGGTGTGCGAGTCCGTACGCCAGGTGTGTGCCCAGGTGATCGGCAACGACGCCGCGGTCGGCTTCGCCGGCTCCCAGGGCGACTTCGAGCTCAACGTGATGCTGCCGGTGATGGCCCGGAACCTGCTCGAGTCGATCCGCCTGCTGGCCGCCGCGAGCCGGCTGCTCGCCGATCGCTGCGTGGCCGGCCTCGAGGCCAACGAGGAGGTGGCGCGGGCGTACGCCGAGGGCTCGCCCTCGATCGTCACGCCGCTCAACCGCCACCTGGGGTACGACGAGGCGGCGGCGATCGCCAAGGAGGCGCTTGCCACCGGCCGATCGATCCGCGCGGTGGTGGTCGCCCGGGGCCACGTCGAGTCCGGCAAGCTGACCGAGGAGCAACTCGACGAGGCCCTGGACGTCCTGCGGATGACCCGTCCCTAGACGGACTTCGGCGCGAGGTCGAACTCGTCGTTCGGCAGTTTCAGCAGCCGCCACGCCGCCCAGCCGAAGCCGACCGCGGTAAGGCCCCAGCCCACCAGGTCGATCGGCCGGATGCCGGTCATCACCGACGCCAGGTGGATCGGCTGTGACACGGTCAGGCCGGCGGCCAGCCAGGTCGGCGCGATCCGGGCGCGCCACAGCGCGACGCCGAGCAGTGTCGTGCCGACCAGGTGCCCGATTACGAAGATCGTGATCAGCGCGCCGGACTGCGGGCTGGACTCCATGCCGTACCCGATCCGGTACGCCGCCTCGTGGTCGATGCCGGGGACGGTGGCGGTGACGTACGCCAGCACGTCGCCGTACGAGCCGCTGGCGAACAGCGCGAGGAAGCCCGGCACCGCGAGGACCATCGAGATCGTCGTGAGCACCGGGGTGCGGCGGCGGGTGTGCCAGGCGACCGCGAGGATGCCGGCGAACCCGGTGAGCACCACGAAGCTGCCGACCCAGATGGCCAGGCTCTGGTACGTCGTCGCGCCGACCAGCGTTTCGAAGATCTTCCGTGGCGGGTCGGCGTCCTGGTACGGGATGAAGAACCGGAACACCGCGACATAGACCGCCACCGGCGCGGCCGCCGCCGCAAGCAGCCACCGCCACGCCGCGCGGGCGTCCCGACCGGTGCCGACGGTCGGCCGGGGCGCGGGCGCCCGGTCGACCGGCGGCAGGTCGAAGTCGGCGTCGTGGGTGCGCAGCAGCGCGACGGACGCTGCGGCGTACCCGATCGCGGTCGTCGCCCAGGAGATCGCGGCGCGCGCGTTGCCGCCCGGTGCGACCAGGTGGGCCGGTCCGGACAGCGCGAGCACGATCCCGGCCCAGGCCGGCACGACCCGCGCCCGCCACAGCGCTACGCCCAGCAGGATCAGGCCGATCGCCTGGCCGAGCAGGAAGATCCCGAGCTGCAGTCCGATGGCCGGGTGCGCCCAGACGGCGTCGTCGATCGCCTGCACGGCCCCGGGGCTGACGCCGTTGCGCACGCCGGCGACCTCGGCGAGGTCGGAGTTCGGCAGCGCGGCACCGAAGGCGAGGAGCAGCAGCACCCCGCCCGCCAGCGTCAGCCGCGGGGCGCCGCGGCGGGCCGCCCAGGCCGCGGCCATTGTGGCCGGCAGCACCAGCAGCGCGAAGACCAGCGCGAGCCACAGCGCGGCCTGCGCCCGCCCCGGGTGGGCGGCGACCCCGGCCATCGCTCGGGTGACGCCGCCACGCACAGGGAACGGGACGACGAGGACCTCCACGGCGAGCGCGACCATCGGGATGGGCGCGAGCACGGCGAGAGCCGTACGCCAGATGCGACGCAGGTCGCGCACGGGCCGCACGGTCCTGCTCGCGCCGCCTGCGCTGACCGCGCGGGTGTCGACGGCCATGGCTAGGCCACCGCCGTCTCGCCAGGTGACCGCAGCGCCGGCACGGCGAGGACCACCGCGAGCAGCGTGACCGCGATGCCGACCGCGGCGACCGCGACGGCTGGGCCGGGCACGCCGCTCACGAAGAACGCGGGCAGCGCGCTCAGCGCGGCGAGGATGCGGGTGACGATCACGGCGATGATCCCGGGCCGCTTGCCGCGCCAGCCGAGGACGACGCCGACGACGGTGACCACGCCGAGGATCGAGTCGGCGAGCAAGACCGCGAACGGCGGCCCGTCGCCGCCGCCGGTCAGTGGGCCGAGAGCGTCGCTGAGGCCGAGGATGCCGGCAAGGACGAGGCCGACGGTGACTCCGGTGGTGCGCTTCATGACCCCTCCAGAGGGCTTCGAGGTTGGCGATGCGGCCAGTGTTCGGCCGGCCGGGGGTCCCGCGGATCGGGGCTACTGCGGGACCGATATCCGTACTGGTACGGGTTCGCCTCCGGCCGGCCGGCACCTACCGTGAACGCATGGCCCTCCCGCGCCTTTTCGCGTACGCCGTGGCGGCGTTCGTGATGGTGAACGTGCTGGCCGGCGCCGCACTGGTCTTCTCGGCGCCCGGCACGGCGGGCGGGTTCGTGATCTCTGTGCTGCTCGCGCTCTTCGCGGTGGCGCTCGGCGTCCTGGTGGCGTGGCGGCGCCCGCGCAACGTCGTCGGGCCGCTGCTGGTGCTCGTCGGCGCCTCGGCCATCGGGATGTCGTTCGACTCGGCCTACGCCGCCGTGCTCCGGCAGCGCCCGGGGCTGCTGCCGGTCTGGGACTGGTACGTCGGGATCTCGCCGGGCACCTGGATGCTGCTGTACCTGCCGGCGGCGTTCCTGCTGCTGTACTTCCCGGACGGGACGCTGCCGGGGCCGCGGTGGCGATGGGTCGCGTACGGGCTGATCGTCGTGCCCGTGCTGTTCCTGTTCCCGGCGGCGGCCGACCCGACGCCGTTCCCGCCGCCGTTCCAGGACGTGCCGCACCTGTTCCGCGTCCCCGAGCCCTACGGGACGGTCGTCGGTATCGTCGGTGTCCTGTTGCTGCCGGTGTTCCTCGGGCTGCTGATCGCCGCAATGGCGGCCATGGTGGTCCGGTACCGGCGGGCGGGCGATCCGGTGAAGCGCGCGCAGGTCAAGTGGTTCGCGCTAGGTGCGCTGTTCGTGCCGGCGACACTGCTGCTGTGCTGGGCCAGTTACCTGTTCGTCGGCTCGGCGGACCTCGTGGTGTACGGCTTCGCCGCCACCTATCTCGCGTTGCCGCTCGCCACGGCGATCGCGTTGCTCAAGCACGATCTCTACGACGTCGACAAGGCGATCAGCGCGGCGACGACGTACGGCCTCGTGACGGCCGCGCTGCTCGCGTTCTACACGGTGGCGTCGTTCCTGGTCGGGGTCGGCGCCGGGCGGGCGTCACCGGTCGCGGCGGCGGCCGCAACGGCCGCCTGCGCGGCCGCGCTGGCGCCGCTGCGCAGCCGCCTGCAGCGGGCCGTGGACCGGCGGCTCTACCCGGCGCGCCGAGCGGCGTTGGCCGCCATCGACTCCCTGCGGGAGCGGTCGCTGGCGGGCGAGGCGCGGCCGGAGGAGCTGGAGTCGGTGCTGCGCTCGGCGCTGCGCGATCCCTCGCTGCGGGTGGGGTATGTCGTGCCGCGCGTGTCCGGGCTGGTGTCCGCCACCGGCGACCCGCTCGACCCAGGCTCGTCGCTGCGGGCGCCGGTACGGGTGGGCGGGCACTCGATCGGGGCGCTGGTGCGGGGCGCGGTCGGCTCGAAGGAGCTGCTCGCCGAACTGGCCGACGCTAGCGCGCTGCTGGTCGAGGTCGTACGACTGCGGATCGAGCTGCGCCGCGCGTTGAGTGAGGTGGAGTCGAGCCGTGCCCGGCTGCTGCACGCCGGGTACGAGGAGCGGCGGCGGCTGGAGCGCGACCTGCATGACGGCGCCCAGCAGCGGCTGGTGTCGCTCGGAATGTCGCTACGGCTGGCACAGCGGCACCTCGACGACGGGACGGTCGACGTCGACGCCCTGCTCGACGAGTCGGTGGCCTCGCTCGGGACGGCCGTCGCCGAGCTGCGGCAGATCGCGCACGGGCTCCGGCCGTCCTCGCTGGACGACGGGCTGGGGCCGGCGCTGTCGAGCCTGGCGTCCAAGGCGCCGATCCCCGTGTCGCTCGAAATCTCGTCGGACCCGCTGCCCGACGACGTGGCAACGACGGCGTACTACGTGGCCAGCGAGGCGATGGCCAACGCGGTCAAGCACGCGCGGCCGGCGTCGATCGACCTGCGGGTCGTACGGGCCGACGGCCACGTGACGGTGCGGGTGTGCGACGACGGGCTGGGCGGCGCGTGCGTACGGCCGGGCGCCGGACTCGCCGGGATCGCCGACCGGGTGGCCGCCGCCGGGGGCTTGCTGTCACTGGATTCGCCGCTCGGCCGGGGGACCGTGGTGCAGGCGGTGCTGCCGTGCGGATCGTGATCGGCGAGGACTCGGCGCTGTTCCGCGAGGGCCTGGCGCGGCTGCTCGCCGACGCGGGCCACGAGATCATCGCGAAGGTGTCCGACGCCCCGTCGCTGGTCGAAGCGGTCTCCGCATGCCCGCCGGACCTCGCGATCATCGACGTACGGATGCCGCCCGACCTGACCGATGACGGCGCGCGTGCGGCCCGCCTGGTGCGCCTATCGCACCCATCGCTGGGGATCGTCTTGTTGTCGCAGCACGTCGAGACCCGGCACTCGGTCGAGCTTGTCGCGAGTGGACGGTTCGGCTATCTGCTCAAGGACCGGGTGTTCGACGTCGACGACTTCCTCGAGTCGTTGCGCCGTGTGGCGGCCGGCGGCTCGGCGCTGGACCCCGAGGTGGTGTCCCGGCTGCTCGGCGCGCACCGCGCCGACGATCCGCTCTCGTCGCTGACCGGACGGGAGCGTGAGGTGCTCGCGTTGATGGCCGAAGGCCGCACGAACGTCGGCATCGCCCGGCGGCTGTGGCTCACCGACCGGACGGTGGAGACGCACGTCGGTTCGATCCTCGGCAAGCTGGGCCTCGCCGCCAGCGACGAGGACCACCGGCGCGTGCTGGCGGTGTTGATGTATCTGTCCTCGACCTAGAGTCAGGTTCTGTGGATGCTGCGCTGCGCTCGTCGCTGTCGTCGTTGTACGCCGCCGGCGCGGCCCACGACGCGGCGGAGCCCGACCGCCTCCGCCGGTTGCGCAACCTCGAGCCCGACTCGGCGGCGCTGTTGGCCCTGGTGCTGCGGGCCGCCGGCGCCCGCTCGGTCGTGGAGATCGGCACGTCGAACGGCTATTCGGCGATCTGGCTCGCGGACGCGCTCCGCGACACGGGCGGTCGTCTCACGTCCGTGGACGTCTCGTCCTGGGAGGGAGTCGAGGCCAACCTCGCCGCCGCCGGCGTGTCGCCCCTGGTCGACCTCGTCCTCGCCGACGGGGGCGCCTACCTGGCCGGGCTCCGGTCGGCCAGCGTCGACTTGTTGTTCCTGGACGCCGAGCGGGTCGAGTATCCCGGCTGGTGGCCTCATCCGGCCCGCGTCCTGCGGCCGGGCGGCCTGCTGGCGATCGACAACGTGCTCTCGCACCCCGACGAGGTCGCCGGGTTCCTCGCGCTCGCCGCCGCCGACGCCGCCTTCGTGGCCGAAACCATCCCGGTCGGCAAGGGCCTCCACCTAGCGTGGCGCCGCCCATGACCGCCTTTGCCGAGGGACGACGACCCGGTGTTGGCCGCCGGCCTCTGGGACGCCAGCGGCTGCCGTGGGCCTCGCGGGACGGATGTTCTGGCGCCGCGGCGGCACCGTGCCGGTGGCGGTGGTTCCCGGCGCCGGCTGGATGACACGCGGCGATTACCGCTCCCCGCGCCGGCGCGCGGGGCTCAGGCCGCGGTGCTTCTGCGCACGCGGAGGTCGGTCGGGACGATGCGTTGCCAGCCGCGCGCGGTGTCGCCCGCCAGGAGGGCACGCGTCGCCGACGCGGCGATGTGCTCGACCGGCTGCCGGACGGACGTCAACGCGGGCGTGGCGCACGCCGCCAGGACGCTGTCGTCGAAACCGACCACGGCGATGTCGTCCGGCACGCGGCGGCCGTCCTCGCCGACCGCCTGCAGCACCCCTGTCGCGGTGAGGTCGCAGGCCGCGAAGATGGCGTCGACCTTCGGGTGCTCGGCCAGCAGCTGCCGGGTGGCCGCCGCACCTGCCTCCCGGCAGAAGCCGCCCTCGATGCCGATGACGGCCATGCCTACCTCGTCGGCCGCCGCCAGGAAGCCGCGGCGGCGCCCGCTCGCACAGGAGTTTCGCTGCGGCCCGTGTATCGCGGCGATGTGCCTCCTCCCGGTCTGGTAGAGGTGGTGATACGCGGCGCGGGCTCCGTCGGCGTTTTCCGGCTCGATGAATGGCACGCCGCGCGCGGACACGCCGAGCGACACGACGCGGTCGCACCGCGCGTGGAACCTCCCGGCAAGCACCGGCGGCACGTTGACCAGCAGCGCGCCGAACCCCGTCGTCCGCGCGACCTCCTCGAGGCGGGCCGGCGCTCCCGGCTCGTCGACGATGTGCACACGCATGCGTGCGCCGGTGTTGGACAGGGCGTCGAGGACGCCGACGACCGCGCGGCTGTAGTAGGGGTTGGTGCCGAACGCGGACGGATCGTGGTCGATGACCACGAGGTCGACCAGGTCGGCGCGGCCACGGCGCTTGGCCAGGGCGCGGGCGACCAGGTCGGGCTCGTACCCCAGCGCGTCGATGGCCCACCACACCCGCCGGCCCGTGGTCGTGGAAACGGTGCGTCCGTTCGTCACCACGCGGGAGACCGTCGCGCGCGAGACGCCGGCCAGGCGGCCCACGTCTTCGAGTGTCGGCTTCCTTGCCTCCATGACCGCAGGGTAGGTGAGAGAGCGCTCTCAAAAGATAGGCCCTTACGCCGACCTCGTGCTCACGACCGTGGTCTTCGACGCAGACGAGGCGGTGATCGATCTGCGCCCCGCCGTTACGGGCGCGCTGGCGGCCGTGCTCGGGGAGATGCGGCGGATCACGGCCGCCGCGTCGACCGTGACACTCGACGAGCTGGAGTCGGACTGGGACGGCGTCTTCGGCGACCGCGCGGCGGAGCCGGTGCTGCTGCTCCGGCGAGCCGCGCTGGCGCGCAGCCTGGCTCGCGCCGGCCCCGACAGCCAACTGGACCGCTTCGCGGACCTGTTCTTCGCGCGGCGGTTCGCGCTCTCGCACCCTTTTGCCGACGTGTTGCCGGCCCTGGCCCGGCTGGGCCGGCGCTACCGGGTCGGTTTCGCCAGCAACGGCACCAGCCGGGCCGAGCGATGCGCCCTGCCCGGCGGGTTTGCCTTCGAGGTGTATAGCCACGTCGACGGCGTGCCCAAGAAGCCGGCGGCTGGCTTCTTCACGGCCGTTCGCGAGGCGGCGGGCGGCGTGCCGGCAGGTGCGATCGTTCATGTCGGCGACTCCTTCGCGCACGATGTCGTCGATGCGCAGGAGGCCGGCATGCGCACGGTCTGGCTGAACCGCCCCGGCCATCGGCGACCATCCGGCCCGGCGCCGGACGCGGAGATCAGGTCACTGGACGAGCTCCCTTCGGTGATCGATTGCCTCGCCGCGGCCTCTGGGTGGTGAGCGGCGGGCCTGCGCGTCCAGCGCGTCGCGGGTCTGACGCGCGGCCATCGGGTCATGGGACGAGCTCCCTTCGGTGATCGACCGCCTCGCAGCGGCCTATAGGCGGTGCGCGGCGGGCCTGTGCCCGCAGCGCGTCGCGGGCCTGACGGACGACCGCCGGGAAGTCGTGCCTGACCCGATGGCCCGTCACGTGCAGGACGCGCCAGCCGTCGAACACCAGTGCGTCGAACCGCTGGCGGTCGAGCTCCTGGGGGCCGGCATCGCGCACGCCGCCGTACTCGATCGCGACCCGGTGGGCCGGCCACGCGAGGTTGGGCCGCAGGGTGGTGCCGTCGGGCATGGGAAGCTGCGGCTGCGCCACCGGCCGGGGCAGGCCGGACAGGATGAGCCGCATCCGGAGCTCAGACTCGGCGCGTGACGGCGCGCCGAGGTCGGCGAGGTCGAAGGCGTGCTGGGCCCGCCGGCCCCCGGGTCGCCGGGAGAGGCGGTTGGCCGCCTGACTCAGCTGCTCCGGCGTCACCCGACCCAACCGGAGCAGGCTGTCGATCAGCGGCACCGACTCGGTCAGGGGCCGCCAGACGGCCACGTCCCACGCCGTACGGGGCGGCGTGGTCGCCGGCATCCCGTCGACCACCTGGGTGTCGGCGAGGTCGAGCAGGACCCGGTGGAGGCAAATGCCGCGCTGGCTGCTCGCCCGCCGGTCGATCGGCACGATCACATGGACCTCGTCGTCCACACCGGCCGCATGCCGCACGCCGTGCAGGTATGCCGCCGACGGCCCGGCGAGGACCGCGTCTGTGTCGGGCAGGCGAGCCATCGTGGCACGGCAGGCCAACCGGTGATCGCGGTCGAGCCGTGCGTCTGCGTAGACGTCGTGGCGGATCCGGACCCACGCCTTGCTGCGCAGCTGGTGGCCGGTGAGGAGGCCGCGTGCGACGGCCTCGCTGCCCCGGAAGACCTGCCACTGGAGGGCTCCCGGTCGAAGTGGTTGCGTCGGCATGAATCAAGGCTGACCGCCGGCACCTACCGCTGGATAGCCCTGTGGACAACCTCCGACTCGAGCGTCGACCGGGCTTGTGGATAACCGAGTGAAGCCCGATGGATCTTGCTAGCTTCCCCTGAACGGAGCCGTGGCGGCGTTCGTCAGCCCGAGAGGGCGTCGGCCACCGCGGCCGCAGCCGCCGTCACGTGCGGGCCGACCTCCGCGAGGTCGAGGGCGCCCAGCGCCACCACACCCACGCTCGCCTCCAAGCCGTCGACGCCCAGCACGGGTGCGGCCACCCCGTACGCGCCGGCTTGGAGCTCGCCGCTGCTGGTAACCGCGCCCGCCGATCCCGACCGCCCGGCCAGGATCGCCCGCCCGGCGGCACCGCGGGTCAGCGGGTGCCGCGAGCCCGTCCGGTACGCCACGTGGAGCGCTGTCCACGACGGCTCGACGACCGCGAGCGCCACGGCCTCCGAACCCTCGGCGAGCGTCAGGTGCGCCGTGGCGCCGACGTCTTCGGCCAATCGCCGCAGCGCCGGCAGCGCGCCGTCGACCAGCAACGGCTGCGCCCGCCGCGCCAGGTTGAGCACCCCCGCTCCCAGCCGCAGGCGGCCGGCTTCGTCTCGGCGGACCATCCGGTGCGCGGTTAGCGCGCCCACCAGCCGGTAGACCACCGCGCGGCCGACCCCCAGCCGTTCCGCGGCCTCCGTGATCGACAAACCGGACGGCGCGTCGGCGACCAGCTGCAGCAGGCGCAGACCGCGATCCAACGTCTGCGCGGTCTCGCCGCCCGCCGCCACCATGGGCGCAGCATAGAACGGGCCTTTCGATACCCTTGACCGGTGACGCTGCGCCTGTACGACACCGCGACCCGATCGGTGCGGGACTTCGCGCCCCGTGAATCAGGCAAGGTCGGGATCTACCTGTGTGGCCTCACCGTGCAGTCCGAGCCCCACATCGGCCACCTGCGCAGCGGCGTCAACAACGACGTGCTGCGGCGCTGGTTCCTGCGCTCCGGCTACGACGTGACGCTCGTGCGCAACATCACCGACATCGACGACAAGGTGCTCGCCAGGGCACTCGACCAGGGTCGGCCGTTCTGGTCGATCGCGTACGCCAACGAGCTGCTCCTGTCCGCCGCATACCGGACGCTCAACGTGCTACCGCCGACCTACGAGCCGCGGGCGACCGGCCACATCACCGAGATGCACGAGCTGATCGCGGCGTTGATCGAGCGCGGCCATGCCTACCCGGCCGACGACGGCTCCGGCGACGTCTACTTCGACATCAAGTCGTACGCCGACTACGGCGCGCTTTCCGGTCAGCGGCCCGACGAGATGCAGGCCGCGCCCGACGCGGCGGAGCGGTCCAAGCGCGACCCCCGCGACTTCGCGCTGTGGAAGGGGCACAAGCCGGAGGAGCCCGCGGACGCGCAATGGTGGTCGCCCTGGGGCCGCGGCCGGCCGGGCTGGCACATCGAGTGCTCGGCCATGTGCCTGCGCTACCTCGGTGCCGAGTTCGACATCCACGGCGGCGGCCTCGATCTCATCTTCCCGCACCACGAGAACGAGGTCGCGCAGTCGCGGTCGGCCGGGCTCGGGTTCGCCCGCCACTGGGTCCACAACGGACTGCTCAACCTGGGCGAGGCAAAAATGAGCAAGTCGTTGGGCAACGTGATCAACCTCGACCACGTCGTGGCGTTGGGCGTACGGCCGATCGAGTTGCGCCACTACCTCGCGTTCCCGCACTACCGCTCCCGGATCGACTACTCGGACGAGGCGTTGCGGGAGACCGCGACGGCCTTCCGCCGCATCGAGGGCTTCGTGCAGCGGGCGGTCGAGCGGGTGGGCGCCGTCGAGGCGGCCGAGGTGCCTGCGGCGTTCACGGCGGCGATGGATGACGACCTCAACACGTCGGGCGCGTTCGCCGTCATCCACGACCTTGTGCGTGAGGGCAACACGGCGCTCGCGACCGGCGACGACGCGGCGGTCCGCGAGGCGCTGGCAGGCGTACGGGCGATGCTCGACGTCCTCGGCCTCGACCCGCTCGACCCGGCGTGGTCGGGTGCGGAAGCGGCGGCCGCGTCCGACCTGAAGGCCACCGTCGACTCCCTCGTCGCGCTGGCGCTCGAGCAGCGGGCGGCGGCCCGAACGCGCAAGGACTGGGCGACGGCCGACGCGCTCCGTGACCAGCTCGGCCAGGCCGGCGTCACCGTGGAGGACACCCCGCATGGTCCACGATGGACGGTCGGAGCGAGGGACTGATGCCGGGCAACTCCGAGCGGCGGGGCAAACGGGTCGTGTCGAGGAAGGGCGCCAGCACGGGCTCCGGCGGCAAGAACCGGGCCGGCCTCGCGGGCAAGGGGCGCACGCTGCCCGCCGACGAGCGTCCGTGGCACAAGGGCTACTCGGGCACCGAGCAACTGCCCAAGCGCACCGCCTGGAAGCAGGAGAAGGAGCGCCGCGCCGCCACCGAGGAGGGGCGGGCGCCGAAGATCGGCCAGCCCGGCACGAAGAACACCACCTGGGGCAGGGGCACCAAGGGCGCGTCGCCGAAGGCGCCCGCCCGCGGCGGCCCGCGGGTGGCCCCCGGCCGCCGCTCGACGCCCGCCAAGGACGCGCCCGAACTGCTCGTCGGCCGCAACCCGGTGCTCGAGGCGCTGCGCGCCCAGGTCCCGGCGACCGCGCTCTACCTCGCCCTCGGCATCGACGTGGACGACCGCGTCACCGAGATCGTGCGTACGGCCGCCGACCGCGGCATCCCGCTCCTCGAGGTGAGCCGCCGCGAGCTCGACCGGATGACCGGCGGCGTGTTGCACCAGGGCGTCGGCCTACAGGTACCCCCGTTCACGTACGAGCCCTTCGACGACGTCCTGGCTGCGACGCTCGAGCAGGCGACGCCGCTGTTGGTCGCGCTCGACGGGGTGACTGACCCGCGCAACCTCGGCGCCGTCATCCGCTCCGCGGCGGCGTTCGGCGCGCACGGCGTCGTCATCCCCGAGCGCCGGGCGGCCGGCATCACCGCCACGGCCTGGCGGACGAGCGCGGGCGCCGCCGCGCGCGTGCCGGTCAGCCGGGTCACCAACCTGACGCGATCGCTCAAGGCCTGCCAGGAGGCGGGGTTCGTGGTGGTCGGCCTCGACGCGGACGGCGAAACCAGACTGTACGACCTGGAGGCGGCGGTCGGCCCGCTGATCGTGGTGGTCGGCTCCGAGGGTCGCGGCCTGTCCCGCCTTGTCGGCGCGACCTGCGACCTGCGGGTCGGCATCCCGATGGTCTCGTCGGTCGAGTCGCTCAACGCCAGCGTGGCGGCGGCCGTAGCGCTGGCCGAGGTCGCCCGCCGTCGCGCCGCTTGAGCGGGTGTCGGCCGACGGGGCTCACCATCATCGCCGGTGACAGCAACTTCGTGATCCGCCGGTTCGCCAACGCCTGGGACACGACGAAGGCGGCGGGCCGGTGCCGGCCCGCCGCCGTTTCTCGCTAATCTGCCCGCCTAGCTCGCCGGCTTGGTTCCACCGCCGAGCGCGCTAGGGTTGAGGCGCTCGCCCGTCTTGGTGTGGAACGCGTGGTGCTGGTCCGCGCGCGGCTTCACGTAGACCGTGTCCCCCATGTTGGGCATGTGGCGCCGGTCGGTGCGCACCGTGAAGCGCTCCGCGGCGCCCTCGATGTCGGCGTGGCCGTATACGTTGGCGTCGGAGCCGAGGTCCTCGACCAGTTCGACGACCATGGGCATGCCGCCGTCGTTGGCGCCGACGAGGTCGCAGTCTTCCGGCCGGAAGCCCATCGTCACCTTGCCCTCGCCACCGTCGCGGGCCTTCTCGATCTCCTCCCGGGTCATCGGGATGAACATTTCGACGAACTGCGCGCCACGCTCGGACAGCGGCACCGTCTTGATGTTCATGGCGGGGGAGCCGATGAAGCCGGCGACGAACACGTTGCCCGGCATGTCGTACAGCGCCCGCGGGGTGTCGACCTGTTGCAGGATGCCGTCGAGCATGACCGCTACGCGATGGCCCATCGTCATGGCCTCGACCTGGTCGTGGGTCACGTAGACGGTGGTGATGCCGAGCTTGGCCTGCAGGGTCGCGATCTGCGTACGGGTCTGGACGCGCAGCTTGGCGTCGAGGTTGGACAGCGGCTCGTCCATGAGGAAGACCTGCGGCTCGCGGACGATCGCGCGCCCCATGGCGACGCGCTGGCGCTGGCCACCGGAGAGCGCCTTCGGCTTGCGGCTGAGGAAGTTTTCCAGCTGCAGCAAGGCGGCGGCTTCCTTGACCCGGCGGTCGATCTCCGACTTCGAGGTCTTGCGCAGCTTGAGCGCGAAGGCCATGTTCTCGTAGACCGTCATGTGCGGGTAGAGGGCGTAGTTCTGGAAGACCATCGCGATGTCGCGGGCCTTCGGCGGCAGGTGGGTGACGTCACGCGTGTCGATGTGGATGGAGCCGTCGTCGACGTCTTCCAGGCCGGCGAGCATGCGCAGGCTGGTGGACTTGCCGCAGCCGGAGGGGCCGACCAGGACGAGGAACTCCCCGTCGCCGACCTCGAGGTTGAGGTGGTCGACCGCTGGTTTCTCGGTGCCCGGATAGATCCGGGTCGCCTCGGTGAAGGTGACCGTAGCCATGGTGGTACCCGCTTCCTTTCACCGGCAGGAACGTGCCGGACGATCCGAGTGAAGGAGCCACCGGCCCAACGCTGGGCCGGCATGTGTGTGTCGTCACCGTAAACTCTCTACGCGTCGATGCCAAGGAAAGCGCCCGGCTAGCGGTGATCTGCCCGAATTGCCGGTCGGCTATGCTTACCTCTGCCAGCCCCTGTAGCTCAGATGGCCAGAGCACTCGCCTTGTAAGCGAGATGTCGCCGGTTCGATCCCGGCCGGGGGCTCCACCTCCACCAGGCAGTATGTGGAGACCATGATCCAAATCGCACCGCGTGACAGCTACCGTGACAGCAGCGGGCTCACGACGGCCGTCCGTCGAGCTTGCCGAGCGCCTGACGCATCGCGTCGAGGTTGGCGTGCGAGTAGACCTTGAGCGTGATCTTCCGGTCCGGGTGTCGGGCGATGGCTTGGACCACGTTCGGCGGTACGCCCGGCTCCATGAGCAGCGAGACGACGGTGTGGCGCAGGTCGTGTAAACCGTGTAACCGGAGGCCAGGCACGCCTGCCGCAACTGCTTGGCGTTGTTTGGCCGGAAGCCACGGATGGGCCTTCTCGGTGTGGTCAGTCACGGCAGGATCTCGACGTACCCGTCGGTGCCGTGCACGCGGATCCGCTGCCCGTCCCGGATCAGCCGGGTGGCCTGTTCCACACCCACGACGGCCGGCAAGCCGTACTCCCGGGCGATCACTGCGCCATGGGTCATCAGGCCGCCCACCTCCGTCACCAGGCCCGTGATCGCGACGAACAGGGGCGACCAGCTGGGGTCCGTGTAGGCCGTGACCAGGATGTCGCCCGCTTCGAGATCGGCCTCCGCCAGGTCAAGGATGACGCGGGCCCGGCCCTCGATGGTCCCAGCGGAAACCGGCAGGCCGATCAGGGCACCGGCTGGCCCGTCGTCGCGCCGGTACGCCCCGGCGATGGCCTCGCCGTCAGACGTGAGCACCCGGGGCGGCGTGAGCGCGTGGTACGACCGGAACGCGTCCTTGCGCTGCTGGATGAGCCGGTCGTCCACCTGGTTGGTGCGCACGACGTCGTGCAGCTCCTGGAACGTGAGGTAGAAGATGTCCTCCTTCTCGGGGAGCACGTTGGCCTGGACGAGGCGCTCGGCCTCTTCCAGCAGGGCGCGCTTGTAGACGAAGTAGCGGCTGACGATGTTGTACTTCGGGTACTCCCGGTAGCCGATGAAGGTCCGGACCCGGTCGATCATCCGTTTGGTCTCGTCGGCTTTCTGCTCCCCGTGCGGCAGGGCCCGCAGGCGTTCCAGCAGGTCCTGTTCCTTCTTCTGCGCCTCCTGCCGTCCCCGCTTGAAGCGCCGCTCGCCGGCACCCGGCTCGAAGAGCCTGACGTTGTCGAGGATCAGGGGCACGAGCGTGTTGGGGCGTTCGCTCCAGCGCGGCCTGGTGATGTCGATCTCGCCGACGCAGCGCATGCCGTACCGGTCGAGGTAGGCCTCGATGGCGTCGCGCGCTTCGGTCCCGCCCGCGAGCTTCGGCAGCTCGTCCAGGAAGCCCTCGTCCTCGACGCCCCGCAGGAACGCCAC
Organism: Asanoa sp.; assembly: GCA_036520275.1. GTDB lineage: Bacteria > Actinomycetota > Actinomycetes > Mycobacteriales > Micromonosporaceae > Asanoa. Next base: position 39,917 of record DATDJX010000221.1, read on the forward strand.
CACCTGCGGATGCGGGCGGATCACGTCCGCGACGTCGAGCAGCGCCAGTCCCATCTCCGACGTGACGTTGTCGGGCGCGGACAGCGTGAGCGTGTCGGCCGCGTTCTTCTCGCCCAGCCACTCGTGCAGCTGGTCGTTGAGCCACCAGGTGGCCTCCATCCCCGCCATGATCGCCTGCATGCTCAGCGGATCACCGAGGACACGCTTGTGCTCCTGGAAGGCCTCCAGCAGGAAGTCGAACAGCGCCGGTCCGGTCTTCGTCCGGATGTCGCGCCGCAGGGCGGCGATGGACGCCTGGCTGCGCTCGATCAGCTCGGTGACGATGGCCGGATCGGTCTCGATCGGGGCGGACGCGCCGCGGACCGGTGGCCCGCCGGGACCCCCGTCGGGGAGCGTCGGGATGAAGTCGCCGCGGTCGAGGACGGTCTCTAGCGCGTCCCTGACCAGCGGATCGGACCTCCCCGCGACGTCCAGGAGGCCGGCGCGGCTTGCCGGCGAGGACAGACGCATGGTGGCGTCGACGAACAGCCTCCCGCCGGCCTCGTGCATCGGCGCCATTGCCGTCAGCTGCCACACGGAGATGCCGAGGGGCTTCATGGGATCGGTCATCATCTGCTGGTGGCCGACGGAGACGTAGACGTGGTTGTCCTGGTCGCCGGTCTCGGGGATGGGGAACAGGGTGGTGATCGGCCGGCTCTGAACGATCTGGAAGCCATCATCGACCAGGCACCATTCGATGTCCTGTGGGCGGCCGAAGTGCGCTTCGATCCGCCGCCCAAGCTGAACGAGCCGCACGACCTGCGCATCCGTCAGCGCCTGCTGCTCCTGCCGCTGCGGGTCGATCGCCACTTCCTGCGTTCCGCCCGCCGGCAGGGCCTGGATGGCGAGCTGCTTGGTGGCGACCGCCTTGGCCACGACCTCGCCGTCGCGCACCTTGAAGACGTCCGGGTTCACCAGGCCGGAGACCAGGGCCTCGCCGAGGCCGAAGCTGGCGTCCACGGCGG
>DATDJX010000222.1:0-2250 GCA_036520275.1 Asanoa sp.
GGGCGCGTCGTTCCCGACGGCGGCGACCAGCACCTCGCCGGCGTGCGCGGCGATGCGCACCGCCAGCGGCTCGCCGGACTCGGACTCGAGCCTGGCCGACAGGCGGCGCAGCACGACCAGCAGGTCGAGGCCGGCCCGAACGGCCCTGGTCGCGTCGTCCTCGCTCGGCACCGGGTAGCCGAACCACACGTAGATCCCATCGCCCTGGTGCTGTGCGACCCGACCGCCGTGGCGTTCCACAACCGGCGTGCACGCATCGTAGTAGGCGCTGAGGATGGAGAAGTAGGCCTCCACGTCCCGCTCGCGCGACAGGTGCGTCGACCCGACCACGTCGCAGAACATGACGGTGAGGAACCGACGCTGGCTGGACTCGTTCGGGCGTCGTTCGTCGGTTCCCTGGATCGGCATGGTGTCCCCCACGGCTGGGGCCGTCCTACTTCCTGCTTGCTCGATTGCCGGCCATTATCGAACATGCCACGAGGAGACGTCATGGCTAACAACGACGACCGCGACCGGTCGGTGAACCGCCCATGGTGGGTCGACGCGCTCGACCCCGTCGAGAACCTGCGCGCCCTGGCCAACGTCCAGGACTTCGGCCGCATCGCCGCCGAGGAGCTGGCCGACCGGCTGCTGGCGGGCCGCGACGGGCGCGACGGCACCCCCACCGGCACCGCCGCCTCCGACGCGGAGCTGGACCAGCTGGTCCGTCGCTTCCAGGCCGAGGCGATCCGCGCCGGCGACACCTGGGCCAACTTCATCGACCTCTTCGCGAGCCTGGTGGGCGTCCTGAGCCGCCTTCCGGGGCGACCCGGGCCGGCGCCGGGTCCGGCCCCGGTGGTGCTGGAGGCGGCCACGCCGGGCATGGAGGCGACGGCGGTGTTCTTCGTCCACAACACCTCGGCGACCGCCGTCGGGGGGGTCCGCCCGCACTGCGCCCCGCTCCGGTCCCACCTCGGACAGCAGCTGGCGGCCGACGCGGTCCGGTTCGATCCCGAGATCGTCGATCCGCTCCCGCCCCGCGGCAGCTGCGGGATCGAGGTGCGCTGCCGCGTACCGCCCGGCGCGGCGCCGGGCACCTACGTCTCGGTCATCCTGGTGTCGAACGTGCCCGAGCTGTACCTGCCACTGCAGGTGACGGTGCAACGGGAGGCGGAGGCGTGACCGACGCTCCGGAGGCCGCGGCCGCGCCCGACGATCTCCTGGCCAGCTACCGGCGGCGCGCGTCCGAGGAGATCGAACGCCGCCTCCCCCACGGCGAGCCGCGCGAGTGGCTCTACGAGCCCCTGGCCGACTATCCCCGACGAACCGGGAAGGGGCTCCGAGCGGCGCTGTGCCTCGCCGCCTGCGCCGCCCACGGCGGTGAGGAGGACGACGCCCTGGCCGCGGCGGCGGCGATCGAGCTGGCCCACAGCGCGTTCCTGGTCCACGACGACATCCAGGACGGAAGCGAATGGCGGCGCGGGCAGCCGACGCTCCACCGTCGGGTGGGCCTGCCGCTGGCGGTCAACGCCGGGGACGCCCTGGCCGTGCTGAGCCTGGAGGTCCTGCGCGCCGACACCGGCCGCCTCGGTCGACGGCTCGGCCTGCGGATCCTGAGCGAGTTCTCCTCGGCGATGTGGCAGACGCTCGAGGGCCAGGCCGTGGAGCTCGGCTGGCGCCGCGACGGCGTGACCAACCTCTCCCCCCAGAACTACCTGGAGCTGATCCTGCGCAAGACCTGCTGGTACACGACGATCGCCCCGCTGCGCATCGGCGCGCTGATCGGCTCATGGGGAAGCGCCGACCTCCAGGCCCTCTCCCGGTTCGGCCTCTTCCTCGGCGCGGCCTTCCAGATCACCGACGACGTCCTCAACCTCACCGGTGGCCAGAACGCCTACGGCAAGGAGATCCGGGGCGATCTCCGAGAGGGCAAGCGCACGCTGATGGTCATCCACCTCCTGTCGGTGGCCGAGCCGCCGCATCGGGACGCGGTGGCCGCCCTGCTGCGGGGCCCGGCGGCCGTGCGGAGCGACGACCGGGTGGACTGGCTGGCCGACCTGCTCGAGCGGTACGGCAGCATCGAGTTCGCGCGGGACTTCGCCCGCGGTGTCGCCGACGCGGCGGCCGCGGCCTTCCCCGAGGCGTTCAGGACGGCGACCCGGCCGGAGCGGGCCGAGGTGATCCGGCAGCTGATCGGCTATGTGGTCGAGCGGACCCGCTGACCGCTCTGGTGGTCGGGCGCGGCATCCGGTAGCGTCGGCGCTGACGTCC
>DATDJX010000223.1:0-3000 GCA_036520275.1 Asanoa sp.
GCCGGGATCGAGGCGATCCTCGAACGGGCACCCGGCGTGGAGGTCGTCGCCACCGCAGGCGGCGACGACCAGGAGGTCGCTCACGCGCTCTACCGCACGGCGCCCGACGTGGTCATGCTCGAGGACGAGCCCGGGCGCGCCGACGGCATCGAGCTCGCCCGCCAGATCAAGGCGCTCGGCCCGCGCCCGAAAATCCTGCTGCACGCCGATCGGCCGGACGCCTTCCAGGTCGCCGGCGCGATGCTGGCGGAGGCCGACGGCATGCTCGACAGCGCCGCGCAGCCGCTCGAGATCCGCGAAGCGCTGCGCACCGTCGCCGCCGGCGACACCGTCTTCCCCGCGCTGGGCGCCCGCGAGCGCCGCGAGCTCGCCCGCCGCCTGCCGGCCGAGGACCACGCGATCCTGGCCATGCGACTCGCCGCCACGCCGCGGCGCGAGGTGGCCGAGACGCTCCGGATCGACGCGCGCGCGCTGGGCCGCCGCGTCGCGGCGATGATCGCGCGCCTGCGCGCGGCGGCGACGCTCAACCCGGGCCCCCCGCGCGGCGCGGCGCCCGGCGCCGCCTGACCCGAGGACCGCGTGCCCACCGCGCGAGGGCGGTGGGCACGCGAGGAGGAGCCTAGGAGACCGTCACTTGAATGGTCTCCGACGCCTTCGTGCCGTCGGCGTAGGTGACGGTCAGCGTGACGTCGTAGGTCCCGGCGGCGGCGTAGCGGTGGGCCGGGTTCGTGGCGGTCGCGCTGCCGCCGTCGCCGAAGTCCCACCGGTACGAGACGCCGCCCGAGCGACCGATCGAGAACGCAAACCGGCGCGTCCCGTCCGGGTTGGCCTGCGGGTCGGGCGCCGGGGTGTCCGGGCCGCCGACGTAGTCGAACCGGTACAGCCCGACGTTCGGGCCGGCCCGGAAGAACCCGTCGTAGACCTGCACGTACAGGGCGCCGTCGGGACCGAACTTGGAGTCCATGTAGTTGCCCTGCCAGCTGAGCATGTTGCGGAGGCTGTCGGCGTACACCGGCTGGCCGCCGTCCTGGTCGGTCGCGGGGTCGAGCAGCAGCCCGTGCTTGATGCTCGCGCCGCCGTGGTTGTGCAGGAACCAGCGCCCGTCCCAGTACGCCGGCCAGCGCCGCGACGTGTCGCTCGCGTTCGCGTCGTAGCGGTAGACCGGCCCGTCCATGATCGTCGCGCCCTGGGCGATCGCGTACGGGCACAGCTGCCGCGGGATCGCGCCGTAGTTCGGGGCTCCGTCGACGCCGCGCTCACGCGGGAACTCCGGGCAGCCGTTGTTGGTGTTGGTGCTCGGGTTGCCGTCGTCGTCCGGGTTGCCGCGGCTGTACCAGAGGTTCGAGCCGCGCACCTTGCCCGCGTCCATGCCGGTTCCCGTCCTGTGCGGCAGCACGGTGAGCCCGGTGTTGTTGGGCGAGTCGTTGACGAGGTTGTCGCAGTCGTACCACCCGTCGGTGCCGCCGCTCGCCGGACCGCCGGGCACGTACCCCGGCGCGTTCACGGTCCGCGGGACGTTCCCGGGCACGCGGTCGCGGTACGCCTGCTTGTTGCCCATGCAGTAGGGCCAGCCGTAGTTGCCCGCGTGATCGACCTGCGCGGCGTTCTCGTACGTCGACGGTCCGAGCGTGGCGCTCGGCGCGCCCGCGTCCGGTCCGACCCAGGCCGTATACGGGACGTCGGTCTTGGGGTCGATCGACAGCCGCGACGGGTTGCGCAGGCCCATCGCGTAGATCTCCGGCTTGGTCTTGCCGCCGCCGCCCTCGGAGCCGTCGAACAGGTTCGGGCCGTTCGGGGCGGTCGCGCCGGGGATCGTGTACGTCGTGCCGATCCCGACCGGCGGCTGCGTGCCGTCCGGGATCGAGCCGATCGGCTTGATCCGCAGCATCTTGCCGTTGTAGTCGTTGGTGTTGCCGGCCGTCCTTCGCGCGTCCTGGTAGGAGATCGCGTTCGATCCGCAGTGCTGGCTCGACGCCTCGGTCGGATCGCCAGTCGGGCACTTGGCATCCGGGTTGTTGCCCGAGTAGCCGCCGGTGCCCTGCGACGAGTTCGTGTCGCCGGTGGTGATGTAGAGGTCGCCGGCCGAGTCGAACCCCATGCCGCCGCCGACATGGCAGCAGCTGAAGATCTGGGCGTCGTACTCGAAGATCCGCACCTCCGAGCTGAGGTCGATCGTCTTGGTGCCCAGGTTCATCGTGAAGCGCGAGATGCGCGGTCGCTCCATCTTGGAGATCCGCCGGTCGATCCCGAGGCCGGGCGGCTGCGCGTTCGGGTTGAAGCTCGGGAAGTACTGCACGTAGATGTGGCCGGTCTGCAGGAAGTCCGGCGCCACGGTCACGCCCAGCAGGCCCCACTCGAGCTTGTGGTCGGCCGTGTTCGTGCGCTCGCCGCCCTGCCCGCCGTCGCCGTACACGGCGAGCGTCGCCGCTCGCGTGACGCCGCTGTTGAGCGTTCCGTCATACGCGCTCGGATCCCACACGTGGATGCTGCCGCACCCGAGTCCGACGTTCTCGCTGGAGTGGTCGAGGATGCGCCCGAGCGCCGGCAGGTCGACGAGCGCGCCGCGCTCCTCGTCCGTGCGGCAGTCGCCGCGCCCGATGTAGATGACCCAGCCGTTCGGAGCGATCGTGAGCCCGTGCGACTCGCCGCTCGTGGCCAGGCCGGTGGTCACGGGTCCGCCGCTCACCACGCGGGTGCCGCGGTAGTTGGCGTTGATCGTCGCCTTGCAGTTGCCCCGCACCAGCCCCGCGGCCCACTGGACGGCGCCGAGCAGGTGGGTACGCAGCCGCGCCTCGGAGTAGCTGTCCGCAGTGCGGCCCATGCCGGTGTAAAACGAGCGCCCGCCGCGCACGTCCCGGCACCACGAGATCGGAGTGTCGGTCCCGCCGACGTTCGTCCCGTCACCCGGGGCATCCTCGAGCCGGCGCCAGCGCGCAACGGTGTGCACCGTGCCGGTCGGGCGCGTCTGCCACCGGTACCACTCGTCCGAGCGGTCCAGCT
>DATDJX010000224.1:0-4755 GCA_036520275.1 Asanoa sp.
ACGGTCGCGGAGGGCGACCTGGTCGTGGTCCTCGAGGCGATGAAGATGGAGCAGCCGCTCAACGCGCACAAGGCCGGCGTGGTCTCCGGGCTGACCGCGGAGGTGGGCGCCGCCGTCACGGCCGGCGCGGTCATCTGCGCGATCTCCTGACCAGCACGTCCACGCCCCGATCTTGGGCTCATCTCGCGCCAAGCCATGCAAATCTGGTGCACTTCGGAGATGGCGGCGGCGCGTGACCTGGATGATGGGCCGGTGCGGTTTCTTCATGGCGCGGCACCCGCGCACGACCTGACCTACAACGACGTCTTCATGGCGCCGCTCCGCTCCGACCTGGGCTCACGGCTCGACGTCGACCTGTCCACGACCGACGACACCGGCACGACGATCCCGATCGTCGTCGCCAACATGACCGCCGTCGCGGGCCGGCGGATGGCCGAGACGGTAGCCCGGCGCGGCGCGATCGCGGTCATCCCCCAGGACATCCCGATCGAGGTGGTCGCCGACGTGATCTCCTGGGTGAAGCAGCGCCACCTCGTCCACGACACGGCGATCACGCTGGGGCCGACGGACACCGTTGGTGACGCCATCCACCTGCTGCCCAAGCGCTCGCACGGCGCGGTGATCGTGATCGACGACGACCGCCGCCCGGTCGGCGTGGTCACCGAGGCCGACTGCCAAGGCGTCGACCGGTTCGCCCAGCTGCGCCACGTCATGTCCACCGAGCTGCTCACCGTGCCGGCCGAGGCAGACCCGAGGCGCGGCTTCGACCGGCTCGCCGAGGGCCGGCGGCGGATCGCGCCGGTCGTCGACGTCGAGGGCCGGCTGGTGGGCGTCCTCACCCGGCAGGGCGCGCTGCGGGCGACGCTGTACCGCCCGTCGCTGGACGCCAAGGGCCGGCTGCGGGTCGCCGCCGCGATCGGCATCAACGGCGACATCGCCGCCAAGGCCGCCGCACTGCTGGAGGCGGGCGTCGACACGCTGGTCGTGGACACCGCCCACGGCCACCAGGACCGGATGATCGCCGCCCTGCGGGCGGTGCGCGCGCTCGACCCGCCCGTGCCTGTGGTCGCCGGCAACGTAGTGACCGCCGAGGGCGTGCGCGACCTGGTCGAGGCCGGCGCCGACATCGTCAAGGTCGGCGTCGGCCCGGGCGCCATGTGCACGACCCGGATGATGACCGGCGTGGGCCGGCCGCAGTTCTCCGCGGTGGTGGAATGTGCGGCCGCCGCCCGCGGCCTCGGCCGGCACGTCTGGGCCGACGGCGGCGTACGGCATCCGCGCGACGTCGCCCTGGCGCTCGCGGCCGGCGCGTCCAACGTGATGATCGGCTCTTGGTTCGCCGGGACCTTCGAGTCGCCCGGCGACCTCTACACCGACCCGGACGGGCGGCGCTACAAGGAGAACTTCGGAATGGCCTCGGCCCGGGCGGTCAGCGCCCGCACGGCCGAGGACAGCGCGTTCGACCGGGCGCGCAAGGCGGTGTTCGAGGAGGGCATCTCGACCGCCCGGATGTTCCTCGACCCGGTCCGGCCCAGCGTCGAGGATCTGATCGACGAAATCGTCGCCGGTGTGCGCAGCGCGTGCACGTATGCCGGCGCCGACACCCTCGAGGAGTTCCACGCGCGGGCGGTGGTGGGCGCGCAGAGTGCTGCCGGATATGCGGAAGGCATGCCGCTGCCGACCAGCTGGTGACCGCCTCCTCAGAACAGCCGACGGATGACGGCCCGGGCGGCGGCCTCCGGATCGTCGCCGATGATCGGCGGGAACGCGTTGCTGAGCCACAGCGTCGCAAAGCCGTGCACGATGGACCACGCGGACAACCCAGCGGTCTGCGCCTCCTCCGGTTTGACCATCTCCGCCGGCAGCGTGGCCACCGCCGCGGCGAGCGCCGCGGTGGCGCGATCCTGGGCGGCGGTCAGGTCGGGGTCGCCCGCCGGGTAGAGGTCGGGCCGGAACATGACGTCGAAGTGTGCGCGGTTGTCGACGGCGAACCTCACGTACGCCACGCCGACCTCGAGGATGCTGGCGGTCCGGATGCGGGCCGCGTCGAGCGCGTCGGCGAGGCGGTCGTAGCCCTCCGTCGCGAGCGCCGCGAGCAGGCCGGCCTTGTCGCCGAAATGGTGCGCGGGCGCGGCGTGCGAAACCCCCGCCCGCCGCGCCAGGTCGCGCAGGCTCACCGCGGCGGGACCGCACTCGGCGATCGCCTCCGCGGCGACCGCGAGCAGGGCCGGCCGCAGATTCCCGTGGTGGTACGGCTTCGTCACCCACTCACTGTAACTTGCCATTGACAAGTTACGCACCCCACCTGCGCCGCCGCCGCGCTGAGCGGGTGTTACGGCAGCAGGGCGGGCGAGCGGGAGGCGACGACCTCGGCGATCAGACCCAGGGCGGCGGGCGCCGGCATCGGGTCGAGCTCGCGGCCGTCGCGCAGCCGCAGCGACACCGCGCCGGACGCGGCCTCACGGGCGCCGATCACCGCCACGTACGGCACCTTGGCCGCCGCCGCGTCCCGCACTCGCGCGCCCAGCGACTCGTCCTCCACGACGTGCGCCCGCAGGCCGGCCGCCACGGCCGAGCGGGCGAACGCGTGCGCCGCGTCGGCTGCCGCCTCGCCGCCGACCGGGAGCACCCGCACCTGCATCGGCGCGTACCACGCCGGGAACACGCCCTCGTGCTCCTCGATGAGGTAGCCGAACAACCGCTCCATGGTGCCGACGAGGCTCCGGTGCACCAGCACCGGCCGTCTTCGTGAGCCGCTCGCATCCACATAGGACAGGTCGAAGCGCGCCGGCTTGTCGAAGTCGATCTGCACGGTCGACAGGCTCCACTCCCGGCCCGCCGCGTCACGCACCTGAATGTCGATCTTCGGGCCGTAGAAGGCCGCCTCCCCCGGTGCCTCGGCGAAGTCGCGGTCCCCCAACGCGGAGCGCAGCAATGACTCGGCGAGGTCCCACTGATCATCGTCGCCGACGTACTTCGCAGCCGGAGCGCGGCGCGACAGGCGCAGGCCCGACGCGCGTACGCCCAGCGCCGCGTGCGCCTCGTCGATCAGCCGGAGGACGGCCGCCACCTCCGCACCCACCTGTTCCAGCGGGCAGAAGACGTGGGCGTCGTTCAGCCACATGGCCCGCACCCGCGACAGTCCACCGAGGACACCCGAGCGCTCGGACCGGTACTGCCCGCCCAGCTCGGCGATCCGCAGGGGCAGCTCCCGGTAGGAGCGTCCGCGGGACCGGTAGACCAGCGCATGGTGCGGACACATCGCCGGCCGCAGCATCAGCTCCTCGCTGTCGGACACCTTCATCGGCGGGAACATGTCGTCCGCGAAGTAGCCGAGGTGGCCGGAGACCTCGAAGAGCTCCCGGTGCGCGAACGGCGGCGAGTACACGTGTTGGTAGCCGTTGCGCCGCTCCAGCTCGCGCAGGTGCTCCTCGACGGCGTGGCGGGCGGCCGCGCCGGCGGGCAGCCAGATCGGCAGCCCCGCGCCGGACAACGGATCGGAATGGAAGAGCCCGAGCTCACGGCCGAGCTTGCGGTGGTCGATCATGTCAATCTCCGGTCGGACGGTGGCGCGCCCACGCCGCCCGGGCAGGCGAAAGCCCCGGTGGCGCAGTCGCCCCGGGGCTTGTCGTTGACGGTAGGGTCAGCGGAACGCGCCGGGACATCCCGGCGTCGTCGTGTTCACTGGCCCGCGCATGCGCCCACGGTAGACCGCCGCGGTGCGGCGCGCCACCACATTGCCCGGAGCGTGCCGATGCGCAGCAAGCAGGAGCTGGAGACGGCGATCCGTCGCGACCGCCGCGCCGCGCTGGTCGTCAACGCCCAGTCGCGGCGGGGCCGGCACCTCTACGAGTCGGCCCGGCAGAGCCTGGAGCGGGCCGGCTTCCAGCTGGTCGGCGGCTATCCCGTCGACCGGCCGGACGAGCTCGAGACCAGCCTGGCCGCGGCCACCAGCGGCGGGCCCGACCTGCTCGTGGTCGGCGGCGGCGACGGCACGGTCGGCGCGGCCGCCCGCCACCTCGCCCACCGCGACGTGGCGCTCGGCCTGCTGCCGCTGGGCACCACCAACAACTTCGGCCGGTCCCTGGGCATCCCTCTCGACCTCGAGGGCGCCGTCGGGCTACTCCTGGACGGCAAGGTGACGGACGTGGATCTCGGGCTCGCGGGCGACCTGTCCTTCGCCAACCATGTCGGGGTCGGCCTGTCCGCCGACATCGCGGCCAAGGCGCCGCGCCGGCTCAAGCGGATCGCCGGGCGCTACGCCTACCCGGTCACCGCGCTCGCGCTGCTCGTCCGTCACCGTCCCGTGCGGGCGACAATCACCGCCCACGGCGGGCGGCACACCTTCCACACCCACCAGCTGTACGTGGCGAACGGGGGCTTCCACGCCGGGCGGCCCATCACCGCCGACACCGACCCCGACGACAAGCTGCTGATCGTCTACCCGGTGGGCGGTCCCGGCCGGCGCGACCTGCTGCTGGCGACGGCCCGCAACGCCTCGACCGGCCACCGGCGCACGATCCGGGAGGAACCCTTCCTCGCCGTCGACGAGCTGCTGCTCGAGACCGACCGGACGGCAGCCGTCGAGGTCGACGGCGAGCTGCACGGCCGGACCCCGATGCGGATATCGCTGGACGCCAATGCCCTGCGCGTGGTGGCCGGCCAGGACTTCAAAGACCGCTGACCGCCCACCGCCGATCTTGCTCCTTTCACGGTCCAGATCGGGGGCTATGTGCCGGAGACGACGGCACGATC
>DATDJX010000225.1:0-2810 GCA_036520275.1 Asanoa sp.
GTCGGCGCCAGTCAGAAGCTCGAGGGCGCGCGCGTAAGCGACTTGGTGCACCCCGCCCCGCACGAGCAGGTAGGCCGTGAGCGCGCGGGCAGCGGGATGGTCGACCGTCTCGTAGACCTTGAGCTTGCCGTTGCGCGCCCCCGTCTCGAGAAAGTAGTTGTGCGTGAGATCCTCGACGAGGTCTCCCGAGGAGAAGACGTAGTCGCCCGTCCACGGCGCGCCGCCCGAGTCGACTGGGAGCACCCCCTTACCGGCCTTGAGCACGTGGTGCGGGTTGCCGTGTTCGACCACCTGGCGCGCGTCGGTGCCGGTGAGCATGGCAGTGATCGTCGCGCCGACGACCTCGATGTGTCCGTACTCCTCGGCCGCGATGTTTGCGATCAGTTCATAGAACGGTCGTACCGCGTTGCGGCCGCGCAGGCCGAACGACTGAAACGTGTAATTCATCAATGTCGACATTTCGCCGAAGCGGCCACCCATCAATTCCTGCACTGCCATCGCGCCGGCAGGATCCGGATCGCCCGGCGGGATGGCGATGGCGATCCGGTCATAACGGAGAATCATTTCTTCGTAACTCCTCTTGTTGAGATGTGAGACAAACTCATGGCCGCGCCTTCAGCGCAGGGCAGCGGCGGCGTCGACCAGGCCGTGGCCGTAGCGGATGTCGTAGCCCGGCGGGCCGACGTCGCGGGCCGTCTGCTCGATGAGCTGCTGCACGGCGGCCGGGGACGGGTGCTGCCCGAGCCTTCTCGAGGCGATGATGAGTGCCGCAAGCCCGGCCACGTGCGGCGCCGCCATCGACGTCCCGTAGTAGCCCGACGGCAGCGCGAAGCGGGCCGGGTCGGCGCCGATCGTCTCCTGATAGATCGAGCGGCCCGCTGTCCCCGGATGACAGTGCGCGCGATCCCAGTCGTCGTCGGCGGGCGCGTCGTCCGGCCCGCCGCCGGGCGCCGCCACGTCGACCTGCGCGCCGGCGTTCGAGTACTTGGCGTGGCAGCCATTCGCGGTGGTCGCCGCGACCGCGATCACGCGGCTCGAGCGGGCGGGAAGCGGCAGCGCCGATGGATTCGCCCGGTTGCCCGCGACGGTCGTGACCACGACGCCCTGCTGGCGCGCGTAGCGCAGCGCAGCCAGGACGTCGGGGAGGTCGCCCGCGGCCACGCGGGGCGCGAACTCGAGACTCAGGTTGATCACGTCGGCGTGATGGCTCACGGCATAGCGGATGCCCCGCGTGATCGTCACCGCGTCGCCCACGCCGAGCGCGTCGAGCGTCCGCACGGGCATGATGCGGGCCCCGTAGGCGATGCCCGCGGCGCCGATCCCGTTGTTGGTGGCCTCGGCGATTGTGCCCGCCACGTGCGTGCCGTGACCGTTGAGGTCGACGGGGTAGGGGTCGTCGTCGACGAAGGCGTAGCCGCGCACGAAGGCGTGCAGGTCTGGGGCGCGCCGGTGGCCTCCGAGGTGCCTGTAGGCCACGCCGGTGTCGAGCACCGCGACGATCGCACCGCGGCCGCCGGGTGCGTTGCGCTGGCTCGCGAGCGTCCACGCCTCCGGCATGTTGATGCCGAAGGGGCCCCCGAAGTTCCACTGCAGGGAGAAGCCGGGGTCGTTGGGGTAGAAGGCGCTCGCCCGGGCCACGTAGTTGGGGACCGCGTAGGCCACGCTCGGGTCACGGCGCAGCTCGGCGATGGTCTCGCCGACCGACCCGCCGTCCGCCACCTCGAGGCGCTTCGATCCGCCGGGGAGGATTCCCACTGCGCGCGTGCCCGCGGCACTCTCCACGCGCGACTGCGCCGACGGACCGGTGCCGGCGTCATAGCGGACGATCACCTCGGCCGGGAGGTATTGCTCCGTGTGACGGACCGATTGCGCGGCCGCTCGGTCCGGCGGCGCAAGGAGCGACGCCGCGAGCACGGTGAGCAGCGCGGTGCGAATCGCGCGCTTGCGCCAACGGTCTGTGGGCCGAGAGGTCACCACGAGGCTCGAAGGTAGGTCGCGGTCCCGGTGCAACCGGGAGGGCGGGTCGCCCCAGGGGGCTCAGAGGTGCCCGGGATGCACCCGCACCGGCGACGAGGTGGCGGAACGGAGTCCGCACGGAAAAGATTCCGCGCGGAAAGGGTGCGGAAGGACGCGGAAAAGGTGCGGCCCGGCACCGCGGCGATTCGGCCGCGGACCGCGCCGAGGGACGCGGGCGGCGCGGCGCCCGGCGGCGGCGCGACCCGAAGCGCGTCGCGTGGACGGCTCCGGACCTGGGCTATTGGGGCAAGACTAAGCCTCAACTAAAGGGTTAGTTCAGGCCTGGTCGCGCCGGCCAGCGCCAGGGCTTCGTATCGAGTGAGAGCGCGAGCCGATTGGTAGGCGACGTGCCCGACCGTACCGTCGCGTGGATGCCCTGTTCGCAACGAAGTGAGAAGGGAGAACCCATGATCAACCGACTTCTCGTGCTCGTAGCGGTCACGCTCGGCGTGATCGTCATGGGCCTTGCATCCACCGCTGGTGCCGGAGGCCTGGCCGGCGTGCAGGCTGCGGGCGCCCAAGAGCCGGCGCCACCATCTGACACGGCCGCGGACCCTGATGCCGACGCCGATGACACGGCGACGCCGGCCGACCCCGCCGCGGACCCCGACGCGGACGCCGATGACACGGCGACGCCGGCCGACCCGAGCGCCGCCACGCCGGCCGATCCCGCCGCGGACACCGACGCCGGGCTCGACGACACCGCGGCGGGCGGGCTGGACGACACCGGACTCGGCGCGCCCGTAGATCAGACCGACACCGGCGCGGGTACCGGTGCCGGCACAGGAACCGAC
>DATDJX010000226.1:0-4791 GCA_036520275.1 Asanoa sp.
GCACCCGGTGGCGCTGCGGGTCGCGTACCACGACGCCTGCCACCTCGCGCACGCCCAAGGCATCCGTGCGGCGCCACGGGACCTGCTGCGCGGCATTCCCGGCCTCACCCTGGTGGAACCGCGGGAGTGGGAGCTGTGCTGCGGCTCGGCCGGCATCTACAACCTGACCCAGCCCGCGGCCGCCGTCGAGCTGGGCCGGCGCAAGGCGGCCAACCTCGCCGCGACCGACGCCGACGCCATCGCCGCGGCCAACCCCGGTTGCGCGCTGCAGATCGCCGCCCACCTCGACCGGCCCGTTCCGGTGCTGCACCCGATGACCCTGCTCGACCGATCGCTGCGAGGAGCCGACACATGACCGAGCGGTACCGTCGACCGACCGTGCCGGATGGTGCGTGCGAAGGCGAGGCGGCGTGATGAGCCTGAGGCCCGCCGACGCGCCCCAGCTGGACGAGCGCGCCCGCGACGAGATCCTCTCCGCGGACGCGCTCGCCTTCCTGAGCGCGCTGCACGAGCGGTTCGACGCACGCCGCCGGTCGCTGGTCGCCGACCGGCGCGGCCGTACGCCGCCGGCCGCCTTCCTCCCCGGGACCGCCGACGTCCGCGAGGGTGAGTGGCAGGTCGCCCCGCCCCGGCCGGACTACGCCGACCGCCGGGTGGAGATCACCGGGCCGACCGACCGGAAGATGGTCATCAACGCGCTCAACTCGGGCGCCCGGGGGTTCATGGCCGACTTCGAGGACGCGAACAGCCCCACGTGGCGCAACCAGGTCGAGGGCCAGGCCAACCTCATCGACGCGGTCGAGGGCACCATCTCGTACGACTCGTCGGACGGCCGTCGCTACGCGCTCGCCGAGCGGGTCGCGACGCTGCTCGTGCGCCCGCGCGGCTGGCACCTGCCCGAGAAGCACCTGCGCGACGGGACCGGCAGCCCCGCGTCGGGCTCGCTGGTCGACTTCGGCCTCTACGCCTTCCACTGTGGACGACGGTTGCTCGACCGCGGCAAGGCACCCTACCTGTACCTGCCCAAGCTGGAGCACCACCTCGAGGCGCGGCTGTGGAACGACGTCTTCCTGTTCACCCAGGAGGCACTGCGCCTGCCGCACGGCAGCTTCCGCGCCACCGTGCTGGTCGAGACGCTGCCGGCCGCGTTCCAGATGGAGGAGATCCTCTTCGAGCTGCGCGACCATTCGTACGGCCTGAACGCCGGGCGCTGGGACTACATCTTCTCGATGATCAAGACGTACCGCGACAACCCGGCGTTCGTGCTACCGGACCGCACGTCGGTCACGATGACCGCGCCGTTCATGCGCGCCTACACCGAGCTGCTCGTCGCGACCTGCCACCGGCGCGGCGCGTTCGCGATGGGCGGCATGGCGGCGCTGATCCCCTCTCGGCGTGACCGCGAGGCCAACCGGCGCGCGATCGACGCCGTCCGCGAGGACAAGCGGCGCGAGGCCGGCGCCGGGTTCGACGGCACCTGGGTCGCGCATCCCGACCTCGTGCCGGCGGCGACCGAGGAATTCGACGCCGTGCTGGGCGAGCGGCCCAACCAGATCGACCGTCGGCGCGACGACGTCGCGATCACGCCCGAGCACCTGCTCGCCGCGGGGGAGACGCCGGGGTCGATCACCGAGGCCGGGCTGCGCAACGACGTCAGCGTGGGCTTCCGCTACCTTTCGTTCTGGCTGTCCGGGCGCGGCGCCGCGGGCATCGACGGCCTGATGGAGGATGCGGCGACCGCCGAGATCGCGCGTTCACAGGTGTGGCAGTGGATCCGCCACGGCGCGCGGTTGGACGACGGACGGACGGTGACACGCGAGCTGGTCGAGACCGTGCTCGAGGAGGAGATGGCCCGCATCCGCGCGGACGTCGGCGAGGACGTGTGGCACAAGGGTCGCCCCGACGAGACCCGCGACGTGTTCACCCGGATCGCCCTCCGCGACGACCTTCCGGAGTTCCTGACGATCGACGCATACGACCGTCTCTAGGACGGTCGCCGTCGTGGTCCGCGTCCGAGCTCGGCGACGCCCCGACCACGGTTGCGTCGGTTCCGTCGGTCCGGCACCGTGGGCCGGCACGGGGCATTGCTTGTCCTGCGCAGATCCGGTCCTTGTTTGCGATCACCCTCGGCCCGGGTATTGGTGAACGCCACTCTGGCGGCAGTGATATGGACGCCACGGACCTGGGAGGTACGGTGCGCGGATTCTCGATAGGCGGGCTGATCGTCGTCATCTGGCTGATCATCGGTGCGGTCGCTGCCGGCCAGCGCGGCTACTACAGCGGCGGCGACAGCTGCGCGAAGCTGGGGACGACGCTCGTGACCATCGTCGCCGGCCCGCTCAACTACGTCGGCGCCAACCCGAAGATCAAGTGCGATCTGCCACAGCCGTCGCAGTAGGACGTCCGACCGCGCCGCGATGCACCGGGCGGGTCCCACCGGACCCACGGCGCGAACGGTCCTTGCGTGCGGTCCGACCCACCGGATCTCGCGCCGCCCGCGAACGGTGTCAGCACGTCGGTTGGGCACCACTCCGGTCGGCTCGCCGGTCGGCGGGGGCGTGGGCCCGGGGGTGGCCCCGCCGGTCGGACCCGTGCTGGGCGCCGGCCGGGTCGGCGGCGCTCCGGCCGGACCCGCGAACGGTCCTTGCGCGCGGTCCGACTCACCGGATCTCGCGCCGCCCGCGAACGGTGTCAGCCCTGGTTACCCGCGGGCGGCGGCGGGATCACGTCGGTGGGCACCACTCCGGTCGGCTCGCCGGTCGGCGGGGGCGTGGGCCCGGGGGTGGCCCCGCCGGTCGGACCCGTGCTGGGCGCCGGCCGGGTCGGCGGCGCTCCGGTCGGCTGGCTCGACGGCGTGGCGCCGCCACCCGCCGGCGCGGAGCGCGAACCGCCGGGCACCACCGCGGGGCCCGCGCGACCGGTTGTCGGGCGAGCGCCGCTGCGGCTCTCGGCCGCGGGCTGGGAGGCGCCCGGCGTCGGCGACGGGCTGGCGTCTCGGCCGGTGCCGCCGCCGAGGGGATCGGTCAGCGCCAGGATGACCGCGATGGCGGCCACGCCGACGACCACCGCCGCGACGACGACGGCGAGGCGCCGCCGGCGGGCGGTTCGCCCGCCGGCGCCGGCCGTTGCGCCGCCGTCGAGCGTGCTCTCGCCGGCCGTCGGTGTGCGCGACGACGCGAGTTCCGGTCCCAAGCCGGTGGCCGCACCGGCAACCGGGGCGGTGTCGCCGGCGCCCGTCGTGGGGAACGTGTCCGAGGGCGCGGGTCCGCCGGCGACCGGCATGCCGCCGCGCCAGTTCTCGGTCGGCAGCACGGTCGTCAGGTCGCCGTCGGCGGGCCGGCCGTTGGTTCGCCGCCGCCCGAGCACCGCCTGCGCCTCCGAGGCCATCACCGCCGCGCTCGGGAAGCGGTCCTGCGGCTCCTTCTGCAGCGCGCGCATCACCAGCGCGCGCACCCGGGGCGGCACGTCGTCGGGCAGCGGCGGCGGCTCCTCGTCGAGGTGGCGCAGCGCCACCGTCAGCGGGTTGTCGCCGACGAACGGCGGGTGGCCGGCGAGGCAGTGGTAGGCGACGGCGCCGAGCGCGTAGACGTCGGTGGCCGGCGTGATCGGTCGCTTCGCGACCTGCTCCGGCGCCATGTAGAGGGCGGTGCCGACAACCTCGTTGACGCCGGTCAGCGCCGTCGCGTCGGCGGAGCGGGCGACGCCGAAGTCGACCAGCATGACCGTGCCGTCCGGGCGCACGAGCAGGTTGCCCGGCTTCACGTCGCGGTGGACGACGCCGGCGGCGTGAGCGCCCTGCAGGGCCCGGGCGGTCTGCGCGACCACGGCCATGGTCTCGGTCGCGTCGAGGCGACCGGCGGCGGTGATCTTCTCGGACAGCGGTTGGCCGTCGACGTGTGCCATGACGAGGTAGGCCACCGGCGCGTCGGCCGACTCGTCCGCCTCGCCGTAGTCGTAGACGTCGACGACGCCGGGGTGGTGCAGTGCGGCCATGGTCCGCGCCTCGTGGCGGAAACGCGCGCCGAAGCCGGGATGGGCGATCGCGCGGGTGTGCAGGATCTTGACGGCGACCGTACGGCCGAGCACCTCATCGGTGGCGCGCCAGACCTCGCCCATTCCGCCTCCGGCGATGCGGTTGGCCAGGCGGTAGCGATCACCGACCAGGTCCCCTGCCGTCAGCATTCGCACTCCCTACCCAACGCGCTCCCGCACCACTCAGGCGGCGATCCCGCGCTCGTACCGGCGTCGTAGCCGGCTGCCGGACCGCAACCGCAAAAAGGTACCTCACCTGGGGTATACGGGCTGCCGGAGTGGCAGGGCCCACAACGGGCGGCGGCACGCGGTCGAAGGACGAGCACGGCCGTGATCGTCCGGACCACCATACGCGCCCGGCGACCGCCGGTGATCCCGTACCCGAGATGGCGGGCGGTGCCGGGTCTCGTGGCGGCGGAAGGCGGCGGACGCGGATGATCCGCATGGTGCCGGCCGTGCGCGGCCGGGCGTTGCAGATCCGGCTCGACGCGACTCCGCCGATCTTGCACTTATCCCGTCGATTTGCCCGACTTGGCGGGAGACAAGTGCAAGATCGGCGGGTTAGACGATCAAGGGGAGGCCGATCGGAGTCTGCGCGGGGAGGGCGGCGCGGGCCCGCACCGCGAGCGGGCGGAGCACCTCGCGCAGCCGGTCGGTGCGGCTGGCGCCGAGCCGGTCCCAGGGCTCGGCCGCCAGGCGGTCCGTCGTGTGCTCGATGTGGTCGCGCGCCCGCAGCGCCGGCGGCGTCGCTGCCCCCTG
>DATDJX010000227.1:0-9597 GCA_036520275.1 Asanoa sp.
CACTTCCGTCTGTCTCGAATCCGTTGCCGAAGACCCAGAACACGGCCTTGCCGAAGCCGAAGTCGAGCAGCGTCACGACCGCCAGCATGATGGCGACGAAGGTGACGACCACGGCCGTATAGGTCAACAGCTCCTTGCGGGTCGGCCAGATGACCTTACGAAGCTCGGCGACGACCTCCCGGACGAACCGGACGATCCGGCCGAAGATGCCCACCCGACCGGTTTCCGTGCGGGTGCGCGGGAGGCTCTCCGACTCGGCCCGGGCGCGCGAGCGCGTGGCGGTGCCGCCGCGCGACACCGGCTCGTCGTCGACGTCGATATCATCATCCGCCTCATCGTCGAGGACGTCGTCGAACGCCTCGTCGTCGAGACGGTCGTCGGCGAACTCGTCGTCGCCGCGCCGGTTCTTTCTGGCCACTTCGCCCTCCGTCGCTCCGGTGCGCACGCTGCGCCGGGTCACCGACCGGATCGTCTCCCGGGTCGCGATCCGCCCGAGCCGCACCACGGGCGCTGCTCGGCGTTGCCAACCTCGGGAGCCGGTCAGGCCATAGGCGCAGGGGTGACAGGACTTGAACCTGCAGCCTGCGGTTTTGGAGACCGCTGCTCTGCCAGTTGAGCTACACCCCTGTGCGGGAGGCGGGACCCTTGCCGCAGGCAGCCGCCTTCGGAGGAGTCTCGAACCCCACGGCGGACCAGTGTACGGGTAGCCGCGTGACTTTCCCAACCCGGGCGCATCGCCGCTAACGGGTCCTGACCACGGCCCGCGCCTGGGCGAGCACCTTCTCGCCAGCACAGGTGGCGGTGAGGTCGAGGTGGGTCAGCCCGTCCTCGCCGGTGGACCGGACCGTGGCGTTGACCTCGATCTCGGCGCCCAGGTCGTCGTCGGGAACGACGACCGGCCGGGTGAACCGCACGTTGTAGTCGACCACCGCGTCCGGCGAGCCGGCCCACTCGGTGACGGCGCGGCCGACCAGGGCCATGGTGAACATGCCATGGGCGATCACGTTGGGCAGGCCGACCGAGCGCGCGAACCGCTCGTTCCAATGGATCGGGTTGAAGTCGCCGGAGGCGCCCGCGTAGCGGACCAGGTCGGCGCGGGTGACGCGGTAGGCCTTCGTCGGCAGGTCCATCTCAGCTCTCCCCGCGGACGACGAGCTTCGACCAGGCCGTCACGACGGGCTCGCCGGCGGTCGTTGTGACGTCGGTACGGGCGGTGACGAAGTCGTGGCCCCCGCGCGACGTGATCTCCTCGATCACCGTACGGGTGACCACCTCGTCGCCGGCCACGAGTGGACGGGTGTACGCGAACCGCTGGTCGCCATGCACCACCCGGGAGTAGTCCATGCCGAGCTCCGGATCCTCGATCATGTCTGCGTTGGCCGCCATCGCGACCACGGTCGCGAACGTCGGCGGCGCGACCAGGTCGGGATAGCCGAGCGCCTTGGCGGCCTCGACGTCGTGGTAGGCGGGATCGATCGCGCCGATCGCCCGCGCGAACTCGCGGATCTTCTCGCGGCCGACCAGGTAGGGCGCGCCCTGCGGGTACTCGCGGCCGACGTGGGACGGGTTCAGGGCCATGGCAGAGAACCTACCCGCCCGGCGCCCGCCGCGTTGATCATGAGACCACGGCACCTCGGGAGCGATCACATCCGGCCGCACTTCCGTGATCAACGCGGCCCGACCCGATCGGAGGACGCGAAAACGCCGCCCGGGCCGGAAGCCGGGGCGGCGTCGGGGACCGTCCGGTCAGCGGGTCTCGCGGTGGACCGTGTGGCGACCATCGCGCGGGCAGAACTTCCTCAGCTCGATGCGGTCTGGGTCGTTGCGGCGGTTCTTGCGCGTGATGTAGTTGCGCTCCTTGCATTCCACGCACGCCAAAGTGATCTTGGGACGGATGTCGGTCGCCTTGGCCACGAGCGGAGTGCCTTCCTCGCAAACGAACGGGGTACGGCGGTCCAGAGTAGCCGGAACGACCCCGGACCAGCAAAACGGGCGCCCATGGCACCGGTCGCACAGTAGCGGTGGCCGGACTTGAACCGGCGACACAGCGATTATGAGCCGCTTGCTCTGCCAACTGAGCTACACCGCCGCGTGGTGTGGCAGAGCCCCCTTACGGAATCGAACCGTAGACCTTCTCCTTACCATGGAGACGCTCTGCCGACTGAGCTAAGGGGGCTTGCGCTGCCCGGAGCACGCGCACGGTAAGAGTACACGGCGCCCTTCGGGCGGTGAAATCGGATACCCGGCGCGCTGCTACGTGACCGCGCGCAGCCGACGCACCTCGCCGCCGCCCTGCGCCGGCTCGCTCTCGGTCCGCGCCGCGAACCATGCCTCGAGCCGCTCGTAGGGCAGCGGCCGGCTGAACAGGAAGCCCTGGCCGACCTCGCAGCCGATGTCTTGCAGCAGCTCGAGCGTCAGCTCGCTCTCCACGCCCTCCGCGACAACGGTCAGCCCGAACTGCTGGGACAGCGTCACCACCGCGTTGACGATCGCGAGGTCGCCGGGGTCGGTCGCCATGCCCTGCACGAACGAGCGGTCGACCTTGACCTCGTGGACGGGCAGCCGGCGCAGGTAGGACAGCGACGAGTAGCCGGTGCCGAAGTCGTCGACGGAGAGCCGTACGCCGATGTCGCGCAGCCGGTGCAGGGTCGGCATCGGACGATCGGTGCCGTCCAGGACGCCTTCCTCCTTGATCTCGAAGGTCAACCGGTGCGGCGGCACGCCGTACTCGCCGAGCAGCTCCTGCACGCGGGTCGGGAAGTCGGGGTCGGTGAGCGTGCGGGTGGACAGGTTGACCGCGATCGACAGGGGGTGGTTGGTGGCCGACCAGTCGCGGCAGCGCCGCAGGCCCTCCTTCAGCACGGCCTCGGTGAGGTGGCCGAGCTGCCCGGTGTGTTCGGCGACGGCGACGAAGTCTTCCGGCGGGACGGAACCGTGCGCCGGGTGCTCCCAGCGGGCCAGGCACTCGACGCCGATGAGCCGGCGGTCGCCCAGCGTCACCTTGGGCTGGAAGTAGACGTCGAGCTCGTCGTTGTCGATCGCCCGGCGCAGGTCGCCGGCCAGCGCCAGGCGGCGCACCGAGCGGGACTCGAGGCCGGGGTTGTAGAGCTGGATGCTGCCCGGCACGGTCTTGGCGGCGGTGGTGGCGAGGTCGGCGCGCTGGATGAGCGTGGCCGGCTCGCTGCCGTGGTCGGGGTGGACCACGACGCCGACGGCCGTGTCGACATCGAGGGTCAGCGTGCCGAAGACCATCTGGTCGCGGACCTGATTGCGCAGGTCCTTCGCGAGGCCGAGCGCGGAGTCGGAGCTGTCGACCCGCAATGTGACCGCGAACTCGTCGCCGCCGATCCGCCCGACCAGCGCGGACGACGGAGCGGAGGCCCGCAGCCGCCGGGCGACCTCGACGAGCACCTGGTCGCCGGCCGCGTGCCCCAGCGACTCGTTGACCTGGCGGA
The DNA here is from genome assembly GCA_036520275.1 of Asanoa sp. Taxonomy (GTDB): domain Bacteria; phylum Actinomycetota; class Actinomycetes; order Mycobacteriales; family Micromonosporaceae; genus Asanoa. The sequence continues at coordinate 3,456 of DATDJX010000227.1, forward strand.
GCCCGGCGACGTCGAACAGCAGGAGCGCCACCATCTCGCCGGGCGCGCGCACGCCCACCGACTCCTCGAGCGCCGCGGTGAGCCGCCGCCGGTTGGCCAGGCCCGTCAGCGCGTCATGCGCGGCGTCGAAGCGCAACCGGTCGACCAGGCGCGAGTTTTCCACCGCGACCGCCACGTGTGCCGCCACGGTCTCCATGAGGCGCACGTCGTTGGGATCGAACTCCACCGCGTCGTTGAGCCGGCCGCTCACATCGAGCGTGCCGATCACCGCGTCGCCCGAACGGAGCGGGACGACGATCGCGTCCTTACGCAACCCTTCCGAGCGCATCCGCGCGAGGAGCTGGGGATCGCCGAGCTTTGCGGTGAGCGCGACCGTTTCGCCCCTTTCCAGCGCGAGGCGGCGGAGCGGATCCGGGCTACCCGGCGTGTCGAGCAGCCCGGAAGCGTCGACCTGGGCGGTGTGCAGGACCTCCGGGAATCGGGCCTGCACCGGAAGCCACAGCGTCGCGTGTTCGGCCCGCAGCATCTCGCGCAGCCGATGGAGCAGCGCGTCCGCGAGCATGCCCGAGTACCGCGCATCGCGGATGCCGCGCATCAGGTCGTACATCTCGGACAAGGTCCGATGTTGTTGGACGAACTGCGCATAGGAGCGGTAGGCGACGACGAACACGATCACCAGGACGGCCAGGAGCACGATGCCCCACGGGGTCGCCTTGATGACGAGGAGGGCGGCGAGGCCCACGGTGATGTTGACGCCGGTCACGATGAGCCCGGGAACCGTTGCGCGGGCGATGTCGCGGTTCGACGCGCGGCCGTTCACGAGCGTGATGACACCGACCACCGACACCATCGTGATGAGGACACCGGCGGCAACCGCAAGACAGAGGACCAGCCAGGTGGTCGGGTCACGGAGGTCCCAAGCGGCGTCGCTCGGCTCGAGCCCGATGACGATGGCCTTGCTGACGGCCACGGACGCCGCCACGCTCGCGACGTTGAACCAGAGCTTCACCGAAGCCTGCTCGCGCCCACGCCGTGCCCGCGTGATGGCCGCGGCGGCAGCGCGCACCGTGACGAGGAGCAGGGGCGACAGATAGAAAAGGCCGATGAGCAGCGGTACCTCGGCCACCGTGACGGTGATCGCCTGTCGCCGGATCTCGAACCGCATGACGGTCGCGTCGGCCACCAGGAAGAGGCCGAAGAACAGGATGGCGAGGTACCAGTCGCGGGGCGGGATGGGTAGCGGGAGCTGAAGCGCGAACGTCAGGCCGACCGCCAGGATGCTGAGCGGCACGGTGAAGAGCCATGCCACCTGCGGCGTGCGCCGCACGGGCAGGGTCAACCTCGGCATCGGTCGGACCGGCCGCCGCTCAGCCGTCTGCGTCGACGCTGGCGGTGGCGCTCGGGTCGACGGTGGCCGGCACCCACACGACTCCCGAATTCGACGTTGATGCGCGGTCCCACTGGAAGTCGGCGTGCGCGGCTGGGGTGAAGATCGCTATCGCACCGAACGCAACGCCTGCGATCGCGGCGCCCCCGACCCAACGGCCGATTTTGCGTGCGCGCATGGCTGCTCCTGTTCAGGCTGAAAGCAAACGTCTCGGACGAGGTAAGGAGATGGTGCCACACCCGGAGACGTGCCGCCCAGCGGGAAGGGCCAGGCCCAAACGGCAGCATGCCAAAGACTGGCCAATCGTACGAGCCAAGATTTAACTGCGCCTTTGGGATGTGCCTTTTGTCCGGAGCCTGGTCCGGCCCGTCGTGGTGAGCCAGGCCGCCGCGGCGTACCGGATCCCGTCCGGCGGCGGCAAGGAGGACCCGGCGCCCACCGACGCTCGCCCCGGTAGGCCGTGTCGGCGCCGGCGCCGGAGTGCAGGGCGGCCGCGCCCCCGCGGGGGCCACGTCTGCGAAGCCGGCGGCGCCGGGGACCACCCGCGCCCGGGCGGGGTCGGCCAGCGCGAACGGGCCGGCGTGCCGCGGCAGCGCGCGGGCGGTTCGCCCTATTCGGGGTCGTTGCCGGCGGAGCCGCCGACCCGGTAGGGCGTGGTGTAACCCTCGTACGCCACGTGGGCGATCATGCCGTCCGCGGCGTGCTTCAGGTTGTGGCAGTGGTCCAGCCAGATGCCGGGGTTGTCGGCGCGGAACGCCACGACGTAGCTCTGTCCATTCTCGACCTCCAACGAGTCCGTCCACCACGGGCTGCCCGACGCGGCGACGCCGTCGCGCGACAACACGAGCGCGTGGTGTCCGTGTAGGTGCATCGGGTGCGGCTGGCTCGAGGAGCTCTTCACGGTCATGACGACGACGTCCCCGTAGCGCACCATGAACATCGGCACGTCGGGGAACGTATGCCCGTTCATCGTCCAGAAGAGACCGGGCCTGCCGTCGACGAACGCCGGCCGGCGTCCGACGCTCAGCTCGAAGGTGCGATCGGGGTGCTGGGCGGCGGTCACGAGCTCGGTCGGCCGGGGCGTCCCGTACGACAGCAGGTCGAGGGTGGCGGCCGACTCGCGCGGACCTGGGTCGGCCGCCGACGGCGGGCCGACGAGCACCGCCGAGCCGGCGCCGAGGTCCAACCGGACGGCCTTGCCGTCCGTGGGCACGGTGACGCCGAGGTCGACCCGGCCGCCGGCGGCCACGACGACGGCGGGGTCGGTGACGTCCGTCGGCCCGTTCAGGTCGCGCCCGTCGACGGCGACGACGCGGTACGGCGTGCCGGTCACCGTCGCGCGCAGCGGCGCGCTGTCGGTGTCGATCAGCCGCAGGCGGACCTGGTCCCCCGGCGTCGCCACGATCCGCTGGGTGCCGGTGCGGCCGGCCGCGGCGCGCCGCCCGGCGTAGGTGTGCACCGGGACGACCACGTCATTCTGCCCCGCGGCCGGCTGCCGGGGGTCGACGACCAGGGCCCCGTACAGGCCACCCATGACCTGCTCCTCGGAGGCCTGGTGGGAGTGGTACCAGTAGGTGCCCGGCTGTTCGGCGCGGAACCGGTAGACGTGGCTCCCGCCGGGCGCCACCGCGTCCTGGGTGACCCCGGCGACACCGTCCTCGGCGTTGGGCACGTCGACGCCGTGCCAGTGCAGGCTGACGCCGTCGGAGACGTCGTCGTTGACCAGCGTCACCTCGACGAGCTGGCCCACGGTGGCGCGCACCAGCGGCCCGGGAGACGTGTGGTTGACCGTGTAGCCGGTGACCCGCTCGCCGCTGGCCAGCGCGTACGACTCCTCGCGCGCAATCAGCGTGACGGCCACGTCGGGCCTGCTGTCGGGGCCGGTGAGCGTGGCGATGCTGAGGCCGCCGTGCGCGTGGCCGGTGGTCGGGTCGCCGCCGCCCTCCGCGTACCCCAGGTCCATGACCGAGTACGTCGACGGGACGAGGCTGGCGAACCAGAAGTACCCGAGCGTCCCGAGGATCGCGACGGTGGCGGTGATCGCGGCGACGAGGCCGATGAGGCGTCGCCGTCCGTGCTGCGCCGGCGGCCCGGTCTCGCCGCGCCGCCGGTCGTGCGGCTCGGTCATGCCGGCGTGACGGCCTCCGGCCGGGCGCGCGGCGTCGCGGTCTGCGCGCGCCGGCCCGCTATGCCGGCGACCGCGGCCAGGGCGAAGGCGTTGAGCCCGTGTAGCAGTCCGATGAACGGCACGCCGAACGAGACGGCCGCGAGCGCGAACTGCAGCGCGACGAGACCGAACGTGATGGCCGCCCACTTCGTCCCGCCCGGGATACCCGCGAAGAACGAGATGATCAGGAGGATCAGGGCGAGCAGCGGGATGATGATCGAGCCGAAGATGCTGTGCAGCGACTGGCCGGCGTTGTAGGCGTCGGATGTGTATGCCTTGCCGTCGTCCACCGCCTTGATGATGTCGAACATGCCGAATGCGATGAACATCGCCTGGAGCACCACACCGATGGCGATGAGCCGCGAAAGCCAGACGTACGTCGCTCTCATTGATGTCCCCCCGGACCGGGTCGGAGTCGCTGTACCGATGCACTGCTGATCATGCCAGGATCGCTCCCCGGTGTGCGGGGGTGTGGCAGTCGGAACCGCGACAGCCCCGTCCAGGTCGGTGGGGTGACGTTGCCGGCGAGGAAGGAGCGCCCGTGGCGGTCCAGGGCGAGGCGCGAGGCTCTGTACGCGCCGAACCGGTCCACCGTCACATCCTGGCCGGTCGAGCGGTCGGCGCTGTAGGAGGTGGGGGATGGCATGCGTACTGGTCACCGGCGGCACGGGGGCGCTCGGGCAGCGGCTGGTCCCGAGGCTGCGGGCGGCCGGATACGACGTGCGGCTTTCTGTCCCGGCGGGCGGCGCCGGCCCCGGCCTGGTGGCCGGCGACCTGGCGACGGGCGCCGGCGTGGAGGTCGCCGTCGACGGCGTGACGACAATCGTCCACGGCGCGAGCGCCCGCAAGGGCGACCCGACGGCGACCGCGATCCTGGTGCGCGCGGCCTCCCGCGCGGGCACGTCGCACCTGCTGCTGCCCTCGATCGTCGGCGTGGAGCGGGTCGCTTTCGGCTATGCGAAGACCAACTGGAGTGCGAACGGATCGTCGCCGGCGCGGGCATCCCCCGGACGATCCTGCGCGCGACGCAGTTCTACCCGATGATCCTCGGTGGCCTGCGGGCGTTGGCGCGACTGCCGGTTGTGCCGGTCCCGGCGGGCTTGCGGGTGCGGCCGGTGGACCCGGACGACGTGGCCGCCCGGCTGGCGTCGCTCGCCTCCGGTCCGCCGGCGGGGCGCGTCCGCGACCTGGCCGGGCCGCAGGAGCTGACGTTCGCGGACCTGGTGCGCGGCTACCTCGCGGCGACCGGCCGCCGCCGGCCGGTGGTCTCGCTGTGGCTGCCGGGCACCGGCGGCATCCGGGCCGGTGCGCTGCTGCCCGCCGGCCCCTACGACGCCGGCGCCCGTACCTGGTCGGACTTCGTCCTGTCAGAGCTCGCCGTCACCAGGTCGGGATGAACCGGCCGGGCCGCCGGCAGAGCCCTATCGTCCCGGAGGGCCTCGCCGCGGCCCGGGCGGTCAAGGCGCGGCGCGCCGTGCCGGCTCGGCGCCGTGCCCTGGCTGCTCCCGGAGCCCTGCTAGGGGGCGGCGGAGTCATCCTCGACGAGGGATCCCTGAGCCGCTGCCGCACCGGCCTCGGTGGCTCGACCCCTGAGCATCCATTCGAATCCGACCGCGACCATCGCTCCGAGGATCGGACCGACGAGGTAGATCCAATAGTGGGAGAGCTTCCCGGCCACGAGCATGGGAGCGAACGACCGCGCCGGGTTCATCGATGCTCCGGTGACCGGCGCGGCCCACACCGACACCAGGCCGATGTACCCGCCTACCGGGAGGGCGGCGATCGCGCCGATGTTGCGCCCGCCCGAGGCGGTGCCCAGGATCACGCTGACCAGGCCGAGGGTCAGGATCGCCTCGGTGAGCATGCCCACCCAGATGCTCACCTGTGGGGTGGGTTCGGTCGCGCCGTTGATGATGCCGCCGTACAACCACTGCAGGACCAGGGAGGCGAGGATCGCTCCGGCGAGTTGGGCGACGATGTACCCGGGCACGCGGAGCCAGGGAAAGTTTCCCCGGACCGCGAAGGCCAGGGTCACGGCGGGGTTGAGGTGGGCTCCGGAAATCGTGCCCATGAAGAAGATGATCGCCAGCACCATGATGCCCGGGGCGAGTGCCTTCATGGCCAGCGTGAGGTCCTGCCCGAAGTCGGTAGCCCCGATGACGCCGCCGCCCGCGGCAACGAGCACTAACAGGAACGTTCCCCATGCCTCGCTGAACAGCCGCCGATACTCCAGTCGCGGATCGTCGAACTCGACCATTGCCTTGTGCTGTTTCGCGGCCCGCTCCGGTCCAGACGTGCACGCCGAAACCTGGGACCGCAGAGCCTGCGGTCTCCGCGCGGCCCGGCGACGTTGTGCATCGTTTCTGTTCGCCTGTCAGCGCGCCACGGGCGCCGTGGGCCTTCGCACGACAAACCATGGGCCAGGGCACGACATCGGCTCAAGACCAACGAAGCGCGTCTGGACTACGCCTTCGTGCAACTGCGTCACCTCGGCCCTCGGATCTCGGTAGATTCCGGACCAACCAAGCCGAAAGGTGCCCGATGGTGGACTTCCTGACCGTCCTTCCGCTGGCATTTGTGATGATCGC
>DATDJX010000228.1:0-3077 GCA_036520275.1 Asanoa sp.
CCGAACGTCGCGGTAGGGCGTCAGGCCCAGCCGCTCGATCCAGGCCCCGGCCTCCCGGCTGTCGACGGTGGCCAGTCGGGCCATGGCCGCGAGGTAGCCGTGGACGCTGAAGGGCTGGTCGGCGGGGAACCGTTCCGGCGCAAAGCCGACGGGCCCGGGCCGGTCGCGGACCGCGCCGCGGGTCGGGTGCAGCACGCCGGCGGCGAGCTGCAGCAGCGTGGACTTGCCGGCACCGTTGCGGCCGAGCACGACGACGGCTTCGCCGGGTGCCGCCATGGCGTCGACGTCGCGCAACACCCAAGGGCCCTGCCGGCCGTACCGGTAGGACAGGTTCTCCAGCCGCACGGACCCGAGCCTGCCAGACGTTCCACGGGCTCCCGCACCCCGTCCCGCATGATCATGGGAGGGGAGAGACGCGAAGCCCCCGCGGCCCGGGGGCGGCGGGGGCGTCGGGTGACCGTGCGTCGGCGACCGGCGAGGCTCAGGCCTCGGCGGCCTCTTTGAGGTTCTTCACCGCGTTCGGGTCGACCGGGACGCCGGGGCCCATCGTGGTGGCGAAGGTGACCTTCCTCAGGTACTTGCCCTTGGCGGCGGACGGCTTGGCCCGCAGCACCTCGTCGAGAGCGGCGGCGTAGTTGTCGATCAGCTGGTCCTGGCTGAAGGATGCCTTGCCGATGATCAGGTGCAGGTTGGAGTGCTTGTCCACCCGGAACGTGATCTTGCCGCCCTTGATGTCGGAAACCGCCTTCGCCACGTCCATCGTGACGGTGCCGGTCTTCGGGTTCGGCATCAGGCCGCGCGGGCCCAGGATCCGCGCGATCCGGCCGATCTTGGCCATCTGGTCGGGGGTGGCGATCGCCGCGTCGAAGTCGAGCCAGCCCCCCTGGATGCGGGCGACCAGGTCGTCGGTGCCGACCTCGTCGGCGCCGGCGGCGACGGCCTCGTCGGCCTTGGCGCCGGCCGCGAACACGATCACACGGGCTGTCTTGCCGGTGCCGTGGGGCAGGTTGACCGTGCCGCGGACCATCTGGTCGGCCTTGCGGGGGTCGACGCCGAGGCGCATCGCGACCTCGACGGTCGGGTCGAACTTGACCGTGCCGCTCTCCTTGGCCAACTTGATCGCTTCGGCCGGGCTGTAGAGCTTGGTCCGGTCGATCTGTTCGGCCGCCTTGCGGTAGCCCTTGCTGCGTTGCATGTCTGTCGTTCTCCTGTGGTAGCTGGCGGGCGGCGAGGCTGCCCTCCCACGAATCGGGGTCAGTCGCGGACCGTGATGCCCATCGACCGGGCCGTGCCCGCGATGATCTTCTCGGCCTGTTCGACGTCGTTGGCGTTGAGGTCGGCCATCTTGCGCTCGGCGATCTCGCGCAGCTGGTCGCGGGTCACCGAGCCGACCTTGTCCTTCTGCGGCACGCCGGAACCCTTGGGCACGCCGGCCGCCTTGATCAGGAGACGGGCCGCGGGCGGGGTCTTGAGGACGAAGGTGAACGTACGGTCCTCGTAGACGCTGATCTCGGCCGGCACGATGTCGCCACGCTGCGACTCGGTCTGGGCGTTGTAGGCCTTGCAGAACTCCATGATGTTCACGCCGTGCTGACCGAGTGCCGGCCCGACCGGCGGCGCCGGCGTGGCCTGACCCGCCGGCAGCTGCAGCGTGAAGGTCTTGACGAGCTTCTTCTTCGGAGGCATGTCTCTTCCTGGGGCTGGAAACGTGGTCGTGCCGGCCGGAACGCGCGCACGGCCAAGCGCGGCCCGATGGGCCGACACTCAAGCGTACAGCAGCGGTTTCAGATCTTCGCGACCTGGTTGAAGTTGAGCTCGACCGGCGTCTCCCGGCCGAAGATCGACACCAGCACCTTGAGCTTCTGCTGGTCGGCGTTGATCTCGCTGATCGTCGCCGGCAGCGACGCGAACGCGCCGTCGGTCACCGTGACCGAGTCACCAACCTCGAAGTCGAGGACCCTGACCTCGGGCTTGGCCTTCTTCGTCTCGGTCTCGACCGCCGGCGCCAGCCACTTGAGCACCTCGTCGAGCGAGAGCGGCGCGGGCCGGTCGGCCCGGTCGGTCGCGCCGACGAAGCCGGTGACACCGGGGGTGTTGCGCACGCAGGAGTACGACTCCGGGCTCAGGTCCATCCGGACCAGGATGTATCCGGGGAAGACCTTGTTCTGCACCTGCAGGCGCTTGCCGTTCTTGACCTCGACCTCCTCGCGGGTCGGCACCTCGACCTGGAAGATGAACTCCTCCATGTCGAGGCTCGTGATCCGCGTCTCGAGGTTGGCCTTGACCTTGTTCTCGTAGCCGGCGTAGGAGTGCACCACATACCAGTCGCCCGGTGCATAGCGCAGCTTCTGCCGCAGCTCGGCCACCGGATCGTAGTTCTCGTCGGTCTCGACCAGCGCCGGCTCGGGCTCGGCGGCCGCCGCAACGCCCAGGGCGGCGGCTGCGGCCGTGGTGGCGTCCGCCCCCGCCGCCGGCTCGTCGGTCCCGCTGTCGGCGACCTCGGCCGAATCGTCGGTCGTCGCCGGCCAGGCCGTCGGCTGGATGTCGCCGGCCACCGAGGCGGTCTCGTCGTACTCAGGCACGTCGCTCACTTCCGTCTGTCTCGAATCAGTTGCCGAAGACCCAGAACACGGCCTTGCCGAAGCCGAAGTCGAGCAGCGTCACGACCGCCAGCATGATGGCGACGAACGTGACGACCACGGCCGTATAGGTCAACAGCTCCTTGCGGGTCGGCCAGATGACCTTACGAAGCTCGGCGACGACCTCGCGGAAGAACCGGGCGATCCGGCCGAAGATGCCCAGCCGACCGGTTTCCGTGCGGGTGCGCGGGACGCTCTCCGACTCGGCCCGGGCCCGCGAGCGCGTGGCGGTGCCGCCACGCGACACCGGCTCGTCGTCGACGTCGACATCATCATCCGCGTCGTCGTCGAGGACGTCGTCGAACGCCTCGTCGTCGAGACGGTCCTCGGCGAACTCGTCGTCGCCGCGCCGGTTCTTTCTGGCCACTTCGCCCTCCGTCGCTCCGGTGCGCACGCTGCGCCGGGTCACCGACCGGATCGTCTCCCGGGTCGCGATCC
>DATDJX010000229.1:0-2709 GCA_036520275.1 Asanoa sp.
ATCGCGAGCGACCACGCGGGCCAGCCGAGCTCGCGGCCCTGCACGAGCGGGAAGACCAGCAGCAACATGCCGGCGGCGGCGGTCAGCGTGCCGGTCAGGTTCAGGCGGGTCCGGACGCCGGTGGACGCGGACGGCAGCGCCTTGAGCCCGGCGACCAGCGCGAACGCGCCCAGCGGGAGGTTGATCGCGAAGATCATGCGCCATCCGGTGCCGGCGATGTCGGCGTCGATGAGCGCACCGGCGACAATCGGGCCCAGGATCGTCGAGAAGCCGATGAGCGCACAGCAGCGACGCGGCGACGAACCCGACGACGCCGACGAGCAGGAGCCGCTTGCGCCCGTACATGTCACCCAGCCGCCCGCCGGTCAGCAGGCCGACCGCGAGCGCGAGCGTGTAGCTGGCGGCGATCCATTGGAGGCTGGCGTACGAGCCGCCCAGCGAGGCCCGGATCGAGGGGGCGCCCACGTTGACCACGGTGGTGTCGAGGAGGTTCATGATCGTCGCGGTGAGGACCGCGAACAGGCCGAGCCAGCGCCGTGACCGGACGGCGGGCGTGGCATCAGTCGGGGCGGCCGGGGCGAGGTCGAGGACTGCGGTGCTCATGGTGTCTCACTCCTGATAACGGACCGGAATGCTCTGTTCCATTAGTTTTAGCAGAGCGGAACGATCCATTCCAATACTTTCCGAGAGCGATCTCGCCGTCGGCTGCCTGAGGGCCGCATGCCATCGGCGCCGGTAGGCCGACGACGGATTTCAGGCGCGGGACACTAGAGGCGGTACGACAGGTCGGGCTCGATCACGGCGGTGTCCATCTGGGCCTTCTGCAGCCGGCCGGAGTAGTCCCAGTTCATCGCCTGCCAGCGGGTGAACTGGTCGAGCACCCACATCCCGGACTGGCGCGAGCCGTTGCCGGAGCGGCCGTTGCCGCCGAACGGGAGGTGCGCCTCGGCGCCCGACGTCGAGTTGTTCACGCTGACCATCCCGGCCGAGACGCCCTCGCGGAAGGCGAACGCCGACCGCGGATCGGTGGTGTAGATCGACGACGACAGCCCGTATCCCGGCGCGTTGGCCAACGAGATCGCCTCATCCAAGGTGGAGTACGGCATGACGCCCACGATCGGCCCGAACGTCTCCGTCGAGAACAGGGCGTCGTCCGGGCGGAGGTCAGCCACCACGACGGGGTGGTAGTACAGCCCCGCCGCCGCGTCGCCGACGAAGCCGGTCCGTGGGTTGGCCGGCCCGATCCGCCCCAAGCGCCCCGACGACCCGAGCACCCGGTGGTGCGGCCCGATCCAGCCCAGGTACTCCTCGAACCGCGCTGCGAACCTCGGCGCCAGAAGGGGTCCATAGAGGACATCGTCGCGGGCCGGGTCCCCGATCACCGCCGAGGACACGGCCTCGGACAGCAGCGACACGAATTGCGGATACACCGATTCGTGCACGATCGCCGTGCCCAACGACGTGCACCGCTGGCCCGCCGTGCCGAAGCCGCCGAACAGCGCACCCTCGACGGCGAGCGACAGGTCGGCGTCGGCCGTGACCACCATCGGGTTCTTGCCGCCCAGCTCGAGGCACGGGGTCTGCAGGTGCTGTCCGGCCAGCGCGCCGATCCGCGCGCCGATCCCCGACGACCCGGTGAAGCCGATCTTGTCGATGAGCCCCTCCGACAGCGCCACGGACAATCCGTCGAATGTGGACGCGCCGTCTGCGTGGACGATCCGGAACACCCCGTCCGGCACGCCGGCCCGCGATATCAGCGCGGCAAGCGCCGAGGCCGACGCAGCCGCGTACTCCGCCGGCTTCCACACCGCCGCGTTCCCGCACAGCAGAGCGGGCACCAGGTACCAGGACGGTACGGCCACCGGAAAGTTCCCGGCCGTCACGATCGCCGCAACCCCGACCGGCACCCGGAACGTGAACAGCTGCTTGTCCGGCATCTCCGAGGGCACCGTCTGCCCGTACAGCCGCCGCCCCTCGCCGAGGAAGAAGTCGCACGTGTCGACGATCTCCTGCACCTCGCCCCGCGCCTCGACGATCGGTTTGCCGGTCTCGCGCGTCACCAGTGACGCCAGCGCCGCGGCGTTGTCGCGGACCAGGCGGCCGAGATTGGCGACAACCTGGCCGCGCACGGGTGCCGGCACGCGCGCCCAGGTCCGCTGCGCCGACCGTGCGGTCCGGCAGGCGTCCACGAAGTCCGACGCGGAAGCGAGGTCGATCGAAGCGACCACGTCCGCCAGATTGGCGGGATTGACGGACTGATAAGCCATGCCGACTAGGAGACCACGGCCGGGCGGCGGTCGGTAACCAGGCGCAGCGCGAGCGCGCCCAGCACCGTCGCCATGAACCACCGCTGCAGCCGCAGCCACGCCGGCCGCGCAGTGAGCCACCGCGAGATCCCGCCGGCGGCGAGCACGATCAGGCAGTTCACGGTCAGCGCGATCGAGATCTGCACGAGCCCGAGCAGGAGCGCCTGAGACGCAACTCCGCCGCGCGCCGGGTCGATGAACTGCGGCAGCAGCGAGACGTACAACACGGCAATCTTGGGGTTGAGCAGGTTGGTGACCAGGCCCATCAGCAACAGCTTGCGCGGCGGGTCCGGCGACGATGTCGCTGCCGGCGTGAACAGCGACGGCTTGCCGGCCCGTACGGTCTGCCAGGCCAGCCAGAGCAGATAGCCCGCGCACAGCAGCTTCACCGCGTCGTACAGGA